>NZ_JBEXZT010000079.1:0-1046 GCF_040631275.1 Streptosporangium sp. NPDC020145 | reverse complement strand
GATGGTGGGCCGGTCCAGGTCGGCGGGGGTGACCAGGTGGGCGGTGGCGAAGACGGTGCACTCGCTGGGGCCGTAGCCGTGGGCCAGCCGGGTGGCGGGCAGTTCGGCCAGGGCGGTGCGCACGTGGCGGACGGTGACGGCCTCGCCGCCGAAGATGAGTTGCTGCACGTTGGCCAGGAGGTGGGGGCTGGTGGAGATGATCGTGTTGAACGCGGTCGTGGGCAGGAACAGGTGGGTGACCTGGTGGGCGTGGACGGTTTCGGCGACGGTCAGGGGGTCGCGGTTGGTTCCGGTGTGCACCACGACGCGTCCGCCGGTCAGCAGCGGGGGGAGGATCTCGACGAGGTTGCCGTCCCAGGACAGGGCCGAGTGCAGCAGGGCGACCGTGTCGGGTCCCCAGGTGGCGTAGTGCACGCCGGTGAAGAAGCCGTTGATGGCCCGGTGGGGGACGAGGGTTCCCTTGGGCCGGCCGGTGGAGCCGGAGGTGTAGGGGATGTAGAAGACCCGCTCCGGGTCGGCCGGGTGGGCCGGGTTGGTGTCCGGCTGGGCGGCGATCGTCTCGGCTTCGGCGGTCAGGTCCAGCACCGGAACCAGGGCAGGAACCCGGGCAGGGGCCGGGGCGGAGGCGGAGGCCTGGACCTGGGCCTGGGCCTGGGCGGGGGCCTGGGCGGGGGCTGAGGCCGGGACCTGGGCGGGGGCCGGGGCCTGGGTGGGGGTCCAGGGGTGGGCGGGGGTGGTGATGACGGCGGCCAGGCCGGGTTCGGTGGCCATCAGCGTCAACCGGCCCGGGGGCAGGCCGGGCTCCAGGGGCACGTATCCGGCGCCGGCTTTCAGTACGGCGAGCAGGGCGGTGATGTAGGTGGCGCTGTGGGTCAGGTGCAGTCCGACCAGGTCCCCGGGCTTCACTCCCCGGTTGTTCAGGGTGTGGGCCAGGCGGTTGGCGGCGGCGTTGAGCTGGCCGTAGGTCAGGGTCGCGCCGTGGGGTTCGGTCACCGCGACGCGGTCGGGGTGTTCCCGGGCCCGCACCTCGAACACCTCATGCACCG
>NZ_JBEXZT010000078.1:0-1047 GCF_040631275.1 Streptosporangium sp. NPDC020145 | reverse complement strand
CGCTTCGACAAGCTCGCCAGCCGCTACCTCGCAGGCGTCACCCTGGCATCCGTCATGCTCTGGCTCCGCCACTCCGAATTGTCAGACAGGCCTTAATACTGAAGAGCAGAGTCCCCGGCTTTCCAAGCAGTTCCTAGTCGGTTCCCACATCGGCCAGAAGCTTCGCCGTGCCCTCGGGCGCCTCCACTGGGAAGTGGTGGCTGCCCAGCTCGATGAGAACGATGTCGAGCCGGTCCCCGTAGCGGTCGATCGCTTCCTGCGTCACCAGGTCACGAATCGCGAACACGGTGATCGGCTGCTTCGTCTCGCGCAGTGCCGCGTCCATGTCCCAGCGCATGAGCCCTTCGATGGAACGCAGCCCCGCGGGCTGCCGTACGGCGACCATCTTCTCGAAATACGTTTCCTTGAGAGCCGGATCGGTCCCCGCCGGCGAGCCTCCCTCGACGAGGCCCCGCACCCCGGCGGCGAAGTCCTCCCGGAACAGGCGCAGCATCGCTTCGACCTGCTCGTCGCTCATCGCCGGGAACAGGGACAGGTAGTGCAGCGCGTCGAGCGCCACCACGCGCGAGACCGTATCGGGAAGCAGCTTGCCAACCTCGACAGCGACGGCCCCACCGAGGGAGTGCCCGGCCACGACCGCCTTGTTCACCGACTCGGCCTCCAGCACGGCCGCCACGTCGCGGGCGAACTCCTCCATCGTCCACAGCGCCCGCGTCGAGCGCGACTCGCCGTGCTCGGCAAGGTCGATCGCGAGGACACGGTGGTTCTTGGGCAGATGGTTGGTCACCGCGTCGAAGTCGCCGCGGTCGCACGCCCAGCCGTGGATGAGGGCCAGGGCCGGCCCTCCGGCCGGGCCGCTGGCCGTGTACCGGATGGTCGTATGGTCCCCTCGCTGGACCCCCAAATGCTTCTTGTTCCTGCTTGTCTCCGTCACGATGTCTCCTTATTACTTGGGTTGCGTCCACGGACGTGGTGTATGAGTTTCCCCAGCTAGATGGCGTGGCGCCGTGAATGAGGACGGCCATCGCGTGATCCTTCGTGATTGCG
>NZ_JBEXZT010000077.1:0-1098 GCF_040631275.1 Streptosporangium sp. NPDC020145 | reverse complement strand
GAACTTCGCCACCCGGTAGGTGGTGCGGGTGCCGTCGTCGTTCATCACGGTGACGTAGTCGGCCGAGACCTCCTCGACCACCCCGGCCTTGTCCGCGGTGATCACGTCCCCGGCGTCCGTCGCGGCCCGGTACTCCATCCCGGTCCCGACCAGCGGCGCCTCGCTCTTCAGCAACGGCACCGACTGACGCTGCATGTTGGAACCCATGAGCGCCCGGTTGGCGTCGTCGTGCTCCAGGAACGGGATCATCGCGGTCGCCACCGACACCATCTGGCGTGCCGAGACGTCCATGTAACCGACCTCGTTCGCCCTCACGGACTCGAACTCGCCACCCTTACGGCGGACGAGGACGCGGTCCTCAAGGAACGTGCCATCGGCGGCGATCGGCGTGTTCGCCTGGGCGATGACGTAGCGGTCCTCCTCGTCGGCGGTGAGGTAGTGGACCTCTTCGGTCACCCTGCCGTCGACGACCTTGCGGTAGGGCGTCTCGACGAACCCGAAGGAGTTCACCCGGCCGAAGGAGGCGAGCGAGCCGATCAGACCGATGTTCGGGCCTTCCGGCGTCTCGATCGGGCACATCCGGCCGTAGTGGGACGGGTGAACGTCACGAACCTCGAAGCCCGCCCGCTCACGCGACAGACCACCGGGACCCAGCGCGGACAGACGCCGCTTGTGCGTCAGGCCCGCCAGGGGGTTGGTCTGGTCCATGAACTGCGACAGCTGGGAGGTCCCGAAGAACTCCTTGATCGACGCCACGACGGGACGGATGTTGATCAGGGTCTGCGGCGTGATCGCCTCGACGTCCTGCGTCGTCATCCGCTCCCGCACGACCCGCTCCATCCTGGCCAGGCCCAGCCGGACCTGGTTCTGGATGAGCTCGCCGACCGTGCGCAGGCGGCGGTTGCCGAAGTGGTCGATGTCGTCGGTCTCGACGACGATCTCGCCACCGGAACCCTGCATCGAGGTCTCGCCCGCGTGAAGCTTGACGATGTACTCGATGGTGGCGACGATGTCCTCTTCGGTCAGCGTGCCCTGGGTGATGTCGGCGTCGACGCCGAGCTTCTTGTTGATCTTGTAGCGGCCGACCTTGGCCAGGTC
>NZ_JBEXZT010000076.1:0-1171 GCF_040631275.1 Streptosporangium sp. NPDC020145 | reverse complement strand
ACTAAGCGGCATTCCAAAAGTTCCGCTTGTAACCAGCCGGGAGCCAAGGGCTGGTCCATGGAACTGCGGCGGTCAGCAACTGATCCGGTGAACGGGCGCGGAAGAAGGCATGGATCTGTCTGAGGCGGCCGGGCCAGGTGACGGCAGTGTTGGCGATGAACGCCTTCAACACGGCCCAGATGCGCTCCACCGGGTTGTCATGCGGACTGTAGCGCGCCCCGTACAGCAGCTCCAGGCCAGGATGCTCGGCCAGGTAGGCGGTGACGATCCCGGCGTGGTGGATGCTGTCGTTGTCGCAGATCACGACGATGTGCGGGGCGGCCGGGAACGCGGCGATCACCTGATCGAGCAGGCGCAGGAAGTCGGCCGCGCACCGGCGGCCGAGCCGATACACCCACCGCCCGGTGGTCATCTCCAGCGCGCCGAGCACGGTGACCTGCCGGTTCTTGCCCGGTGTGACGACCTCCGGGCGGCATGGGCGCAGCGTCCAACTGGCGCGGATGTGCGGCAGCAGGTGCACGTGGGTCTCATCGGCGGCCCACACCACCGCCCCGCGCGGCAGGGCACGCAGCCGCGCGGTGATGTCGGCCAGCACGCGTCGGCGGTCGGGATCGCCCCGGGCGATCAGCTTGGGTCGCCGCCAGACGGCCACCAGCCGCACCCGCCGATACAGGGCGTGGCGGCTCAGATGGGGCCGGTTCAGCAACCGCCACAGCCGCGGGATCGTCCACGGTCCCGGGTGGGCCAGCAAGGCGGCGATGCGCCTGGTCAGCCGTCGGCCGCCCAGGCGCGGGCGACCCGGACGGGGCCGGTCGGCCAGGTCGGCCACCCCGCGGCGGTTGAACCGGTCGATCCAGCGGCGGACCGTGCCCGGGTCATAGCCGAGCAGGTCGGCGATCTGCACCGCCGACAGCCCATGCAGCGACAGCAGCACCATCACCGCCCGCGTTGCCTGCCGCCAGTGTCCCCGTAACTCCGCCTGCAGGTGCTCGATCGAGGTGGCCGGAGCATTGGCGAACACGACAGGAGGGCGCATACTGACCACGACCTCGCCGGTGGGGTGGACGTTGTGGCAACCTCGATCCAACCCCCGGCGAGGCCCGTGTCAACGCCCTTATGCCCCGGCGATCTCACACCTGGTTACGCGCAGAACTTCTGGATAGGCGCTTAG
>NZ_JBEXZT010000075.1:0-1362 GCF_040631275.1 Streptosporangium sp. NPDC020145 | reverse complement strand
CGCGCGGGTCCCAGCCGTCGGTGTCGACGTCCAGGTTCAGCTCCTCGGCGATGTCATCCCATTCGGTGTACTTGAAGTTGGTGTTTTCCCTGTCGGGCACCTCGGGGGTGTTGGCGCCGTCGTGGGCGATGAAGACGCCCTCGTCGAAGTCGCCGAGCGGCACGTTGAGCACCATCGAGCCGTCGCTGTGCTCGACGCCGTCGAGGCCGTTGCCCGAGCCGACGCGGAACTGGCCGAGGTAGGCGTTGGAACCCTCGCGCCGGTAGACGGCGAAGGTGTTGTCACCCTGGCTGGAGGCCAGCAGGTAGCCCTTGCCGTCCTCGCGGTAGTAGATCGTCAGGCCCTCGGCGTCGGCTGACAGGTGTGTGCCGCCGTAACCGGGGTCGGCGCCCGGCGTGCACTCCTCGGTCTCCTCGTCGTACGTGCCGGGCACGCCGAACTCCTTGACCTTGTCGAGCAGCACCGGCGTGCCGGTCAGGTCGGCGCGCAGGCGCCAGATGCCGACGTCCTCCTGGGCCGCGTAGAGCACGTCGCGGTTCTGGTCGACGACCATGCCCTCGACCTGGGCGAGCTCGTCGGGCTCCATGCAGGGGGTCCAGCTCGTGCCGTTCGGCAGCGTGAAGGAGGCGGGCAGGTCGAGCGTGCGCACCGGCTGGTAGCTCACCTTGCCGCCCGCGGTCGCGACCAGCTTGAACAGGCCGATCGAGGTCTTGTGGCGGCGGCTGACCAGGGCGTAGGTGCCGGTCGAGTCCTTCCAGGTGGCCAGGCCGTACCCGGTCTCCTGGTCGTTGACCTCGGCCTGGGTGCTGTTGAAGAGGAATGGCACGGCCGGGTCGGTCACGTCGGTGAGGTGGCCGTCGTTGATGGCGTAGAAGCGAAGGTGGTCGCGCCCGCGGTCGGAGACGACGGCGAGGTCCTTGCCCGCGAAGCCGTAGGCGACGTCGACGTTGTTGAACCGGCCGTTCTCGTCGTCGGGGCCGGGGGCGGCGGGGGCGTCGATGTGCTGGGTGAGCTGGCCGTCGAGGTCGTAGACGTTGAGCCCGCCCTCCTTGGCGGTGGTGACGACGACGCTGTCCTCGTCGTCGGACGGGTGGACCCAGATCGCGGGGTCGTCGCCGTTGGCATTGCCGCCGGCCTCGTCGTCGAAGAGTGCGGGCGTCTCGACCTGGGGTTCGATGGACGGGATGCTCTGGCTGGAGGCGGGGGCGGCCAAGCCGCCCACCAGCATGACGCTCAGGGCAGCCAGAAGCAGCGGTCGGACAGGACGCATTGTTCTCCTTGCGGGGGTGAGCAGGTGCTCTCGGGCGAGAGACCCTTCTACAGGGGGGAGATGTCGCCATGACGAACGCCGTATGGCGGACA
>NZ_JBEXZT010000074.1:0-1421 GCF_040631275.1 Streptosporangium sp. NPDC020145 | reverse complement strand
GGTTGCGTCCACGGACGTGGTGTATGAGTTTCCCCAGCTAGATGGCGTGGCGCCGTGAATGAGGACGGCCATCGCGTGATCCTTCGTGATTGCGACATCAAGATCGAAGGAGAAGAAAGCGATGGCCGTGAACAACAGTGTGGACCCCGCCACGTGGCTGGCGGAGCAGATCCAGCAGCAGGATCCGGATCTGTTGCGATCCATGGTGAAGACCATGGCCGAGACGTTGATGTCGGCCGAGGCCGACACCCTGTGCGGCGCCGAGTACGGCACCCGCAGCGACGAGCGCACCAACCGCCGCAACGGCTACCGCGCCCGCGAGTGGGACACCCGCGCCGGCACCGTCGAACTCGCCGTTCCGAAACTCCGCTCGGGCTCCTACTTCCCCGAGTGGCTGCTGGAGCGTCGGCGGCGGGCCGAGCAGGCGCTGATCAGCGTGGTGGCCACCAGTTACCTGCTCGGGGTGTCCACCCGGCGGGTCGACAAGCTGGTGGAACAGCTCGGCATCAAAACCATCTCCAAAAGCCAGGTCTCCCAGATGGCCAAGGTCCTCGACGTTCAGGTGGAGGCCTTCCGCACCCGCGCGTTGGACGCCGGGCCGTACGCGTTCGTGTGGCTGGACGCCCTGACCCAGAAGGTCCGCGAAGGCGGCCGGATCATCAACGTGCACGTCCTGGTCGCCACCGCCGTTAACACCAACGGCAACCGGGAGATCCTCGGGCTGGAGGTCACCTCGGCCGAAGACGGCGCCGGCTGGCTGGCCTTCCTGCGGGGCTTGGTGGCCCGCGGCCTGGGCGGGGTGCAGCTGGTCGTCTCCGACGCCCACCCCGGCCTGGTGGAGGCGATCGGCGCGACCCTGCCGGGTGCGTCCTGGCAGAGATGCCGCACCCACTACCTGCGCAACCTGCTGACCACGGTGCCGAAATCGGCGCAGCCGTGGGTGGCGACACTGGTGCGCACCATCTTCGACCAGCCCACCAGTGAAGCGGTGCACACCCAGTACTCCTGGGTCATCGAGGCACTGGCGGCCAGATATCCGGCCGCGTGCGAACACCTGGATCGAGCACGGGAGGAGGTGCTGGCCTTCGCCGCCTTCCCCCGCGAGGTCTGGAAGCAGATCTGGTCCAACAACCCTCAAGAACGGCTGAACAAGGAGATCCGCCGCCGCACCGACGTGGTCGGGATCTTCCCCGACCGGGCCGCGATCGTCCGGCTTGTCGGTGCGGTTTTGGCCGAGCAGACCGACGAGTGGACCGAGGCCCGCCGCTACATGGGACTCGACGCCCTGGCCAAGTGCCGGATGCGCGTTCTTACCGGCGACACACCGGCCCATAATCCGCTACCGCAGACACTTACCGCTTAACCTGCAGAAACAGGATCACGCGAAGGTCAGCTCATACACCACTTCGCTGGACGTGACC
>NZ_JBEXZT010000073.1:0-1654 GCF_040631275.1 Streptosporangium sp. NPDC020145 | reverse complement strand
GTGGGCGACGTACTGCGGGCAGGGGGCGGCCTCCGGCGGGGAGCAGCCGATCCAGATGTCGGTGTTCCCGGCGATGAGCATCCGGTCGGAGATCGGGTTCGACGCGTCGCCGAGTGTGGCCCGCTCAACGCCGAAGAGGCTCAGCGAGTAGGCGTCCTTGGCGTAGAAGGTCTCGTCGAACACCACCGCCTTCGGCAGTCCGAGACGGTCGAACCGCAGGAACGCCCCGAGCGCGGCGACGAACAACGGTCCCAGCCAGCCCAGCAGGACGTTTCCCGGCATGGGGGGCAGAAGTCGATCTCTGGTTAATCCCATTTAGGGAAGTATGGAGAAAAATCACCCTCTGTGGACAGCATCGTAAAGATCTCGTTTGGGAATCCCCGCCGACTTCGCGACGTCCACGATCGCCTGCTTCCTCGGCACCCCGGTCTCCGCGCGCCTGGCGACCTCGGCGACCAGGTCCTCGATGTCCGGCTCGACCTCCTGCGGGTCGTGCCCGGCGACCACCACGGTGATCTCGCCCTTGACCCCGTCGGCCGCCCACACGGCCAGTTCGCCCAGGCCGCCGCGCCGTACCTCCTCGTAGGTCTTGGTCAGCTCGCGGCAGACGGCGGCCCTGCGCTCGGCCCCGAACGCCTCGGCCATCGCGCCGAGCGCGGCCGCGAGCCGGTGGGGCGCCTCGAAGAACACCATCGTGCGTTCCTCGGCGGCCAGCGCCCGCAGCCTGCGGTCGCGCTCGCCCGGCTTACGCGGCGGGAAGCCCTCGAAGCAGAAGCGGTCGCTGGGCAGGCCGGAGACGGCCAGCGCGGTGGTGACCGCGGAGGGCCCTGGCAGCGAGGTGACCGTGATCCCGGCCTCGACGGCCAGGCGGGTCAGGCGGTAGCCCGGGTCGGAGACACCGGGCATCCCGGCGTCGGTGATGATCAGGACGGTCCTGCCGTCCCGCAGCTCGCCCAGCAGCTCGGCCGCCCGGCCCGCCTCGTTGGCGTCGTAGTAGGAGACGACCCTGCCGCCGATCTCCGCGCCCAGGTCGGCCGCCAGACGGCGCAGGCGGCGGGTGTCCTCGGCGGCGACCACGTCGGCGGTCTCCAGCGCCTCGCGCAGCCTCGGCGAGGCGTCGCCCGTCTGTCCGATCGGGGCTCCAGCGAGCACCAGCCTGCCGTTGTCGTTCACGGTTCCATCCTCCCGCATCCGACACGGGGTCCCAACAAGGGGAGAAGTTCCGTAATTGGACATGTAGGCGGTGTTTCTTAGGTTCGTGAGGGGAGGAGGCCCGTACGATGGCCGGGTGGCCGTGACCGACTTCCCCAACCAGGCGTTCGAACAGCCGGAGTCAGAACCGAGCACCGACTCGGCCGTCTCCGTGCGTGACCGGCTGGTGCCGCCGATGCCCGGCGGCGCCATGTGGGGCTGGATCGGCCCGCTGCTGGTGACGGTGTTCGGGGCGTTCCTCCGCTTCGTCAACCTGGGCCGCCCGAACGCGGTGATGTTCGACGAGACGTACTACGCCAAGGACGCGTGGTCCCTGGTCAATTTCCTCGCCGAACGCACCATGGTCAAGGACGCCGACAAGGTCCTGATGGCCGGCGGCACCGAGATCTGGCAGAAGTGCGCGCCCGCCGAGATCGACAAGTGCGCCTCCTACGTGGTCCAT
>NZ_JBEXZT010000072.1:0-1879 GCF_040631275.1 Streptosporangium sp. NPDC020145 | reverse complement strand
GGCTTGCCGTCGGGGGAGTAACCGCCACCGGACTTCCAGCCCGTCGCGGAGGCGTCGTGGTAGTACGCGGTCGCGCTCTTCAGCGCGGCGTTGTTGGAGTCCGTCCAGTACTGAGCAACCGACTTGGCGGCGGCGGTGTTGTTGGCCAGCGGGTCGGTCGCCCAGTCGGGGGCGGCCTGAGCGGTGCCAGCCAGACCAGCGGCCAGCAGACCGGAGGCGAGAACGGCGCCACCGGCCGGGAGGAGGATGCGCTTCAAGGGAACTCCTTGGTCTGATGTGGAACGCATCTTGCGTCCCATGCGTCAGTAAAGGGATAGCCAGGAACATACAGTGCTGATCTTGAAGAGCGAAAGCCGCTCGGCGAAGCCGCGAAGCACCCAAACCTCCCGATATCATTCTGTTACCTTTATGGGGCCGTGCTGTCTCCCTGGTGATTGCGAATGATCTACGGCGTTTTTGCAGATCAACTAACCGAGTTGCTGGTGTGTCTGAAGTGGTGTGTTCGTCCCAATACTTTGGGTTACGATGCCTGATGTGATGTAGATCACATCAATCTGATGGCACCGAATTCGGGTGATCCACGTCTAACAAGCCTTGATTCGGAGGCCGTGAGTCGTCGGCCCCTGGCTTCGGGGGCCGGAGTCGTGTCCGTGGACCGCCCGTCGAGGCGAGGACTTCCGGGCATGCCAAAGGGGCCCGGTGTGCGCACACCGGGCCCCTCTGTGGTGAAGCTGGGTGAGTCAGGGGTTTGGACCCCCTGACTCGGAGACCGTCAGGTCCCTAACGGCTTACTTGTAGAGCTCGCCGTTCGGGCCAACGATCCTGCCGGACCAGACGTTCGCGGCCTTCTTGTAGATGTCGGCGGTCTCGCCGTCGAAGTAGGCCGAGGTGATCAGGTCGTAGCGGCCGTTGCCGTCCTGGTCGCCGAACTGGCTGGTGACGCCGTTGACGTAGCCAAGACGCTTGTTGTTGTTGTACTTCAGGACCCAGGGGCCACCGTCGGCGCCGGGGGTGAGAGCACCCTTGACACCGATGTGCTCCTCGATCTTCTGCGCGGCCGAGACGTACACCTTGCCGGAGGTCTTGCCGTACACCCACTTCGGCGTGATGCCGGTGAAGGGCTTGTCACCGTCGGGGTGCGGGCCCTCGGGGTAGCCGAAGATGAAGACGGCCTGGCCGGTCTTCTGGTTCCACGCGAAGCCCTGGCCACCGACGTTGTCACCGAGGCGACCGGCGTCCTTGGAGACCGTGATGAAGTACTGGTCGACCCAGTACTTCACCTGGACCGTGGACTTGACCCACTTCTTGACGTAGAACTCCTGCTTGGTCCAGCCGACGACGACGCCGTCCTTCTTGACCTCGGCCAGCTGGCCCAGCAGGTACTTGCCGTTGGCCTTGTCAGCGGTGAGGGAGTCGAACTCCTCCTTGCTGATGGCGACCGGCTTGCTCAGGCGCTCGAACTGCGCGCCGTTCTCGAAGCTGTGCTTGAGGGCGGCGTTGTACTCGCTCTGGGAGACCTGAGCGCCGACCAGCTTGATGCCGGGGGTCGGGCCCTCGCCCTTGATGTACTTCTCGACAACCTCAAGGTTCTTGGCGTCGGCCGGCTTGGCGACGGTCTCGACCTTGGGGTCGACGAGCTTGGCCTTGTAGGGGCCCTTCTCGCCGTACTTCTCGTAGCCGAGCTTGTACTCAGCCTCGGAGATGACCTTCTCCTCGGCCCACTTGTCGCCAACGAAGGAGTTGAACTCCGACTCGGTGACCTGCTTGGTGCCGCCGCTGAAGACACCGTTGTAGACGGTGACGAACGCGTAGTCGCGGTCGTAGTCCTCGTAGACGTCGAAGTCGTAGTGCGTCCAGGCGGTCTTACCGACGTAGATGC
>NZ_JBEXZT010000071.1:0-2223 GCF_040631275.1 Streptosporangium sp. NPDC020145 | reverse complement strand
TGTCGACGACGGGTGAAAACTGACCCTGTGGCGACGGCCGAAAACTGACCCCCCTTCAGTCACTCTGGAGGGTGATCAAGGTGGAGGACTGGGCGGAGATCCGCCGGTTGCACCGAGCCGAAGCGATACCGATCAAGGCCATCGCCCGGCGCATGGGCATCTCGAAGAACACCGTGAAAAGCGCGCTGGCGGCCGATACACCGCCGAAGTACCGGCGGCCCGGCAAGGGCTCGATCGCAGACGCAGCCGAGCCGCAGATCCGAAAACTGCTGGCCGAGTTCCCGGACATGCCCGCGACGGTGATCGCTGAACGGATCGGCTGGCAGCGGTCGCTGACCGTGCTCAAAGACCGGGTGCGGCTGCTGCGACCGCACTACAAGCCCGTCGACCCGTCGTCCCGGACGACCTACCAGGCCGGGGAACTGGCCCAATGCGATCTATGGTTCCCGCCGGTGAAGATCCCCCTCGGCGCCGGGCACCGGGCCAGCCCACCGGTCCTGGTCATGGTGTCGGGCTATTCACGCTGGCTGATGGCCCGGATGCTGCCCTCTCGCACGGCCGGGGACCTGTTCGCCGGGCACTGGGCGCTGCTGTCACAGCTGGGGGCGGTCCCCAAGACCCTCATCTGGGACAACGAGTCAGCGATCGGCCAGTGGAAGCAGGGCAAACCCCAGCTGAGTGCTGACGCCAACGCCTTCCGCGGCGCCCTGGGCATCCGGATCGCCCAGTGCAGACCCGGCGACCCTGAGGCCAAAGGGCTGGTGGAAAGAGCCAACGGCTATCTGGAGACCTCGTTTCTGCCCGGCCGCGGCTTCGTCTCCCCCCACGACTTCAACACCCAGCTCGCCGACTGGCTGGCCAAGGCCAACACCCGTCATCATCGGCGCATCGAGTGCCGGCCGGCCGACCGGCTGGGCGCGGACCTGGCGGCGATGGTGGCGCTGCCACCCGTCGCTCCGGCAGTCGGGTGGCGCGCCTCGGTCCGGCTGCCGCGCGATCACTACGTCCGCATCGCCTCGTGTGACTACTCGGTGCATCCTTCGGTGATCGGCCGGCTGGTCGAGGTCGTCGCCGATCTGGGCCAGGTCGGCGTGACCTGCGCCGGTCAGATGGTCGCCCGGCACGAGCGGTGCTGGGCGCCGCATCAGACCATCACCGACCCGGTGCATGAACACGCCGCCGCCCTGTTGCGCGGCACACGTCTGCGCACGGCGGCCACCATGGCCACCGGCCCGGCCGATACCGACGACGTTGAGCAGCGTCGGCTCAGCGACTACGACACGGCGCTGGGCATCGAGGGGATCGAGGGAGTGGCGTGATGGCCGAGTCGGCGGCTTCGAGGCCGGGCGGCAAAGCGGCGGCGGGCAGTTCTCGCAGGTCCCGCGATATCGGTGCTGAGCTGGCCTATCTCACCCGGGTGCTCAAGGCGCCGTCGCTGGCGGCCGCGGTTGACCGGCTGGCTGAGCGGGCCCGGGCCGAATCCTGGAGTCATGAGGAGTTCCTGGCCGCCTGCCTGCAACGAGAGGTGTCGGCCCGTGAGTCCCACGGGGGTGAGGCACGGATCCGGTTCGCCCGGTTCCCGGCCCGCAAAGCGCTGGAGGACTTCGATTACGATCATCAGCGGTCCCTCAAGCGCGACCTCATCGCTCATCTGGGGACGTTGGACTTCGTCGCCGCCCGGGAGAACGTGGTCTTCCTGGGTCCGCCCGGCACCGGCAAGACCCACCTGTCCATCGGTTTGGGTATTCGTGCCTGTCAGGCCGGGCACCGGGTCGCGTTCGCCACCGCCGCTCAGTGGGTCGATCGCCTGGCCGAGGCTCATGCCGCCGGGAAGCTCCAAGACGAGCTGACGAAACTGTCGCGCGTCCCGGTCCTGGTCGTTGACGAGGTCGGCTACATCCCGTTCGAGCCCGAGGCGGCCAATCTGTTCTTCCAGCTGGTTTCCAGCCGCTACGAACGAGCGAGTTTGATCGTTACGAGCAACAAGCCGTTCGGCCGTTGGGGAGAGGTCTTCGGCGATGATGTGGTGGCCGCCGCGATGATCGATCGCCTTGTTCATCATGCCGAGGTCATCAGCCTCAAGGGAGACAGCTACCGTCTCAAGAATCGTGATCTCGGTCGTGTTCCTGCGGCGGGTCACAGCAGCGATCAGTAACGATCAAGCACATCAGGGGGTCAGAATTCAGGCGACGTCAGAGGGTCAAGATTCAGCCGTCGTTGACA
>NZ_JBEXZT010000070.1:0-2240 GCF_040631275.1 Streptosporangium sp. NPDC020145 | reverse complement strand
CAGGGGGTCAAGGTGGAGCGCCCTACTGGACGAACGACCTTGACCCCCTGCCCCGACTCCGCTCCGCTTTTGGGGGGCGTCGGCGGACGGGAAGACCGGCCCTCCTCAGCCATCGCTACTACCCGCGCGTTTGCGCTCCTCCTTCCCGGAGTCGGAGTCCCCTCGGTTTGAGGTTTGGGGGCGCACGTTGTCTCTGGGTTTGGGGCCATACCGCTCGTCAGAGCCGGACTTCGGTGGCCTGTCCCGAGCCGGTATCGGGGATCGGATCGGCGGAGCGATCGGAGTCAGGGCCACGGCCCGGGATGATGCGGTTCCGGTGACCGGGCAGAATGCATGTTCTGCCCGGTCGGCCCTCTGCTTTGCCCCTGGCCACAACTTTGAGAGCCTTGAGCCCACCCTGACTCAGTCCGTGGTCGTTGGTTGTTCAGGTCAGGCGTGATCGGTACTGCTCAAGTTCCTTCGCGGCCTGCGGTGGCCAGGCGTCGGAGATGGACTTGGTTTCGTCGCTGACGGTCCACTTGATGAGCATGGTCCCGTCGAGGCGTTCCAGGACGTAATCGTCCTGGCGGTACCAGACCGCCTCGGAGACTTTGGTGCCGTGGGGGTAGGTGCGGATGATCTCCCGCTCTGCCCAGGTCTCTGTGATCTCCTGGTTGGTGGTGGTCACCTTCATCTGCTTGGCGAAAGTCTCGCTGATGGAGGAGGCGAACCCCTTGAACCCGAACGACGCTTCGGCACTCACCGATGTGCTGGTGGTCTCCTCCACCTGCGTGGAGTTGAGGCTCGTAAGGCCGACGTGGGCCTTCTGCTTCTCTGTGTACTCCGAGGCGCCTCCGTGCTCGTACTGGTAGACGCGCTTCCAGTAGCCGTACTTGCGCAGGATGTAGTACGGGTTCCGCTGTGCCTGGCGCTGCCGGTCGTATGCCTGGTCGGTGATGAGGGGGAACGGGTAGGCGAAGTTGGCGACCTCGACGGGATCGGTGGTGTTCTCCTCCAGGTGCTCAAAGCCGGTCAGCCGGTGGATGTCACCGATACCCACTCCTTCGAAGGTGGGCAGGTTCAGCACGCGCTCGAACTCGTCCTCGACCTCGAACACCCACTGCCACCACTTAACGTTGGCTGTGTCGTCCTCTGGGAGCTGCGCGACTATCGTCCCTTTTGTCAAGGAGAAATTCGGGATGCTCAGGGAGAGTTGACTGTTCTGGTTGCGCACCCGGTAGGTGTTATCGGAGACGTGCTCAGCGAGCCAGGTCTGACTCGGGGCCCGATCGGGCGAGTTCAGTTCCTGCTGCCACGCCCACTCCTTCGGCTTGACGCTGTCGTCGCGGATCTTCATGACGAGGCCGCTGTTCTTGTTCGCGAACAGGTGGAACTCGTTGTCCAGGGGGAAGACATGCCAGATCTTCGTGTCATGCTCCGCCCCTTCGCCCTTCATGGGCTCCTGGGTCAGATATATGCCGCTCTGCGTGGCTGCGGAGCCGGCGTTGAGGTAGAAGCGGTTGTACGCGTTCTGGATCCGGTAGGACCGACCGGCCTTGATGATGGACATGGGTGAAGCATCCCCCCGCTCAATGATCACTACAATACGAATCTAATCGGCAACACTGTGTGATCACTCATGGGCGCGCCCACCCTCCCAGCAAACCCCACCCCACCCCACCTTTGCCGCCCTACGCATCCCGGGCTGCGATCGCGAACTTCTCGGTCGTCGTCTTGAGCCTTCTTCGTGATCGGTGAGCCGTTAGCCGGAGATTTTGTGTGTCGTGATGGTGTCCGCGGTGGGTGTTTGGCCTGGTTAGTCATAGTGCGACAGAAAAAATTTAAGTATGTCGGCGTGTGTGTTGTTGAGCGCATGACAACACGTTTGATCACATGTTTCTGTTGTTGACCTTGTACCTTCTTTGGATCGCTCGGCGGCGCCGGTGAAGAAACCCTCCATCGCCGTGCCTGGCTGGGGCGGTGCGGGTCCGCGACGGGAGGCGAGGCCCGGCGGGACGGGCGCGGCGAGCACGGCGCCGAAGGCGCCGCGCGCAGTCCGTGTCCCGGTCCCGCCGGGCCGATGCCGCACGGATGCGCGCCCGGGAGCCCTGGCCGGGTGCGGCGGGGAAGTGAATCACCGAGCGGCGGCGACGCGATCGCGGCGAGCGCCAGCGATGCCGCCCGGGGTGGGCCTAGGGAGGGGTGTCCCCTCCCAGCGGGGAGGGACCTGGGAGGGGCAGAGCCCCTTCCGGCGGGGAGAG
>NZ_JBEXZT010000069.1:0-2828 GCF_040631275.1 Streptosporangium sp. NPDC020145 | reverse complement strand
CGGGCGTTGAGCTCCGCGGCGGTCAGGCGGGTGGTGCCGCAGACCACGGCTTCGGCGCCGGGGTCCGCCGCGACCCGCGCCTCGAACAACCGGGCCAGGTCGCCGTACGGCAGCGCCGCCGCGGTGGCGTTTCCCTCCTCCACCAGGGCACGCCGCTCCCCGGCGGTGAGCAGCTCGACCTGCCCGATCCGGACGTCGGGATCCGCCGCCACCGCCTCCAGCAGCCTCGTCAGCCACCCGGCGATCGACTCGGCCGTGCCGCGGTCGAACAGGTCGGTGGCGTACTGCAGCACCCCGTGGATTCCCGACGGCCCCTCGCTGAGACCGAACAGCAGGTCGCACTTGGCGCCGCTGAGGCCGTACAACGAGTAGTCCGGGTCCGGCGTCACCGTCAGACCGGGCACCTCGGTCCTGTCGTCGGGGGTGTTCTCCAGGGCCAGCATCACCTGGAAGAGCGGGTTGCGGCCGGGCAGCCGCACCGGGTTGAGCGCCTCGACCAGATGCTCGAACGGCACGTCCTGGTGCGCGTACGCCGCCAGGTCCGCCTCCCTGACCCGGGCCAGCAGCTCACGGAAACTCGGATCGCCCGAGGTGTCGGTGCGCAGCACCAGCGTGTTGACGAAGAAGCCGACCAGGTCGTCCAGCGCCTCGTCCGCACGGCCCGCCACGGGAGAGCCGACCGGTATGTCGCCGCCCGCCCCGAGCCTGGTCAGCAGCGCCGCCAGCCCCGCCTGCAGGACCATGAACAACGTGGCCTGACCGGTCCTGGCCAGGGTGAGCAGCCGCCCGTGCAGCTCGGGCGGGATCCGCAGTGGCACGGCACCGCCCCCGTGCCCCGGGACCGTCGGCCGGGGCCGGTCGGCGGGCAGCGGCAGTTCCTCGGGCAGCCCCGCCAGGGCCCGCCGCCAGAAACCGGTCTGCGCGCTCATGAGACTGTCCGGGTCCGCCGCGTCCCCGAGCAGCTCGCGCTGCCACAGGGTGTAGTCGCGGTAACGCACGGGCAGCGGCTCCCACTCCGGGGCCTCACCCCGCGTGCGGGCCGCGTAGGCCGTCGCCAGGTCGCGCCTGAGCGGCGCCATCGACCAGCCGTCCGCGGCGATGTGGTGCAGCAGCACGACCAGCACGTGCTCGTCGGGGTCGCCCTGCCCGAGGGCGAACAGGCACGCCCGCACCGGCGGTTCGGCCGACAGGTCGAAGGGGCGCGCGGCCTCCCGCTCGATGGCGGGACCGAGCTCCGCCTCGCCGATCTCCGTGACCGTCAGGCCGGGGACGACGTCGAGCACCCGCTGGCCGTCCGGCGAGGGGAAGACCGTCCGCAGCGTCTCGTGCCGCAAGGCCACATCACGCAGCGCCGCCGTGAGCGCCGCCCGGTCCAGCCGTCCGGACAGGCGCAGGACCAGTGGAATGGTGTAGAGCCCGGCGGACTCGGCGAGCCGGTCGACGATCCAGATCCGGTGCTGGGCGTAGGAGAACAACGGCTCTCCGGAGTCCTCCGAGCGGACCAGCGGCGGCCTGGTCCCGCGTCCTCTCGCCCTCTCGACCGCCGTGGCGAGCGCGGCGACGGTCGGCGCCTCGAAGACCTCCCGCACCTGCACCTCGACGGAGAGCGCCGACCTGATTCCGGCCACCACCCGCATGGCCAGCAGCGAGTGCCCGCCGAGCGCGAAGAAGTCGTCGTCGACCCCGATCCCCGGTACGGCGAGCACCTGCGCGAACAGGTCACGCAGGATCCCCTCGACCGGAGTGCGCGGCGCCGTGCCCGACGTCGTCGTCTCCGGGGCGGGCAGGGCGTCGCGGTCGACTTTGCCGTTGTGGTTGAGGGGGAGGGTGTCGAGGATGACGAGGGCGGTGGGGACCATGTAGGCGGGCAGGGTTCGCCGGGCGTGTTGGAGCAGGTGGCCGGGGTCGGTGGGGTTCCGGGTGGTGAGGTAGGTGACGAGGCGTTTGTCGCCGGGGTTGTCCTCGCGTAGCAGGGTCACGCTCTGGACGACGTCGGGGTGACGCAGAAGGACGGCGTCGATCTCCCCCGGCTCCACCCGGATACCGCGGACCTTCACCTGCCCGTCGATCCGGCCGACATAGTCGAGAAGGCCGTCGGGAAGCCTGCGGACGAGGTCGCCGGTGCGGTACATGCGGGTGCCGGGCGGGCCGTAGGGGTCGGCGACGAAGCGTTCTGCGGTGAGGCCGGGCCTGCCGAGGTAGCCGCGGGCCAGGTGGTCTCCGGCGACGTACAGCTCCCCGGGCACTCCCACCGGCACCGGCCGCAGCGCGGCGTCCAGGACGTAGGCGGCCGTGCCGTCGAGCGGCCCGCCGATCGGGACCACGTCGCCGGGCTCGGTCACGTGGTGGGCGGTGGCGTAGACCGTGGTCTCGGTCGGGCCGTAGCCGTTGTGGACGTCACCCCCGGCCGCCAGCACCCGTCCGACCGCGGCGGCGGAGGCGGCCTCGCCCGCGATCCACAGTTCGGGTACGGCCGCCAGCACCTCGGGTGAGTCCTCGGCCAGGACGTTGAACAGTCCGGTGGTCAGGAACACCCCGGTGAGGCGTTCCTGCCTGAGCATCCGTTCGAGGGTGGGCGCGTCGAGTACGCCGGGCGGGGCGACGACCACCGTCCCGCCGTTGAGCAGCGGAACCCACAGCTCGTACATCGACACGTCGAAGGAGGGCGCCGTGTGGTGCAGCACCCGCCGATGGCCGGGCCCCCGCCAGAGACGGTCGGCGGCGAAGGCCGCGACGTTGTGGTGGGTGACGGCGACGCCCTTGGGGGTTCCGGTGGAGCCGGAGGTGAACATGACGTAGGCGAGCTGCCGGGGGTCGGTTTCACGGAC
>NZ_JBEXZT010000068.1:0-3105 GCF_040631275.1 Streptosporangium sp. NPDC020145 | reverse complement strand
CGCTGGAACAGCTCCCACAGCTCGTCAGGCACCAGTCGTTGAAGGAACGCATCCACGAACGGTCTAACGACTGACGGCCAAATGAGTCACGGTCTTAGAGCTCGGATCGTCCCTGAGGGGCCGGCGGCGCCGTCGCCGGCCTGGGTCACGGGCGGCCCTCGTACGGCGGCCACGGCTGTCAGCGCCTCCCGATGGAGAACCGGGGGATCCGGCGGTTCCAGGGCATCGCCTGCTCCAGCTGGTGCGCGATGCGCAACAGCAGGTCCTCACGGCCGTAGGGCGCGATGATCTGCACCCCGATCGGCAGCCCGTCGTCGCTCTGACCGAGCGGCAGGCTGATCGCAGGCTGTCCGGAGACGTTGAAGACCATGGTGAACGGGCCGTAGTCGAAGATCGATCGCAGCCAGCTCGTCAGGGTGTGGTCGGGGTCGTCGTAGCGAAGGGTGCCGTGACGGGCTGGAAGCCCGCCCAACGTGGGCGTGACGAGCAGGTCGTGTTCGGTGAAGAAGGCGCCCACCGATCGGGTCACCCGGTTCTGCGCGCCGAAGGCGGCCATCATGTCCAGCGCGCTGTAATCCTTCGCGACTTCCAGAAGCCGTCTGGAGACGGCTTCCATCTTGGCCGGGTCAGGGCTGCGCGGGGCCAGGAGCAGCGTGGAGGCGATCGCCACGGATGTCGCCGTCGCGCAGTGCAGGACGTCGTCCCAGTCGAGGGCCGGGCGGGCGTCGGTGACGGCGTGTCCCATCTCCTCCAGTGTCCGGCCGACCAGGAGCGTCGCCGTCGCCACCTGGGGATCCACCCGGGCCCCCGACCAGGCGGCCGTGGTCACCGCCACCCGCAGCGGCCCCGGTTCCGCTCCCAGGACGTCGGCGTACCGGCCCCGTGGCGGTGGCGCGGTGTACTTGTCGCCGACGCCGGGCCCCTGAACGGCGTCCAGCAGGTGAGCGGCGTCGCGGACGGTCCGGGTCAGCCCGAACTCGTAGACCATCCCGAGCATCGCCTCTCCCATGTCGGGTCCGCACGGGACACGGCCTCTGCTCGGTTTGAGGCCGACGAGGCCGCAGCAGGCGGCCGGGATCCTGATGGACCCCGCTCCGTCACCGCCGTGGGCCACGGGTACGGCACCGGCCGCGACCAGGGCCGCCGCGCCACCGCTCGAACCGCCGACGCCCCGCTCCAGGTTCCACGGATTGCGCGTCGGCCCGTACCTGACGGACTCCGTGGCGAAGCTGATCGCCATCTCCGGCACGGTGGTCAGGCCCAGGGTGACCAGGCCCGCGGCCCGGAAACGGGTCATCAGGTCGCTGTCGTGCCGGGCGACGACGCCCCGCAGGGCCCGGCTCCCCATGGAGAACGGGATTCCCCGAGCCACCGGCCCGTGGTCCTTGATGAGAAACGGGACCCCGGCGAGGGGCCCGGTCCCGTCATGTTCGAGCGCCGGGGTGAACAGCGGCAGCGCCAGGCCGTTCACCTGGTCGTTCGCCACGGACAGGGCCTCGCGCGCCGCGGTTTCCACCTCTTCGGCGGTGATCTCTCCCGCCCCGATCAGTTTCCGGAGCCCGATCGCGTCGTACCGCGCGTACTCGTGAAGTTCCATAAGACTCAGTCCCTCTTGGCGTCCTGGACGCCCACATCGATCACAGGAGGGTTCCGTGTCGCCGGAACCCTCATCGCTCACATGGTCGGCGGCGCGCCCGGCGAACCGAACGGCTGCGACGACGGGCAGCGCCGACGGGGTGGCGGCCTCAACCGGGCCGTCACCTGTCGGTGATCGAGGTGTTTCTACGCTCGGGACATCAAGGGAGAGCCTCGCAGAGCCCGGCTTTCGGCATCAACTGAAATATCCCGACTCCGCAGGCGTCGGCCCGCGGGTTGGCACCGTGTGTCCGGGCCCGCCGCCGGACCCGGTCACACGGCCAAAGCCTCCTCATCCCGGTCCGCGGCCTGTCCCACGGCCCGGGCGCTGAGCATCGGCTACGCGCCGGTGGCCAAGGCGGGCGCACCGGCGTTCGCTCTGGCCGCGAAGGGTCAGTTCGGAGCAGACGCGAGAGTCACGCCCAAGCCGATGAACAGGGTCCCGGTCGCGGCGTCGAGACGGCGGCGCACCACCTGCCGGTCGCGCAGCCAGCCGCCGATCCGCCCCGCCAGCACGCCGACCGTCGCGTCGGCCAGGAACTCCAAGATGATCAGGATCGCACCCAGGATGGCGAACTGCAGCCAGACGGGCCCCGCCCCGGGGTCGATGAACTGGGGCAGGAAAGCGACCATGAAGGTGAACGTCTGCGGGTTGGCCATGGAGGACACCACACCGTTGAGGAAGGCACGCCGACCGGTCATGCCGCTGCCGGTCCCGCCGGCCCGGCCCTTCCTGAGGTTGCGGAGCATCTGGACGCCGAGGTAGACCAGGTACGCGGCGCCGCCGAGCCGCAGCGCCGTGAACACGACGGGAAGCGTCGTCAGCAGCACGGAGAGTCCGGCCGCCGCCGCGGCGATGTACAACGCGTCCCCCGTGACCACGCCGAGCGTGGCCAGCAGCCCGGCGCGGGCGCCACCCCGCACACCGCAGCCCAGCACGAACAACATGTCCGGGCCCGGGGTGATCAGAGCGACGAAGGTGGTCACCGTGAACACGGCGAGCAGGTGTGAATCAATCGGCATTCAGATCATCCTGTCATTCCGGTCAAACACCTTGAGCATGTGTGGATCGCGGCGGACGTCATGTTGTGCGCGACCTGGCCGTCCGTAACCGGGAAAACCTGCGGTGCGTACAGCCGGGCGCTGGCGCGTAGGGGAGGGCACGGACTGTTCGTGGCGGTCAGCGGCCGATCCGTCCCGTACATGCCGGACATCCGGCGTATGAACGGCCGGGGGCACGGCGCCGCGTTCGCCGAGGAAGGTCCTGAACACCTCCGCGGGCAACGGCGCGGCGGATCGTCCGGGTGCGACCGAAGGCGCTGCGCGCCGCGGGAGGCCGTGGTGGTGGCCGATGCCGAAAGCTCCGAGCACCCGGCCTAGGCAATGTCTGATAAATGATCACGGCAGGTGCGGTTAGATGATCGTTCGTGGTGCGACGAGGTGAACTGACCGACAAGGCCTGGCAACGGA
>NZ_JBEXZT010000067.1:0-3687 GCF_040631275.1 Streptosporangium sp. NPDC020145 | reverse complement strand
CACCATCGGCGTGACTCCTGGAGAACGTTTTGGTCATGACACGGGACCCTTCCGAAAATCACGCCACACAGCCGCCGGTGAAATATGTGCAGGTAGCCCGCAACCACGCTTCTATTAGGGCGCGCATCCAATGGCGCCAAAAACAGCGTGGCCCCCGTTCCTGGGAGATCAACCCCTAAGGGACTCTTGCGCAACACATCTTGTGCACTGATTCCTGCGGTGTCAATAGTTTCACCGACCGCAACAGCCGTAATCCATTACGTCTGTTCAATAGTCGTTCACTATGCCCCCTCTCACCACGAGAAGGGGAACGCCCCCAACATGTAACCCGGGCCAGAAATCCCTGCTGTCAAGGCATCCCCTTGACACTCACATCTTGACAAGATAGCTTGCGCAAGGATTCCTTAGGTTGCGAAAAACGCATGTACCGGGGTGCCGTCCCCCGGCCCAGCGCTCCGCCGTTCGCGGACAACCGAAACGGGTTATAGCGCACAGCCCCCACATTCTCGCCAGTAGCACCAGCCCGATTTCCAGAGGAGTTCCGTGCCATGACAAAGGCATTTTCCACGAGCAAAACAGCACGTGGATTGGGGGTCTGGAACTCCGAGGTCACCGCTATGTTACGAAAAGCTGGGTGGGAATCCCTGCTGGCTCTGCGCGCTAAAGAGCATCCCGATGGACCCGCTGTAGTGGGTCCGCGCCTGACCCTTTCCCACGCCGAACTCGACCGGCGCACCGCCGTACTCGCCGGGCTGCTGCGCGGGCACGGGGTGGTCCCGGGACAGATCGTCGCCGTGCGCGCGCAGGACCCGGTGAACGGCCTGGTCGCGATGCTCGCCATACTGCGGACGGGCGCCGCCCATCTCGCGCTCGACCCCGCCGCCCCCGCCGACCGTCACCGGTTCACCCTGCGGGACAGCGCCGCCCGCCTTCTCCTCAGTGACGACAGCGGCGGTGGCGGCGGTGGCGACGTCCTGGGGGAGATCCCCCTGGTACGGCTCGACGCGAACCTCGGTGACGAGACGGCCGAGGCGGCCGGCCTCACCCCGCCCGACCCGGCCCACCCCGCCTATCTCGTGTACACCTCCGGCACGACCGGCAGGCCCAAGGGCGTCAGCGTCTCGTACGGCGCGCTGGCCGAGCACCTCGCCGGGATCGGCGAGCGGTTCGGACTGCGTGAGGACGACCGTGTCCTGCGGTTCGCGCAGCCGTACGTGGACGTCTCCGTCGAACAGGCGCTCGCGCCGCTGACCGTCGGGGCGACCGTCGTCTTCGGCGAGGAACGCGCCCCCGCGATCGGCGACCTCCTCGACCTCCTGCGTCGTGAGCGGGTCACCGTCGCCAACCTGCCCGCCGGTTACTGGAACGAGCTGGCCCTCGGACTCGACCGGACCCCCCTGCCCGAGGGGCACAGCCTCCGGCTGATGATCTCCGGCAGCGAGCGGATGTCCCCCCGGGCCGCCCGTTCGTGGCTTCGGCACGCCCCGGACGTGCGGCTGCTCAACGCCTACGGACCGACCGAGTGTGTGATCACCGCGACCGTCCACGAGGTGACCGAGGTCGTGACGGACGAGATCCCGATCGGCACCGCCTGCGGCGAACGGGTGCTCCACGTCCTCGACCAGGACCTCACGCCCTGCCCGCCCGGGGTCGCCGGGGAGCTCTACGTCGGCGGCGGCCCCCTCGCCCTCGGCTACACGGGACAACCCGGGCTGACGGCCCAGCGCTTCGTGCCCGACCCGTACGGTGCCCCCGGCGCGCGTATGTACCGCACCGGCGACCTCGTCCGCATCGACGCGGACGGAAGGCTGGACTTCCTCGGCAGGACCGACGACCAGGTCAAGATCCGGGGACACCGCGTCGAGCCCGCGGAGACCCAGCGGGTCCTGGAGCAGCACCCGGCGGTACGGCGGTGCGCGGTGCTCGGCCGGGACGACGAGGACGGCAGGACCCGGCTCGTCGGCTACGTGGTCACCGAGACGCCGAACGTCGGGGAGCTGATGGCGTTCCTGGCCGACCGGCTGCCCGCCTACCTGCTGCCCGCGCACCTGATCCCGCTGGACCGGCTGCCGCTGACCGAGGGCGGCAAGCTCGACCGCGACGCGCTGCCGCCGCTCCCGCGCGGCCCGGAGCACGGCGAGGGGACCGAACCCCCGCGGACCGAGACGGAACAACTGCTGGCCGACCTGTGGCAGGAGGTCCTCGGCGTCGAGAGCGTCGGACGCGGTGACGACTTCTTCGCACTCGGCGGTGACTCGCTCGCCGCGCTCCGCATCACCGCCAGGCTGTTCGGCCACTTCGGCAAGGGCCTGTCGCCCCAGGCCGTCTTCGCCACCCCGGTCCTGGCCGACCTGGCGGCGCGACTCGACGCGGAACGCGCCCCCCAGCCTGCTCCGGCCCCCGAGCCTGAGCCCGCCGCGCCGTACGAGGAGGAGGGCAGGCCGCTCTCCCTCGGGCAGCACGCCCTGTGGCTGGCCGAGCAGTGGAACCCGGGCGCGCCTCTCTACAACGTGCCGTGGCTGTTCCGGCTGCGCGGCGAGATCGACGTCCCGGCGCTCGAACGGTCCCTGAACGCGCTCGTCGAACGGCACGAGGCCCTGCGCACCGCCTTCCCCGCCACCCTCGGCGAACCGGAGCAGGACGTCCTGCCCCCCTCCCCCATACGACTCACCGTCGAGGAGTACTCCGAGGAGGTCGTCGCCCGCGAGGCCCGCAGGCCGTTCGACCTGGAGCGGGGGCCGCTGCTGCGGACCCTGCTGACACGCGACGGCGAGGACGGCTGGGTGCTGCTGGTCGTCCTGCACCACATCGTGTGGGACGAGTGGTCACTCGGCGTCTTCGAGACCGAACTGGCCGAGATCTACGCCGCCACCCTCGACGGCAGGGAGCCCCGGCTCGCCGAGCTGCCCACCCGCTCCCGCGACCACGCCGTACGGCAGCGCCGCCTGGTGCGCGGGAACACCCTGGACGAGGGGATCGCCTACTGGGAGCGCAGGCTCGAAGGCGCCCCGAGGGAACTCGACCTGCCCACCGACCGTGTCCCCGGGGAGCGGACCCCGACGGGCGCCACCGTACGGTTCGACCTCGGGGCCGACCTCGCGGAGCGGGTGCGCGACCTGGCGCGGGCGGAGGGTGCGACGCCGTTCATGGTGCTCCTGGCCGCCTTCTGCCTGACGCTGCGCGGCCGTACCGGGCAGGAGGACCTCGTCGTCTCCACGCCCGTCGCCGACCGGGAGCACGACGAGGAGGGCCTGATCGGCTACTTCGTCAACCTGGTCCCGCTGCGGGTGCGGGCACGGACGGATGTGGGCTTCCGCGAACTGCTCGGCCAGGTGCGTGAGGACGTGCTCGCCGACCTCGGCCACCAGGACGTGCCCTTCCAGCTCCTCCTCGACCGTGTCGCCCGCGACCACTCGGGGGAACGCGCCGCCTTCGCCCAGGTCGCCTTCGAGATGCACCGCCACGACGCCCGCCCGGTACGGCTCGGCACGGCGACCGGGACCCGCGAGCTGGTCCCGACCGGAACCTCGAAGTTCGACCTGACCTGGCAGATCACCGACGACGGCGAGCGGATCTTCGGCGTCGTCGAGTACAGCACGGACCTGTTCGACGCCGCGACGGTCGCGGGGCTGGCCGCCGGGTGGCGGGACACGCTGTGGAAGGCCCTTGGGAGGGTCGTGGAGGTTC
>NZ_JBEXZT010000066.1:0-4120 GCF_040631275.1 Streptosporangium sp. NPDC020145 | reverse complement strand
ACCCCTGTGGCAGGGGGCTGGCACCCCCGTGGCACCCCTCCAGCCCGGACCGTGGCACCCGGTGTGGCACCCCTGGCAGGAAGATCAAAAACATTCGGGCGTGCATCCCACGCGCAGCCGTACCCGCGAGAAGCACGGCCTGCGGGACTGGCCGTCGTCGACGCATAGGAACCACCCCCGCGTGCGCGGGGAGCACCACCGGCCGGTAGCCGTGCGCCCGGAAATGCCGGGACCATCCCCGCGTGCGCGGGGAGCACAGAGGCTCCGTGTCCTTGCTGCGGAAGCCGGTGGGACCATCCCCGCGTGCGCGGGGAGCACGACTGGAAGCGTGTCCCGGTCGGCCGCGACGAGGGACCATCCCCGCGTGCGCGGGGAGCACCAATTAATTCTGCTGACGTGAGCTTTTTAGCCAGGACCATCCCCGCGTGCGCGGGGAGCACGTCCACCAGTCATCGATCAGCTCGGCGAACATGGGACCATCCCCGCGTGCGCGGGGAGCACCCTCGCCGACCTGCGGGGTTGTCGGCGGGAAGGGCGGAAATTCATCACTTCCATCGACTTGGACATTATGGATGTATTGGTCATTGAAGACAGATGAACACAAAGGGGATCTGGTGGTTCTGGATGATGAGGGGCTGGGGTTGTGAGGTGGATGGAGCATCCGTTCTGGGTTTGTGCTTCAGGGGGTATTTCGCTTTATCGCACGCTAGCTTGTGGTTAATGTCGTCCTGGCGAACTTCATGATGTGTCCTAAATGTCCAAGTCGATGGAAGTGATGAATTTCCGCCCTTCCCGCCGACAACCCCGCAGGTCGGCGAGGGTGCTCCCCGCGCACGCGGGGATGGTCCCACCGAGGAGTGGACGCGTCAACAGAAGCTCCGGTGCTCCCCGCGCACGCGGGGATGGTCCCAGCGCCTTGAACAGGGCGCCGGGGCCGCCGGGGTGCTCCCCGCGCACGCGGGGATGGTCCCGACCGCCCGCCTGGTGTGCGACCTGTACGACGGTGCTCCCCGCGCACGCGGGGATGGTCCGGCTGAACAGACGCTGATCCGCGTCATCCAGGCGTGCTCCCCGCGCACGCGGGGATGGTCCCTGTCCTGACCCAAGGCACTGAGGGGGCATTGTGTGCTCCCCGCGCACGCGGGGATGGTCCCTCCTTGGCCGCGAAGCTCCCGTGTTTGGTGAAGTGCTCCCCGCGCACGCGGGGATGTTCCCGGGTTGTGGTCCAACTCTTCGAACCTGACCGGGTGCTCCCCGCGCCCTCGGGGATGGGCATCGATGGTGTTGGCGGGATTCTGCGTGCCTAACTGCGCGACAACGCCGGGGAACCGTCCCGGACGCCTGCGGACACTGGAGGACGCTACGCCCCTGGTTGGAGGGGGGTTCTCTCAAGGTCCAGAGCGTTTGTGATTCCCTGATAAGGAAGAGGTCCCAGGTTCAAGTCCTGGTAGCCCCACTTTTCTGGCCAGCGAAAAGGCCGCTTTCCGATCTTCGGATGGCGGCCCTTCTGTTTTCCGCGTGACCACCGTTTCCGATCAGGTCCCAAAGACGCGGTTCATGGCCATCACTCTGGAGAACCGGCGGATCCGCTTGTGGTAGACCCGTTCCGTGACGGCCGTGCCGCTGTGGCCCACCAGGCGAGAGATCTCCTCCAGGGGGACACCGGGGTCTGACAGCGGCGAGACGAAGCCGTGCCGTAGCTCGCGAGGGGGCCCGGTGGACGTTGGTGGAGTCGCCTGAGCGGTGTCCGAACAGGGATGAGGGGACTGACTCAGTGAAGCCGTGGTCGGCTGACATGACCTGGCTTACCGTGTCCACGATTCACTTCACGCCGTCACGTATTGAAGTGGCAATTCGATGACCAGGTACGCCAGTGCCGCGAGGGCCAGGGCCGTCAGCAGGGTCGGCGTCCGCTCTCGCCGACGTGCCATCAACAGCGGTGCGAGGACGAGGACGGCCAGGCAGGCCCATGCCTGCGGGGCGTAGTGCAGGACGAAGGCATACATGATGCTCTCCATCCCGAAGACGCCTCCCAGCGCGGCGAGGCCGATGACACGGTGACGTACGGTACGTCCGTTCCGCCACCACAGCCCGGCCACGCCGAACAACGGGCCGCTGACGACCGCCATCGCGAGCCAGATCAGCGGATAGGTGAGGCTGCCCATGCCGTCACGGCCGAACTCCGCGTACCCGTAATACCCGACGACCAGACCGATCGAGGCACACAGGCCGGCGACGGCAGCCGACCACGCTGACGCCCAACCGGCAAGCAGGGCGCCGACGACGAACGCCGGGACACACCAGACGGCACCGGAGTTGGCGACCTGGTTCCAGGCGCCCGGAAGCCAGCCCTGGGCCAGGTTGGTGACAACACCGAGTGCCAGACCCGCCACGAGCGCGGCTGCCCACGAACCGCTGAGCTTTGCTACCGGGCCGAAGCGGCTGCCCATCAGGAAGATCCCCCTGTCTCCCCTCACGGGATACCGACAAATCGCAACTATACCGACAAGCAGGTATACCAGTTCGGTGCCGCGCGGCCGTGATCTCCTCTTGGCGGGCGAAGGCGGCGATGGCCACCTGGTACGAAACCGTGCGGACGGACTGGCTCCCCCTTTGTCCGACCCCCTGTTGGACTCTCACACCCGGGTCCCGGCGGTCCCCTCGGGCCGGGTTGGGGGTGTGACCCCCGTGACCCCCTGGAGGAACAGGGGTGAAGGCCTTCAGGAGGGGCGTGACCCGCCCGTCGGTCGCACCCTCTCTGTTCGCGCTGGTCGAGGGGGTCGCGGCCGGGTGTGACCCCTGTGACCCGGGCGTCGGGCCTGTACGGCCACGTGAATGGACCTCGGGAGCTGACGGGGTGGGCGGCGTCAGGACCGGGATCCCCCCGACGCCGCCCTGTTCGTCGCCGACCACTGGACCCGATCAACGTACTGACAGGGCAACGCCGGTAGGTGTTCGATAAACCTGGGAAGCGTCATCTATTGAAAGCTGGAAACGGATATGCCGGAATCCGGACCGAGAGAGTCCAGTGAATCCCGCAAGGAAGAGTTATGCGAGTCCGCTGACCAGGCAGACGGAAACGACAGCGCTCCGGAGGTTTCCACGGATCCTGACCCCGCCGGGTTCGTACCTCCGCTCCAGAATGAGCGAACAGGCCTCTCCGAAACAGGCGAGGCCTCCGAGACACCTCCCTCCGGTGACACCCCTTCCGGAAAAAGGAAGCGCGTCTCCTGGTCCCTTTTCCTGGGCCAGAACGTGGGTGAGCGTGCAGGGGTCATCGCCGCGATCACCGGCGTGCTGGCGCTCGTGGTGAGCCTGCTGGCGTGGCTGCTCCCCCAGAGCGGCGACAGGAGCAGCGCTGTGCCGGAGCAGTATCTCGGCACCTGGAGGGGGCAGGTCACGATGACCTTTCCCGACCCCACCAGGGAGGGAAAAGGGGCGGGAACTGACGAGATAACGATAAGGCAGGGCAGTATCGGCGACACCGTCGCGGACCAGCGTGCCGTCGACTGGGGTCAGGAGGCCGGCTGCTCACGTAGCTGGCAGCTCGCCGAGGTCAACGGCGACCACCTTGTTCTGAAGGCCGGAACCACCGGCGCCCCGGCCAACGCGCCATCGGGGCAGACCTGCCTGGCGGATCTGACAATGAGTGTCCGGCTGACCGGTCAGGCAAGAATGGAGATCCAGGCGAACTACAACATCCTCGGAACAGTCACCGGGGCGTTCAGCGGTTCTCTGGTACGGCAGGGCCGAACGTAGCCGGGTCGCGTTTGGCCACGGCGGAACACGACGGCTCTCGGCACCCCGGTACGGACCTTCACCCTCGCCGTGGTGCTGACCGACGCGTCAGGCGCTCCCCGGCGCGGGGAACGGTCCCAAGGCCGTCAGGTGGGGCGGGCAGATCCTCACGTGCCCCCGCACACGCGGTCGGGGTCTTGCGTGCCCTAACCGCGTGACAACGCAGGGGAACTCGCACGGACGTTGGAGGACGCTAAATCCCTGGTCGGAGGGCGGTTCTCTCAAAGTTGTCAACGACGGCTGAATCTTGACCCTCTGACGTCGCCTGAATTCTGACCCCCTGATGTGCTTGATCGTTACTGATCGCTGCTGTGACCCGCCG
>NZ_JBEXZT010000065.1:0-4373 GCF_040631275.1 Streptosporangium sp. NPDC020145 | reverse complement strand
CGGAAGTTAAGCTCTTCAGCGCCGATGGTACTGCACCGGGGACGGTGTGGGAGAGTAGGTCGCCGCCGGACAATTTTTGTGGGGGGTCATCCTTTGGGGTGGCCCCCCTTTTTTTTGTTTTTCAGGGGTGTGTGGGGGTGGCTGTGGGCCTCCCCCTTTTTTGTTTGTGTTTGGCTGTTGGGGGTGTGCCCTGGTTGTGGGTGGGGTGGTGTTCCAGGCGGGGGTGTCTGGGGCGCGGGGTGGCCGGCGGCTGCCCCTTTTGTGTTTGGCTCCTGGGTTCCAGGGGTGTTTTGATGGAGTCAGCCGGCACGATCGTGGCCGGCCAGGGCTTCTTCGACGAGGCCTTCCTCAACGTTCCTCGGGGAGACGGTCAGCTGCGGTTCAGGGCGACCTTGAGGGCGCCGCTGCGTGCCGGGTCGGCGAACACCTCGTATGCCTGCTCGATGTCGTCGAGGGCGAAACGGTGGGTGATCATGGGGCCGGTGTCGAGTCGCCCGCCGCTCAGCATGGTCAGCAGGTCCGGGGTGGAGAAGGTGTCGACCAGGCCGGTGGTGATGGTCACGTCGCGGATCCACAGTTCCTCCAGGTGGAGAGTGGCGGAGCGGCCGTGGACGCCGATGTTGGCCAGATGACCGCAGGGGCGGATCAGGGTGGCGCACAGTTCGAAGGTCTCCGGCAGCCCGACGGCCTCGATGACCACGTCGGCGCCGAGCCCGCCGGTCAGCGAGCGCACCACCTCCGACGGGTCGTCTTCGGGAGAGGCGGTGACATCGGCGCCGAATCGCCTGGCGGCCTGCAGGCGGGCCTCGGCGGTGTCGATCGCGATGACGTTGGCGGGAGAGTACAGACGGGCGGTGAGGATCGCTGCCAACCCGATCGGCCCCGCTCCGACGACGACCACCGTGTCTCCGGGTTTGACCCGGCCGGCCAGCACACCGACCTCGTAGGAGGTGGGCAGGATGTCGGCGAGCAAGACGGCGGCCTCGTCGCCGATCTCGGGGGTGAGTCTGTGGGTGGACAGGTCAGCAAGGGGCAGCCGGGCGTACTGGGCCTGCACGCCGTCGACGCGGTGGCCGAGGATCCATCCGCCGCCTCCCAGGCACTGGCCGTAACGTGCCCGCCGGCAGTAGTGGCAGCGGCCGCAGGCGGAGATGCACGAGGCCAGGACACGATCGCCGGGCCGTAGTTCTGTGACGGCGTCGCCCACGTCGACGACGGTGCCCACGGCTTCGTGGCCCAGGATCCGTCCCGGTTTCACCTCGGGGACGTCTCCGCCGAGGATGTGCAGGTCCGTGCCGCAGATCGTCGTGGTGTCGACCTGGATGATCGCGTCCCGTGGGTCGGTGATCGCCGGATCGGGGACCTCGGTCCAGGTTTTCTTGCCGGGGCCTTCGTACACCAGAGCCTTCATGATTTCTCCTGCTCGTTTCTCCGATGCCGGGGGACGGCCTGTTTCGGTCACCGTCCGGCAGGACTCCTTCTCAGCGTGCGTGGGAGGTGGACGGTCCGGTCAGTGGCCAACGGTCATGCGTCGCGGGACAAAGGTCCCGGTGCTGTGGAGTGGCGTTGACCCCGGCCGTTTCCCACAACGGTGGATCGGCGCCACGTCACCGGACGAGTCGGCTGCCTACGATGCGCGGAGGAACAGTGGAAGGCGGTGTGGCAAGGACCAAGGTCGGTGGGTTCCGGGCCGAAAGGCGGCTCCCACGTCGGGTCCGTTGTTGATGGACTGAACAGGGAGAGGAGCTGCGATGACGAAGGTTCTGGTGGCCTACGGGTCCACACGCGGTTCCACCCGGGAGATCGCCGGATGGATCGGGCAGGTTCTCGCTGAACAGGGGCTGGAGGTCGAGGTCCGGGCCGCCGCCGGGATGAAGGACGTCGGCGGCTACGACGCGGTGGTCCTGGGCGGTGCGGTCTACTACGGCCGCTGGCACCGTCATGCCCGTACCCTGGTCCGGCGTTGCGCGGGGCAGCTGGCGCAGCGGCCTGTCTGGTTGTTCAGCAGCGGCCCGCTGCAGAGGGTCGATGATCGGGACGTGTCTCCGCCCGCGGGGGCGGAGCGGGCCAGGCGCAGAGTCGGTGCCCGGGAGAACGTCGTCTTCGGCGGCTGCCTGCGTGCTGACGCCAAGGGCTTTCCGGCCGCCACCATGGCCAAGACCGCGGCCGGGGACTTCCGCGATGCCGAACGGGTACGCGCCTGGGCCCGCGACATCGCCTACGACCTGAAAGCGGCAGGCTGACAGAGCCGAGTGAGCCATCGCCTTTTCGGCTCCACTTCTGACGAACGGGGACGAGGGTTACGTGGTGGGTCGCGTGTTTCCCGCATGAACCGGTGCCGAACGGAGGCGGAAGGTCCCACGCCGGGAGGACCTTCCGCCCTGCTGGAGCGGCCGCTCTGCGCCGACGATGGAGACGGAGGTGACAGGCCATGAGCGAGACACGCGAGGTCGTGGTCGGTTATGACGGTTCGGACTTCTCCATGCAGGCCCTGGAGTGGGCGATGGACGAGGCCGAGCTCAGAAAGCTGCCGCTGACGGTGGCGCACGCCTGGCGGTGGCCGTACGGGGAGACCGGCGAGGAGGCCAGGTCCCATCTGCGCAAGGCCGCAGAACACGTGCTCTACCACGGCGCCGACTGCGCCCGTTCGTGTAGTTCGATCACCGAGGTCACCACCGACCTGTACGAGGGGGCCGCCGCCGAGCGGCTGACCGAGCTGTCGGCCGGCGCCGAGCTTGTAGTGGTCGGGTCACGTGGCATGGGGACGCTGGCCAGGACTGTGGTCGGGTCGGTGGCCGGTTACGTGGCGGCCCACGCGCGCTGCCCTGTGGTCGTCGTGCGCGGGCCGGGGCCGATCCCGGTGCCGTTGCACCGTGGGGCCGTGGTACTGGGGATCACCGATGACACCCCCGACGTGGCGATCGCCTTCGCCTTCGACGAGGCGGCGTTGCGGGGCCTGGATCTGCTGGCGGTACACGCGGGACACATCCGGGCGGTGGCGTGGGGAACGGCGATGCCGCCGGTGTCCGACGTGGAGATCACCACGCACATGGTCGAGGAGGACCTGCTGCGGCGGCTGCGGCCGTGGCGTGACAGCCATCCGGCGGTGCCGGTGCGGACCCGGTTCGTCACCGCCTCGGCGAAGGAGGCGCTGGTGGAGTTGTCCCGGGAGGCGAGCGTCGTGGTGGTCGGCGGAGCCCGCGCGACCGGCAGGCTCGGCTCGGTGACCAGGGCGGTCCTGCGGCACGGAGCGAGTCCCGTGGCGGTCGTCCCGGTAACGGAGAGCATGCCGCAGGCCGGATCCGCTCCTCCGGGCGAGAACTGAACGCAGAAACGACAGGAAAGGGGAAGGTCATGACGTTGCAGGTGAAGGACGTCATGGGGCTGGTGGCCATCGCGGTCCGCCCAGAGGCGACGTTCGCCGAGCTGGTGGCGACCATGCGCCGCTTCAAGGTGGGTGCCGTGGCGGTGATCGACGCCGAGGGCCGCCCGATCGGGATGGTGTCACAGGACGATCTACTGCTGAAGGAAATCGACATACCAGGGAGCGGGAGGCTGTTCGAGAGCCGTGCACGGCGCCGGGAGTACGACAGGGCCGCGGGGATGACCGCCGGCCAGATCATGTCTAGTCCGGCGCTGACCGTCACCCGCCAGACTCCGGTGCGGCAGGCGGCCCGGTTGATGCACACCCATCGGATCAGACAACTGCCGGTGATCGACGCCGCCAGTGGCAAGATCGCCGGTACTGTGCACCAAGCCGACCTGTTGAAGGTCTTCATCCGACCGGCCGCCGACGTCCTGGCGGATGTGACAGGGGCCGTGATCAGTCTGGGGGCGGATCCGAGGGCACTGACGATCACCGTTGAGTCCGGCGTGGTCCGGATCGAGGGACGACTGGCCAGGCGTTCGCAGATCGCCGCACTCGTCGAGGCCGGACGTCGGATCGAGGGAGTCGTCGATCTCGACGCCGACCTCACCTACGACCACGATGATCTGGTGAGGATCTCGCCAGTGCACCTGTGAGGACGCCCACGGCGGTCACAGGGGGGCTGTTCTGATGGGGGTCGGCTCCGCCCCGGTCGCCATGGAGGTACCGGGGACGACGCCTTCGGCATGGTCGTCTTGAGGGGCGATGCCGACGAACACCGGTGCTCTTCAAGAGGCGGTGCCTGAGAGCCGTCACGGTCCCTCTCGGGGACGAAGCGTCGGTATTCAGGAGCTGAAGCCTGTTCCGGTAGGGGAGAGCAAGGATCATGTCCACGGATGCGAGACTTTCCATATGGGGAGGATCGAGCCCGGTGGCCTGCTGCCGCACCTGAGACTGGACGAGCTGCTCACGGAGCTGCAGAGCCGCCTTGAGGCGGTGCTGGCCA
>NZ_JBEXZT010000064.1:0-4502 GCF_040631275.1 Streptosporangium sp. NPDC020145 | reverse complement strand
CCGCTACGAACGCCGCGCAGACCACTTCGCATCCTTCGTCGCCATCGCCGCAGCCCTCATCTGCTACCGCCGCCTCACCAAATGAGTCACGGTCTTACTGCTTACCGGTACCGCCCATGCTGGTACCGGCGCCGCCAGCGTGCCTGTCCCCACCGGCACCGAAGCGCTGACCCGCAACCCGCTGTACCGCAGCGGCAAGCTGACGGTGCCCTGTGGTATCCAACCGGAGGACTCCGGCAGCTTCACCGCCACCAAAAAGCACCTGACCGCGATGCTGAACTGCCTGAACGCCTCATGGTCCGCGCAGCTGAAGAAGGTCGGCTTACCGTTCAGGAATCCAAAAATCCGGTTCATAGCAAAACCCACTCGCGCGTGCGGGTCAGCTTGGGGCGAGAACGTCACCGGCCGCTACTGCGACGACAAGCGACAGTTGGTGGTCCTGATCGGTGAATACGCCATCGAGGATCCGGCCGACCCGGTGGCGCTGCACCTCATCGCACATGAATATGCCCATCACGTTCAGAATCTCACCGGCATGTCGGCCTCTTATTGGAACATGCCGGCCCGCACCAAAGCTCAAGCGCTGGCGCAGAGCCGTCGTTTCGAACTGCAGGCCGACTGTCTGGGAGCGGCGTTCATGCGCAGTATCTGGGCCTCGCAGGAGTACCAGGACGAGGACTGGCAGGAGGTTGTGGACCTTTACCGGGAAAGCGGCGACGAGGCGTTCGACAAGGAGCGCAGCCACGGCAACGGGAAGAATCGGGTCGCCTGGCTGCGGAAGGGGTTCGCCGCCGCCTCCCCGGCCGCGTGCAACACCTGGACCGCGCCGGCAGCCCGCGTTTCCTGATCGCCGCCGAAGTGGAAGGCCCGGTTCCGGGACACGGAACCGGGCCTCCTGACCACCGGCGGAGAAACCGGAGATCACAGCGAGTCGAGCGTGAGGCCTGTCGCGGCGACGACTCCGTTGGGCGGGGTCGGGACGGTACACCGTGGGCTTGAGCCGACTTCTGATCAGATGGACGAGCCGGCCGATGTCCCCGACGGTGACCGGTATGGTGCGCCCAACTGCTGGCAAGGTCGTCACCAGGGAAAACCCGACTCGGGAGAGCCGACGACGTCACGCCCGTATTTCCTGGTCGGAGAAGGCAGATCGTTGGGCGTACCGCCAACCGTCGGCTCTCTCCCCTGGATAGGGGTGTCGGGATGCACGGACCGGTTTCGGCGCAGGCGAACCGTGGACATGTCGCTGAAGACGACGCCGACCTTCGCTCTCGCGCCCGAGTAGTTCGTCTCTCCGCCAGCAGCCCTGCCGTATGACCTGCGGCACGCGGCCGTGTCGCTCCGGCTCAACGGGCCGAACGGGCGGAGCATGGGATGGACGTGCTGCTCAAGCATGCATGCCCTGGTGCGCCGGCGAAACGGCAAACGCAGCGATCAGGAGCTCTACTTCAGCCACTCGAACACGAAGTTATGCTCCGCGCGTTCATTCCCGGACCGAAACCCTCGTCCGCGTTTGAAAAACCGACGGCACAGGGTGAAAAGAACGAGGATAAGCGCGGCGGTGAAACCAACGCTGAAGACGACGAGGACAACGCCCGCGAGCAGGCCGAATATCGCCTCGTAGGAGATACCGAAGAGGATGACCAGCTCGTTGGAGGACACAGCAGCTCCTCGCCATGTGAGATATGCCGAAGATACAGCATCAGGGAGCAATCCGCCTGAGCCTATTCGGCGACATGGCTCGCATGCGGCGAGTCGAATGGACACGTCAGGACGTACTGCGAGGCGTGGAAGGTGGCCCGGCTCCTGGCTCCGCCCCCGAAGCAACAGGTGGCGCCACCGGTACCTGGAGTCCGCGATCCGCACGCTGTTGAACGGGTAGCGCACCCCGCCGCCATATGAGCAGCGGGGCGTTCACCGCCCGGAAGAGCCCCAGACCTCAGGCTCAGAAGTCCCATGACCTGTTCGAGGCCCGAGTGATCTCCTGTTCATGTTCATCGGCGTCGTCGTAGCCGACGTGAGCGTCGTCCCACCACTGATTGAGCAGCTTGTTGTTCGCCTCCACATGGGAGACGGGGAACTCGGCGTGGGCACCGCAAGTACGGCAATCAATCTTGACCATTTCTCCATTGCACAGCAATCAAGACAAAGATTACAAACAATATACCAACTACCTTACCTGTGATTCAGATCACATTTTTGCGTGCGAAATCCGCACCTCACCGAGGGGAAAGCGGACGGCCGCGCCGCGCATCACCGATTCGCCGCCGAAGCCGAACGAGGCACCCTGACCGAGCTCGCCGCGGACTGCCCGAAATCGTCCATCCCAGCCAGACCGACGACACCAACCACTGGCGTCGGCACCAGCGCCCCCGCCCTGACTTCCGTTCCAACGGTCGTCGCAACACCCCGGATGAAGGGGTGCGATGGACTTCGAGATCCGCGAGAACCGGCGTGAGGGGGCGGCCTGCTGTCCGCTCACCGGTCGGGCGGGGGTGGGCGGACAGCACATTCACGCCGGATTTCCCGACACCCAGAACCGCCGTTCCACATTGCCTCTGGTGAGGCGAGTCTTCCCAACGTCCATGGCGCCGGTGAGACACCTCTTGACGCCGATCTCCGGACAAGTATCTTCTGTTTAGGAAACTTTCCTAAACGAGGTTTGTGTGATCGACTTTCGAGAATACCGGAGGAAGTGCACGTGAAATCCAGGAAACGAGCGGCAGCCTTCTCCACCACCGCCCTTCTCTCCCTCGGCCTGCTGCTGACCACCGCCGCACCGGCCCACGCCATTCCCGACAGCTGCACCGTGAACACATGGGGCGGCTACGGTGCCAGCACCTGCACCACCGGTACCGGAGAACAGCGCATCAACATCGCCTACATCGACCGTCAGAACCAGCGACAGGTGGTGGTGGGCAACTGGGTGCCGGTGGGCGGCACATCCTCCGCCTACTTCAATGGGTCCCTCCACCTCTGGTGGTTGGACAAGCGCGGCTAAGCAACGAGTTGAGACGGCGCCAGAAGATCGAGCGCAACCGAGCCGATGAGTTCCTCGTGGATGCCGTCGCGAACTTCCCAGCGAACAATGCGCCGTCCTGTGTCGTTCGCTGGAAAGTCGGCGGCCGGGAGAATTCCAAGACCCTGCGCACCAAGGCGCTCGCCGAGAGCTTTCTGTGAACCTGCGGAAGGAGACCAAGCGGGGCCAGGCATTCAACATGGAGGCCGGGCCCCCGCTTTCTCTCCTGACTACCAAAACATGGTTTGACTTCGCCCGCGCCTACAGTGGACCTGGGCGGCCTTCGAACTGGCTCCTGAAATCGCCGCGACGTACAGTGTCAGCCCGTTCACTCTGACGCGTGGGAGCCGGGTGCGGGGAACGGGAGTGCTCGCCTTGACACCGGACCCGTCGGCGGGGCCATGGCACGAGTGACCCCGCGCCAACGGGACAGCAGCCCACAGCCTTGTGGCCACAGGCTGTGATCATGTCTCCCCTTTGGATGAGACGAAAAGTCAGGACCTTTGACCACAAGGGCAGAGCCATACCGCCGACCGGCTTTGGTTCTGCCATTGCTTCCCCCGGATCAGCCGACTGCCTCGTCCCAGCCCTTGTTGAGTCGGGCCAGCAGTTCCGCTGCGGGACGATGTCCACCGTCTCCTGACCGATCATCGGCGACACGACGGAGTATGTCCGTGGCGTCACGGACGTGGCTCATGATCCCTTCAACCAGGCCGACCGATCCGGACAGCGGATTCTCATAGGTCTCGAACCCCGGCTCGGGGAGGCATCCCCACCAGTCCAGTAACGCGTTCAGTGCTTCCTGCCGGGGTGCCCCCGGCCGTTCGTCGATCGCCCGCAGAAGCACGCCCGTCGCGGGAACGGCGGCCGGATAGAGGGTTCCGGCGTGGTCGTTCGTGACCGCGTACCGAAGATCGGCCAACGCACGGGCGGCCTGTTGAGCGGACGAGGACCGGCCCAGCGCCTCCACGGCGGCTCGCGCGCTCTCGGGGTGGTACCAGCGCGGCCCTGGTATCCGGCTCCAGTCCACCTGCTCCACCGCTGTCCTCCTACTGCTCCCGGCACGGAATTCTCGCGCGTGACCTGGAGAAACGTGACCGACATCATTCCATGTGTATTCGACGGCCACCGGCCGAGGACCGCTCTCGATGTCGTACGGCTGCGCAGCCCGGAAACGACCAACGGCGCCCCACCAAGCCAAAAGACCTGGCCAGGCGTCGTTCTCCAGCGCAGAAAAGAGCGTGGGATTCGAACCCGCTCTGATCTCGCCGCCCCGATCAGTTCACCTGGATCAACGATTGAAACTGTCCGTGTGCGGGCGGAGCGAGGTGGTGCACGGCCTCCCGAAAGGGCTCCAGTTTTACTTCTCGGTCACCCCGGCGGCCGTTCGGGTTGCGTCCACGGACGTGGTGTATGAGTTTCCCCAGCTAGATGGCGTGGCGCCGTGAATGAGGACGGCCATCGCGTGATCCTTCGTGATTGC
>NZ_JBEXZT010000063.1:0-5162 GCF_040631275.1 Streptosporangium sp. NPDC020145 | reverse complement strand
AATGTCTAGCTCAACGAAAGTAATGATTTTCAGCCCTCACCGCCGACAAACCCGCAGGTCGCCGAGGGTGCTCCCCGCGCACGCGGGGATGGTCCCCCCACCCGTTCGCTGCGGGAGACGCAGTCGCTGTGCTCCCCGCGCACGCGGGGATGATCCCTCCTGGCACAGCCGGTACGCCACCCGGGCCGAGTGCTCCCCACGCACGGGGAGATGATCCTCTTTTCGTTGGCGACGATTGAAGGACAGGTTCGCTCGCTGGGTGCTGGTGGCACGGTCATTTAGACGTGTCGCCAGCCCCGGGTCGTCACCTCAGCGGACGGGTACGGCATCGCCCGGGTCGCCCAGCCACACCTCCTGGCGGCCGTCTACCGTGACCGTCAACCCGAACTCCTCGTGCCCCGGCCTCCCCCGCTCGACCCACCACCGGTACGCGGCCTCGACCTCGTTCCACTTGTACGGCACGCCTACTGTGAGACGGTTGCCTGGCTGTCCCCGATCGCCCGGACGAACTCACCGTGAACCCGTTCCCGCACGTCATCGGCCTGGCGGACGGCAACCACGCCAACTACCTCTGGGACGACCACGAACGCCGGATCCGGCTGGTACCAGCGCGGACCCCAACCATGACCTCAAAATGTCACCGAAGTACCAGGGACCCACGACAGAACTGGTTCGCTAGAGGCGTCCGTACGCGCGCAGGGTCTTGAGCTTGCCCACGGTGAGGTAGCCGCCCCATTCGTGCTGGACGAGGGGGGTCCACATCTCCCAGTTGGGCGCCCAGCCGCCGTCGTCGGCCTGGTCGCGCACTGCCACGTCCAGGTGGCGCTCCAGCACGGCGGTGTCGAACAGAGGCAGCCGCAGCGGCTCGGGGGCGAAGTCGAGCGGGTAGTGGACGTGGCCCGGCTGGTCGGGTTCGAGAGAGACGGCCGCCAGGAAGGCGGGCTTGAGGCGGGTGAACTCGGCCAGGGCCCGATCCCTGTCGGGTACGTGCTCCAGGAAGGTGAGCACGGCACGGGCCTCGTACTGCTGCATCTTGTCGAGGTCGGTGATCCGTGACCAGCAGAAGTCGGTGGCGGGCCCGAGCCACGGGTGGGTGACTCCGTACTTGTGGAGCAGGCCCGCGAGGGGTGCGGTGGGGTTGAGGTTGGCGGGCGGGTCGGCGTCGGTCTGCCACCAGGGGGCGCGCGGCGCGTCGGTGGGCAGCATGAAGGGCACGCCGCCCTCGGGCGTGCTGATGCCGGTCAGGTAGTCACAGGCGGCGGCCGTCATCGGGTCGGCGAACGCGTCGAGCTCGTCCAGCAGCCAGAACGCGATCTCGACGGGCTGCGGCTGGCTGCCGGAGCCGCGCAGGTCGGGCTCCAGCGCGTGGCCGAAGCCGCCGTCGGCGTTCTGGTAGCCGCGCAGCGCGTCGAGCACACGGGCCCGGGAGCCGCCGCCGAACAGCGCCTCGAACCTGAGCCTGTCGAGGAGCCTCGCGTGGAGCAACAGGTAGCCGCTCGCCCGGTGCAGAAGGTCGTTCATGCGAGCGACGATACGTCGTCGGCCATGGGCTTCTCTTGTACGAATCGGTCACGTCACGGCGCGCCCAGAAGGGCGGCGGCCTCGGCGCCTTGCCCGCTGACGCACCGGTTGGCGGCGATCACCAGCACGTATCCCAGCCGGTGCGCTTCCAGGAAGGCACGCGGGTGGGAAGCTTGGCCGTAGGCCTCGTCCCCGGTCACCCAGGAGACGTCGAGGCCGACGCCCAGAGCCGCACCGATCACCCATGCGGCCAGGGTGGACTTGGAGGCGAACGAACGCGGCACTTCCCCGCATACACGGGGAGCACACCCTGGCCGACCAGAGCACCGTCCCAGAGCACGGACCATCCCCGCGTGCGCGGGGAGCACAGTAGCTGCTCCAGGCGTACCTGCTCCATCAGGGGACCATCCCCGCGTGCGCGGGGAGCACAGTAGCTGCTCCAGGCGTACCTGCTCCATCAGGGGACCATCCCCGCGTGCGCGGGGAGCACTGGGGAGGCGTGCTGATTGGGTGGACGAGATGGGGACCATCCCCGCGTGCGCGGGGAGCACCCTCGGCGACCTGCAGGTTTATCAGCGACCAGGGCCGAAATTCATCACTTCCATCGACTTGGACATACCGGACACACCATCAAGTTCACCGAGACAACGCCGACCACAGGCTAACGTGCGACACGACACAAAACCCCATGATCCACAAGCACATCCCGAGACGGGAAACCCACCACGCACCAGAAAACCCTGCCACCGCCCTTGCCCTCAGAGCCCTCCACACCCTTCAAACAAGATGTCCAAAATGTCCGACTCAACGAAAGTAATGATTTCCAGCCCTCACCACCGACAAACTCGCAGGTCGCCGAGGGTGCTCCCCGCGCACGCGGGGATGGTCCCCGTTCACCCGCACCACCCGCACCCCCGTACCGGTGCTCCCCGCGCACGCGGGGATGGTCCGACCAGCGAGACGGTCCCGCCGTTGCAACACGGGTGCTCCCCGCGCACGCGGGGATGGTCCCTGCACGGCCTCGTGGAAAACGAAGGTCTTGCCGTGCTCCCCGCGCACGCGGGGATGGTCCCTCGGCTACTTCATTCGGGTGATGGATTGCCCGGTGCTCCCCGCGTACGCGGGGGTGATCCTCTTTTCGTTGGCGACGGTCGAAGGACAGGTCCGCTCGCTGGGTGTTGGCGCACGGTCATTTAGGGTGTGTCGCCAGCCCCGGGTCGTCACCTCAGTGGGCGGGTACGGTCTCGCCCGGGTCGCCCAGCCATACCTCCTGGCGGCCGTCTACCGTGACCGTCAGCCCGAACTCCTCATGCCCCGGCCTCCCCTGCTCGACCCACCACCGGTACGCGGCCTCGACCTCATCCCACAAGCTGCGCGGACCTCCCTGGTAAACGCGCGAGGCCGAAGGGTTCTCCTCGTCGAAGAACGTCGCGGCCCATGACCGATCCCTCAGCCCGAACAACCACATGGTCTGCTTGCCGCTCGGGCTGCGGCCAACGGTGTGGGAACAGCCGGGCACCAACAGGCCGAGCACGAAGTCCACCGCGGCGAAGGGGTCATCGGTCACGACGTCGGTCTCGGTAAGCGTGGTGGTGGACTCACGGGTATCGGCGGGCCAGTCGCCATCAGGCAGGTAGTCGCTGAAAGCCCAGCTCACCCGCTGAGAACGCACATGCATGAACCGGACAGGCCCCGTGAAGCGTCCGCCGGCGCTGCCGTCGCCGGCCACGACCAGTCGCACGACGGCGTTCTGATCAGTGAAGTCCGGCCCCCACGGAAGCACGATCACCCCGCCGGGCCGGGTCTGCCGAACCCAGGTGCAGGGAACCTCACGAACGCCCGCGGTGACCAGGATCCTGTCGTACGGCGCCCGCTCCGGCATGCCCTGCAGTCCTTCACCGAGGCGGACCTTCGGATGCCACCCGGCGGCGGCCAGAGCCTTGCGGGCGGTCTCGGCCACCTCCTCGTCGATCTCGACCGACACCACGTTGTCCTCACCCAGCCGGGCCGATAGCAGAGCGGCGCACCAGCCGGTACCGGTACCGATCTCCAGAACCTTCGCGCCCTCGAACACCGACAGGTCGGCGAGCATGGAGAACACCACGCTTGGCATCGAACTGGAACTGGTCGCCAGATCTCCACGGTCGGCTCCGGCCCGCAGTGGCCCACCGTCGTCCCACTGGGTGATGAGTGGCACGTCGGTGTAGGCCCAGCGATACCACTCCTCGGGATCATCGGTCTTGGACACCACCAGGCGCCGCCCCTCGACGGAGGGCCACAGCACCTCGGGCAGGAACAGCTCCCGGGGCACCGCGTCATAGACGGGCGCCCAGTCGGGAGTCATCGCCCCGGAGGCCAGCAAATGATCGCGTAGCCTCCGTCGGCCTGGCCCCATACCGCTCACTTCGAGGGCTTCTCGTGCTTGCCGTCATCGGGGCGACCATCAGACTGCTCCTTGGTCAGCGGCGCCGGCTCAAACACCTTTTCCTTCTCAGCGGGCTTACCTTCGTGCTCTCCCATAATGGGCATTCCTTCCCTGACTCGGCTCCCGAATGGAGCACCCACGGTAAGCGTAATCTCGCGCCCAGCAATCGGAAGGAACAATTCATTATCCCCAGACCGGAAACGTTCCCGTAAACCTCAGTCTCCATTGAATTGGAATCGCGTATCGGTCATCGATACCAACACTGCAAGAGAGAGGACATCCGATTAGCCCGCCCGCAAACCCCTGAAGCTTTCCCCGCGTGCGCGGGGAGCACGGCACACACAGGCTTGACTGCCCGCCCCGCGCAGGACCATCCCCGCGTGCGCGGGGAGCACGTGAGGCAGTGCCAGCTCACCAAGACCCCGGTGGGACCATCCCCGCGTGCGCGGGGAGCACCGCCGCTGCCACGTCGTCTGCCTTACCGCCAGCGGACCATCCCCGCGTACGCGGGGAGCACCCTCGGCGACCTGCAGGTTTATCAGCGCAGAGGGCCGAAATTCATCACTTTCATCGACTTGGACATACCGGACACACCATCAAGTTCACCGAGACAACGCCGACCACAGGCTAACGTGCAGCACGACACAAACCCCCTGATCCACAAGCACGCCCCAAGACGGGAAACCCACCCACCAGAAAGCCACGCCGCCGCCCTTGCCTTCAGAGCCCTCCACACCCACCAAACAACATGCCCGAAATGTCCGACTCAACGAAAGCAATGATTTTCAGCCCTCACCGCTGATAAACCCGCAGGTCGGCGAGGGTGCTCCCCGCGCACGCGGGGATGGTCCCTCGTAGTGGCTAGAAGGAAGAGCTCGCCCTTGGTGCTCCCCGCGCACGCGGGGATGGTCCGGCCGTGGCCGCGACCTGGGAGGCGCTGTGGCGGTGCTCCCCGCGCACGCGGGGATGGTCCGTCTGCCACTCCCACATCAAAGCGCCGTTCATCGTGCTCCCCGCGCACGCGGGGATGGTCCCGGGCCTGTCGGCTGAGGTGTTCGGCCTGACGGGGTGCTCCCCATGCACGCGGGGATGATCCGTCACCACCCGATGGTGATCAAGACGTGGTGTTGAGGAGGGCGGTGATGTCGGTTTCGCGGTAGCGGCGTTGGTTGCTGGGGGTTCTCACTGAGGGGATGCGGCCGGTCAGCGCCCAGCG
>NZ_JBEXZT010000062.1:1686-5293 GCF_040631275.1 Streptosporangium sp. NPDC020145 | reverse complement strand
AACCTTGAGGTCAAGTCCTCGGCCTATTAGTACCGGTCAGCTCCACACGTTACCGCGCTTCCACACCCGGCCTATCAACCCAATCATCCATTGGGGGCCTTACCCTCTCACAAGGTGGGAGACCTCATCTCAAGGCGAGCTTCCCGCTTAGATGCTTTCAGCGGTTATCCCTCCCGAACGTAGCCAACCAGCCATGCTCCTGGCGGAACAACTGGCACACCAGAGGTTCGTCCGTCCCGGTCCTCTCGTACTAGGGACAGCCCCTTTCAAGTCTCCTACGCGCGCAGCGGATAGGGACCGAACTGTCTCGCGACGTTCTAAACCCAGCTCGCGTACCGCTTTAATGGGCGAACAGCCCAACCCTTGGGACCTACTCCAGCCCCAGGATGCGACGAGCCGACATCGAGGTGCCAAACCATCCCGTCGATATGGACTCTTGGGGAAGATCAGCCTGTTATCCCCGGGGTACCTTTTAGCCGTTGAGCGACGGCGCTTCCACAAGCCACCGCCGGATCACTAGTCCCAGCTTTCGCTCCTGCTCGACCCGTCGGTCTCACAGTCAAGCTCCCTTGTGCACTTACACTCAACACCTGATTACCAACCAGGCTGAGGGAACCTTTGGGCGCCTCCGTTACCCTTTAGGAGGCAACCGCCCCAGTTAAACTACCCACCAGACACTGTCCCTGATCCGGATCACGGACCCAGGTTAGACATCCAAAACGACCAGAGTGGTATTTCACCAATGACTCCACACCAACTAGCGTCGATGCTTCACCGTCTCCCACCTATCCTACACAAACCGTTCCAAACACCAATGTCAAGCTATAGTGAAGGTCCCGGGGTCTTTCCGTCCTGCTGCGCGTAACGAGCATCTTTACTCGTAGTGCAATTTCGCCGGGTCTGCGGTTGAGACAGCGGGGAAGTCGTTACGCCATTCGTGCAGGTCGGAACTTACCCGACAAGGAATTTCGCTACCTTAGGATGGTTATAGTTACCACCGCCGTTTACTGGCGCTTAAGTTCTCAGCTTCGCCAACCCGAAAGTCAGCTAACCGGTCCCCTTAACGTTCCAGCACCGGGCAGGCGTCAGTCCGTATACATCGTCTTACGACTTCGCACGGACCTGTGTTTTTAGTAAACAGTCGCTTCCCCCTGGCCTCTGCGACCCCCACCAGCTCCGAACGCAAAGGTTCATCACCAGCGAAGGCCCCCCTTCTCCCGAAGTTACGGGGGCAATTTGCCGAGTTCCTTAACCACAGTTCACCCGATCGCCTTAGTATTCTCTACCTGACCACCTGAGTCGGTTTAGGGTACGGGCCGCCACGACACTCACTAGAGGCTTTTCTCGGCAGCATAGGATCATCCACTTCGCCACAATCGGCTCGGCATCACATCTCAGACACATGCGTTGCGGATTTGCCTACAACACGTCCTACATGCTTACCCCAGGACAACCACCGCCTGGGCTGGACTACCTTCCTGCGTCACCCCATCGCTTACCTACTACCAGATCAGGCCAGGCGTTCACCCTGACGCCCGCTCCGAAGAGCAGACCGGGTTAAGGACCCTTAGTATCACTGGATTCAGTACTGGCGCATCGTAGCGGGTACGGGAATATCAACCCGTTGTCCATCGACTACGCCTGTCGGCCTCGCCTTAGGTCCCGACTTACCCTGGGCGGATTAGCCTGCCCCAGGAACCCTTGGTCATCCGGCGCAGAAGTTTCTCACTTCTGATTCGCTACTCATGCCTGCATTCTCACTCGCACAGCCTCCACAACTCGGTCACCCGGCTGCTTCTCCGGCCGCACGACGCTCCCCTACCCATCCACACACCCAAACCACAAAGGCTAGGCTACACGTGTGAATGCCACGACTTCGGCGGTGTACTTGAGCCCCGCTACATTATCGGCGCGGAATCACTTGACCAGTGAGCTATTACGCACTCTTTCAAGGGTGGCTGCTTCTAAGCCAACCTCCTGGTTGTCACTGCGACTCCACATCCTTTCCCACTTAGCACACGCTTAGGGGCCTTAGTCGGTGATCTGGGCTGTTTCCCTCTCGACTACGGAGCTTATCCCCCGCAGTCTCACTGCCACGCTCTCACTTACCGGCATTCGGAGTTTGGCTGACGTCAGTAACCCGGTAAGGCCCATCAGCCATCCAGTGCTCTACCTCCGGCAAGAAACACGCAACGCTGCACCTAAATGCATTTCGGGGAGAACCAGCTATCACGGAGTTTGATTGGCCTTTCACCCCTAAACACAGGTCATCCCCCAGGTTTTCAACCCTGGTGGGTTCGGTCCTCCACGCAGTCTTACCCACGCTTCAACCTGCCCATGCCTAGATCACTCCGCTTCGGGTCTACAGCATGCGACTCAAACGCCCTATTCAGACTCGCTTTCGCTACGGCTCCCCCACACGGGTTAACCTCGCCACACACCATAACTCGCAGGCTCATTCTTCAAAAGGCACGCAGTCACATCACAGACAAGGCGAACCTCGTCTACGCTCCTACGGCTTGTAGGCACACGGTTTCAGGTACTATTTCACGACCCCTCACCGGGGCGCTTTTCACCTTTCCCTCACGGTACTAGTTCACTATCGGTCATCAGGGAGTATTTAGGCTTACCAGGTGGTCCTGGCAGATTCACACAGGATTTCTCGGGCCCCGTGCTACTTGGGATCCCCTCAAACAGTCGGCAAGGTTTCACCTACCCGGCTCTCACGGTCTCCGGCGCTCCTTCCCAGAAGCTTCGACTACCCCACCGATTTCTCACTGCCTGAAGAGGCGGCAGCCTCCCCCAGAGGGTCCCACGACCCCGCACACGCAACGCCTGCCGGCTATCACACGCATACGGTTTAGCCTCATCCGCTTTCGCTCACCACTACTCACGGAATCACTTTTGTTTTCTCTTCCTACGGGTACTGAGATGTTTCACTTCCCCGCGTTACCACCAACCGCCCTATACATTCAAGCGGAGGCAACACCACATGACTGGTGCTAGGTTTCCCCATTCGGACATCCCCGGATCAACGTCTGGTTGGCGACTCCCCGAGGCTTAACGCAGCCTCCCACGTCCTTCATCGGCTCCTGATGCCAAGGCATCCACCGTGTGCCCTAAAAAACTTGGCCACAAAGATGCTCGCGTCCACTATGCAAATCTCAAACAACAAACAGCAACCCAACCCACCCCACCACCGAACACCCACAACGTGAGCTGGTCTGACAGGAGGCCGGTCCCGTACGAGGCCCAACAAACCCCCGCCCCCACCCGCCAATCACTGACGCCGAGAGCAGTCCCAGAATCCCCCGCCTTCCTTCTCCACCTGACCGGAACCGATCACGCATCCTTCGACCAAACGAAGAAGCTGATCGGAACCATCAAGGCCAGGAGAGAAGAAACGAGTTCTTCCAGAGGGTCCGTTTCCTCAGGACCCAACAGTGTGCCCGGACCCATCCAACGCCTCCCGGCCGACGCTCCCACTCCCCACCCCCACAAGGAGGGTCAGGCGGTACTAGCCGACCCGGGCAGACCCGGATCATCCGATTAACCAGTGCTCCACTAATGAGCGTGCCACGCGTGAAACATTCGTTCACGATCGCAG
>NZ_JBEXZT010000061.1:0-8829 GCF_040631275.1 Streptosporangium sp. NPDC020145 | reverse complement strand
CTCCGGTACTGGTTGTTCTTGGTCGATCAACCCATCTACCGGAGACCTCACTTACTTAGCGATCCCGACACACCGGACTTCGAAACAGGACCTAGGTCCCCGTCGATCTTGGCAACGTGGTCGTGACGTCACCAAGGATGTCGGCGGGGCCGGCCCGTGATCGATCCCACGCGTGGGTGTTTCCGCGTTACCGCAAGCACCACCGTCGGCCCCTCCGTGCGTCTCGGCCATGAGAGACGGGGTTAACGGTCCTGCCGGCCGTACAGCGCGGTGAGCTGGGCGGCCAGTTTCGTCAGCTCGTCCTGGACGGACCGTGGTTCCTCCACGACGACGAGGTCTCCCCAGCCCGCGAGCTGGCGGGCGATGTCCAGCGCGGTCGGGGCGGTGAGTGTGACCCGGACCCTCTCACCGTGGGAGATCACCTCGCAGTGGCGGCCGAAGCGGTCGCGCAGGACGCGTAGGTAGCGGGCCTCGACGGTCGCGGTGGCGGTGGTCGTCGAGCGTCGTGCCTCCATCGCGGTGACGACCTCGTCCCAGGCCGCCGCGAGGTCGAAGCGCTCCGGGCGTTCGGCCGGTTCCTCGGTGATCTCGGCGTCGGCGATCCGGTCGACGCGGAAGGTCCGCTGCCCGTCGGGGGTTCCGGTGATCAGATACCAGGTGTCGTCCTTGTCGACGAGGCCGAGCGGCTCGACGACGCGTTCGCGTCCGGAGTAGGTGAGGCGGGTCTTCCGGCGCCGGACCACCGCGTCCTCCAGCAGGTCGACGAGCACGGGCCGCGTACGGCGGTGCTCGCCCCAGCGGGCGGAGTCGACCACGACCGCGTCCGCCGCCGCCTCGGCCTCCTGCCGGAACGTCGTCGGCAGGGCGCGCACGAGTTTGCGCAGCGCCGCCTTGGCCTCCGGCGCGATCGCGGCGGCCGGGCCGAGCAGCAGGAACAGCGCCCTGGCCTCGGAGGCCTTGAGCCCGGAAAGGTCGGTGCGGGCACCGCCGAGCAGGGCCCAGCCGCCGCCGCGTCCGGACTGCGGGTACACGGGGATGCCCGCGGCCGACAGGGCCTCAAGGTCACGGCGGGCCGTGGCGACCGAAACCTCCATCTCGGCGGCGATCTCCGCCGCCGTCACCCGGCCACGTGACTGCATCAGCAACAGGACGGCCACCAGACGATCTGCTCTCATGCTTCGATCCTGCCAATAAAGCGCTCATTCCATGAGCACTTTGGCTGACAGGATCGATCTCACAAGCCACCGAGCGGAAGGCAGCAGGACATGCTTCGCGGACTCACCACCATCAGCTTCTACGCGCACGACGTCGCCGCCGCCCGTGACTGGTACGCCGAGCTCCTCGGGATGGAGGCCTACTTCCAGCGGCCCGAGCAGGGCGAGCCGGTCTACGTGGAGTTCCGGGTGGGTGACTACCAGCACGAGCTGGGAATCATCGACGCGCGTTTCGCCCCGTCGGGCTGGAGCGCCGAGAACGGCGGGGCGATCGTCTACTGGGCGGTGGACGACCTGGAGGCGGCCTGGGAGCGGCTGCTGGAGATGGGGGCCGTCCCGTTCGACAAGCCGACCGAGCGCGGCCCCGGATTCGTCACCGCCTCGGTCCGCGACCCGTTCGGCAACATCCTCGGCATCATGATCAACAACCACTACATGAACGTCCTCGCGAGCCGGAAGGGCTGACGCCGCCCCCTCCTGCGGGCGCTACCGCAGCTGGTCGCGGCGGCGGGTCAGGTAGGCGGTCTCGGCGGCGTTACCCGCCAGGCCGATGGCCCTGTCGTAGGCCGCGCGGGACTCCCGGCCGCGGCCCAGCCGGCGCAGCAGGTCGGCACGGGTGGCGTGGTAGGCGTGATAGCCGGCCAGCCTGTGCTCAAGACGGTCGACGATCGCCAGCGCCACCTCCGGGCCGTCGAGCTCGGCGACCGCGATGGCCCGGTTGAGGGAGACGACCGGTGAGGGGTCGAGGCGGACGAGCTGGTCGTAGAGGGCCAGGACCTGCGACCAGTCGGTGTCGCGCATGTCGCGGGCGGAGGTGTGCACGGCGTTGATCGCCGCGAGGATCTGGTAGCGACCCGGTGCCGCTCCCGTGGCCGCGGCGGTGAGACGCTCGCGCACCAGCCGGTGCCCTTCGGCGATCAGCGCCGTGTCCCACGCCTCACGGTCCTGCTCGTCGAGAGCGACCAGTTCGCCGTCGGCCGAGACCCGGGCGGGCCGGCGGGCCTCGATGAGGAGCATCAGCGCCAGCAGCCCGGCCACCTCACCGTCGTCCGGCAGGAGGGCACGGATCAGGCGGGTGAGCCGGATCGCCTCGGCGGTCAGATCGTGACGCAGGGGATCGGTTTCGGGACCGGTGGCCAGGTAACCCTCGTTGAAGACGAGGTAGAGGACGGCGAGCACACCGGAGACACGGACCGGGAGATCCTCGGCGGACGGCACGCGATAGGGGACGCGGGCCGCCTTGATCTTGGCCTTCGCACGGGTGATCCGCTGCCCCATGGCGCTCTCCGTCACCAGGAAGGCGCGGGCGATCTCGGACATGGTCAGCCCGGCGACCATACGCAGCGTCAGCGCCACGCGGGTCTCCATCGACAGCGCCGGGTGGCAGCAGGTGAAGATCAGCCGGAGCCGGTCGTCGTCGATGACGCCGAGAGGCTCGGGCGGGTCGCCGTAGGCCATCTGAGCCTTCCTGTGCTTGTCGTCGCGCTTGTTCTCGCGCCGGATCCGGTCGATGGCCTGGCGGTTGGCGGTGGTGGTCAGCCAGGCCCCCGGACTGGGAGGCACGCCGTCGGCCGGCCACCGCTGGACGGCGGTGGCGAACGCCTCGGCGGTCGCCTCCTCGGCGATGTCGAGGTCACCGAAGCGCCTGGTCAGGGAGGCGACCACCCGCGCCCATTCCTCACGGTGGGCCCGGGCGATCGCCTCACGGACGTCGATCCCGTTCACAGGAACGGCCGCACCTCGACCTTCCGGTTGCAGGCCTTCGATCCCTCGGCCGCCAGCTTGAGCGCCACGTCGAGGTCGGCCGCCTCGATGATCCAGAAGCCGGCGAGATACTCCTTGGACTCCAGAAAAGGCCCGTCGGTGACCATCTCCTCGCCACCCCGGTTGTCGATGACGGTGGCCGTGCCGGGCGAGGCGAGGCCCCCGGCGAAAACCCAGTGGCCGTCGGCCTGGAGCCGGTCGTTGAACACGTCGATCGCGGCGTCCTCGTCCGGGGTGGCGAGGCCGGCCCGGTCGTGGATCACGGAAACCAGGTATCGCATCTGAAGATCATCTCCTGTGGTGTCGGGGCTGTGCGGTGTACCGGTCGGGAACTTCAAGGCGTCGCGTACCGCGGGCGTCCGGCGGGCCGGTAGACCTGGATCGCCACGCCCTTGGAGTCGACCCGCGACTCGACCAGGTCGAGCGCGAGATCCGGGCCGACCTCCGGGAACAACCGCGCGCCCTGCCCGAGAACCACGGGAACGACGATCAGGGTCATCTCGTCGACCAGGTCGTTCTCCAGCAGCCAGCGGATCAGGACGCCGCTGCCGTGCACCTGCAGCTCACCTCCCGGTTCGGCCTTCAGGTCCGCGACGGCGCTCGCGAGGTCGTCGGACAGGACGGTGGTGCCCGGCCACGCCGGATCGGTGAGCGTGGTCGACGCCACGTACTTGGGCCGTGTGTTCAACGCCCGCATGACAGGCTCCCAGGCAGGGGCGTCCTGAACCGTCATGGTCCCCCACGAGCCGGCGAACAGCTCGTAGGTCCGCCGCCCGAACAGGAACGCGTCGGCGCACTGGTAGGTCTGGTTGATGAATGCGCGGGTCTCGTCGTCACCCTTGCCCAGGGCCCATCCGCCGCGCTCGAACCCGTTCCTGCGGTCCTCGCCCGACGCGCCGCCGTTTCCCTGCATCACTCCGTCGATGGTGACCTGAGTCATGGTCGTCAGCTTCATGATCGCGGTTCCCCTGCCCCTGACTTGCCTTGGCACCGTCCCGTATGAACGGCCTTACCCCTGCTACGAACACCACCGCCCCGATCCGACACCGTCTCGGGGATTTCTTCGAAGAACTTTCCGGGACGCCGGTCGCCCGTGATCCGACAACACGGCTTCCTCGCACACGCGGGAGTCTGGGTGCGGAAGCCGGCGACGCGCTGGATCCACCGGCTGAGGCCGAGCCCGCGTCGCGCAAGGCGGCCCGCACGACGGCCTCGGCGACGAAGACGCTTGTGCCACCGATGGAGGTGTGGAGGACGACCGAGCCGATCACCGGTTCACGGCGGTCGCCGGTCCACCGCCGTCAGGCGTCCTGCGGACGGTGACCGAGCCGGAGTTCCCTGGAGAGGTGCGGCCTGGCGGGCGCTTCGCGGCCGGGCCATGCGATGTCGTCAACGGCGAGGAACGGCTCGCCGGCCACGGTCGCGGGGGTCGTTCCGGTGAACGCCATGACATCACGATGCAGATGGGACTGGTCGGCGTAGCCGGCGTCGGCCGCGACCTGGGCCGCGCCTTCACCCGCGACCAGGCGGTGGGCGGCATGGTCGAAGCGGACCAGCCTCACGGCACGCTTGGGCGGCAGGCCGAGTTGCGACCGGAACCGGGACCACAGCCGCTTACGGCTCCACCCGACCTCGGCCGCGAGCCCGTCGACCCGGGTCAGGCCACGGCTGCCGACGATCCGGTGCCAGGCCCAGGCCACCTCCGGATCCACCGGCGGCCCCGCCTCATACCGGCGGACGAGCAGTGCGTCCGTCAACGCGAAGCGATCCTGCCACGACGGGGCATCGCACAGTCGCTCGCGGATCCGTGACGCCTCCCGGCCCCACAGGTCGCCCAGGGACACGACGGCGCCGTCGAGGTCGGCGGGGGAGACGCCCAGAACGGCGCCTGCGATCACCGGGGACAGACGCACCTGCACGCACTCGACGTTCTCTCCCCGCGCCAGGACCGCGCCTCCGGACCCCAGCCCGGGCCCGGCGACGACGCTTCCCCGTTGCTGTTGCCCCGCGGCGCCGTCGAGGACGGGCGAACCGGCGCCGAACTCCAGGAGCAGCGTCACGGCCGGGTGTGGGACCATCCGGAGCGTGTCCAGGTCACGGACACGGAACCCGGCCATGGTGACACCGGCCACCCGGCTGGGCCGTCGCGGGCACGCGACGTCCCAGACAGCCGCGCCATGCACGAACGTACGCACCGTCCCATGCTACGAGAGCCGGTTGAGGGGAACATTCGTCCAATCCACCGGCCCACGCCGGCGGAGACAGTGGGCCCATGACTGTTTCCGACGGCCGGCCGTACGCGAACGACGGCGCCGAGAGTTCGACCCTGTCGCTGGACGGCTGCGACATCCACGTGTGCCAGGACGGCCCCCGCGACGCCCCCGCGCTCCTGCTCATCCACGGGTCCGCGTCCTCCACCCGCTCGTGGGACCCGATGGTTGCGCTGCTGACAGGGTCCCACCGCGTCATCCGGATCGACCTGCTCGGGCACGGCCGGTCGGCCAAACCGGCCGACCGCGACTACGCGATCCCGGAGCAGGCACGCCGGGCAGGCGCGGCACTGGACCGGTCGGCCAGTGACCGGCGCATGCGCGCCGACCCGTTGGTGTGTCGTCCGTGAGACATTCGCTCGAACAACCGGTAGAACGTCGCTCGCGACGGCACCACCACGCCGTCTTGGCCGGCGAGCATCCCGACCCGCCAGTGGAAATAGCTCGCGGTGCGCGTCGATGCGCCGGTGGCCTCCTCAATCGCCTGCCGCAGCGCCTCGACCACGCGTGGCCCAGTTCGTCCGGTGACCGGCTGGAGGCGGTCATGACGGCCGTCGATCAGTCCGGCCAGGCCTTGGGTCTGGTAACGCAGCCGCTTGCGTTTGAGCGTGCGCGTGCTGACCTTGGGCGTCCCTCGGTGGCCGGTTCGGCGGCCTTGGCCTGCTCGCGCTGGGTGAGCGTCGTGGTGGCCGGGTCGAAGTGCGGGTGTGGTCTCGCACGGGCAGGCGCGTCGGCCCGGACGCCTGTGAGCACTTCCAGAACGTACTGCTCCCACCACAGCGCCTCCTGCCCGGTGGTTGTCAGCGGATTCTCGGCTGATCCTCAGCCGGCTACCGGCACGGCACAAGCCCGGCGACCGTCGGCATGAGGGTCAGCTTTCGTTGGCGCGGTGGCGGTGGACCAGTTCCTCCAGCGCGGTGATCTCCTTTGAGAGTGCTACGCGGCCTTCCTTGGTAATGACGATCCATGTCTTCGGGCGCCGTCCGTCGTATCCCTTCTCCAGGGTGATCAGTCTGGCCTCCTCCAGGACGGCGAGGTGACGGTTGAGGTTTCCCCTGGTCAGTTGGAGCACCTCGCACAGGTAGGTGAACTCGACCCGAGACGCCTCGCTGGCGATGGTAAGGATGCCGAGGCGATGGCGCTGGTGGACGGTGTCATCGAGATTTCCGGTCGGGTAAGTCATGGGTGTGTCTTTCGCCGGACGGTCAGTCCGCCCACGAGGAGGATCATGGCCGGGAGCAGAACGGGACTGCCCTGGAGAAGACCGTAGGGCATCTCCTGCGGGGAGACGCCGAACAGGTGGAACAGGTGGTGGTACTGGTTTTGCACGTCATAGACGACGGCCGGGACGGCTGTCGCCGTGTAGAGGGCGGTGACGATCCAGAGATGGCGGCTGCGTTCGGCCCGGGCCAGGGCGATCAGGCCGAGGGCCGAAGCCAGGAGGCCGAAGGTGTCGCGAATGAAGAACGGCCAGAGGAGGAAGCCAACCAGCGGCAGGAGCGTCCAGACCAGCGGGGCCGCCCCAGCGGTGCTCCAGATGATCGTTGGGTTTCGCGGTGAGGTCTGAATGCCCGCCCGATGGCCGTGGCGGCGATACCACCACACGGTGAGCCCCGCCCCGGCGACTAGTCCGGCGAGCCAGACCATATCGATCCACTCTCCGAAAGGCCAGGTGAAGGTTCCTTCCGGACTTTCCCGCAACTCGAAGTCGATGACATAGAGCGGGGCGGTGGCCAAGGTGAAGCCTCCGAAGAACAGCAAGGGAAAGCGGAAGGCGTGCCGGTCCGTGCGGGCTCGGGCGCGCAGGACGTTTACTTCGTCGAGCAGGTTGCCGGCCTCGTTGGCCGCGTTTTGCGTCATGACTTGACCTCCATTATGTCGGCTTCCCAGACATGTTTGCATCGCAGACATGATTGCCGCAAGCCGACCGATGAACCGGTGTGCTTACTTCAGACGACTTGCGGTATCGGAAGCGGACCCCTCGCGACTTCCGATACTTCGACGTGGCACGTCCAGGAGCCCAATGGCCCGGAGAGGGTCCGGCCTCTGTCAAACCAGCTTGGCGCCCGACACCAACCGGGCGCATGGTTACCGCTGCCAACGATCGGGTGCTCAACACCCGCCACATGCCACCTTCAGTGAGAGGCCGGGTCTCGATCGTCCTTCTCGTGCCAACTGTGTGAGACGGAACGCCAGGACGCGCCAATTTCACCGAGACAGGTGCCACCTTCGCTGAGACCGGACAACGCGCATGCGGGAAGACATGCCGCTGATGGGCCCCTGGAACAGTTCATGATCATCTCGGAGTAGGTTCGGACATAAGTCCGACTTACCGCCCATCGTCGCCGGTCGCGATGCATGATCACCGAAAAGGGATGCACCGCGACCGGACACGGGAATGGCCGCCCGCACCGCCGGCATGTACGGCTCGCGGCGCCTCGGTGGCGCGCGGGCGTTGTTCCTGTTCCGGAGCGAGCGTGAACTCGACCACCACCACCGTGACGTGCCACGGCAGAAGGAGCTGCTGCGCGACGCGTTCAAGGGCATGCACGCCGACGTGGACCGCCGGCTGGAGGAGCTTGACCACACCCCGGCGTTCTACTTCGACTCGGTCACGCAGCTCCGCATGGACACCTGGACGCGGGGGAGGGTGACGCTCGTCGGCGACGCGGGTTACAGCCCCGGCCCGGCCGTAGGCGGCAGTACCAGCCTGGCCGTCGTCGGCGCGTACGTCCTCGCCGGGGAGCTGGCGCGGGCCGGCGGCGACCACGAACGCGCCTTTCCCGCCTACGAGCGGGCGATGGCCGAGCACGTGCGCGGCAGCCGCGCGGCCGCGCTGAGCGCGGCGAGGACCCTGGTCCCCGCATCCCGCCTCGGCGCGCTGGGACTGGCCCAGGGCGCCCGCCTGATCTCCGCCCTGCCTGCGGGACCCCGCCGAGCCCTCCTGCGCCTCACCACCAGAAGCGCACGCCTCTACAACTCCATGGCCGTCGACGACCACCCGCCGTCTGCCACGTCGGCAGGCCGGATCCGCCTCACGGGGAGCCTCGGGAACCGGCTCAAGTGCTCGTCCTGCTGCCGGCCCGGCCTGCGGAACCGGTGAGCAGCAGCCCGGCCGACGTTCAGCGAGCTTTTCCGTTCCGCAAGAGCTCCGCTCCGCACGCAGGTCGCTCCGTGGTCGGCTCTCCGCTCGGATCGGCACCACATTGAGCAGCAGGCGTGAAGCCACGGGGCGCCGAGGTAGTCGCAGCTCGCTTCGGGGCAGGCCTCCCAGTAACCGCTCTCCACAGCCGCCTCGCGGACACCATTCTCGGGACCGAAGCCGTGGTGAGCGATGAGTCGGGCGACGGAGTTGTCGTACCGGGCCGCAAGGAGGGCGGCTTCTGCGATCTTGTCGTGCCCCTGGGAGAAGAAGGAGCCGAGGCCGACCTCGGTTCCGCATCCACACCAACACGTACCTGTCGGGATCAGGCGAGGTTCGCTCTTATAGCTCCTAACAGAATGATCTCCGTTGTGGTTTGATCTCTCGCTGTAATGACAGTGGGAGGGGTGAGCGGGTTGGCGCGGCTGAAGCCGTGGGA
>NZ_JBEXZT010000060.1:9116-10596 GCF_040631275.1 Streptosporangium sp. NPDC020145 | reverse complement strand
GGAGGTCCGTGACGACATCCACGAAGCCTTCCTCAGCCTCGGCTGCGCCCTGATCTGCTGGCGCCGCCTCAGCTCATTGCGTTAGCAGTTCTTAGACCGGGGATGATCATGATGCCTGAGCTCGGCGCCCGTCACGATGCGAGGCGGCGAACATAGGTCAGCGGGTCCGGCGTCGTGCGGCGGGGTCGGCGTCTGCGGTGACCTGGGCGGAGGTCTGTTCGCCGAGTTGGACGTAGCGGCCGAGGCTGCCCAGGTGCTGGTGGCGGGATTTGGCCTGGAGCTCGGGAGCGGTGCGGCCGTCGGCGGCCAGGTGCTGGAGTGCGGAGTGCCGTAGCTGGTGGAGGGTCCAGCCGATGCCGTGCGGGTCGAGGGCGGCGGTGGCGGTCTTGAAGAGGTATTCGGCACGCGGGTAGGACAGCCGACCGCGCCCGGTGGCGGGGCAGATGTCGGCGGCCGCGGGAGCACGCGGCCCGGAGGCGGGGGCGCGCCGGTCGGCGAGGAAGAGCGGTCCGGTGGCGCGTCCGCGCAGTAGTCGTGGCAGGAGGCGGGCGGTGCCGGTGGCCCAGTGCACGTACTCGATCGCGCCGCCCTTGGAGGTGACGCGGCCGCGCCGGAACTCCAGGTCGAGGTCTTCGATGTTGAGGGACAGGAGTTCCTCGGCGCGGGCGGCGGTCTCATACAGCATCCGCCACAGGACCCGATCGCGCAGATGGTGCCGGTCGTCGGTGAACAGCTTGTCCAGGCGGGCGCGCGGGATGGAGCGGTCGCCGCGGCGGGCGCTCTTGCGGCGTTGCAGCCGCCGGGCGGGGTTGGTGGCGAGGATCTCCTGGCGCTGCGCCCAGGCGGTGAAGGAGATGAGCGCGGACAGGTGCCGGTTCCAGGTCGCGGCCGCGGCGTCGGCCCATCGCTCCATCACTGCGGCGTAGTCCTCGGGGGCGAGCATGTTGGCGGGTAGGTCCCCGGCGAGCGCGGTGAGCCGGGTGAGGGTCTCGGCGTAACTGTCGCGGGTCGTCGTGGTCGGGACGGAGTCGAGGTACCGGTCGACGGCGGCCACGACGAGTTCGCCCTCAGCCGGGGGCGGGAACGGAACGACTGTCACGAGGACCTCCCGCGCTGATGTGACACATAACGTTGCCGATTCGGCCCCGGTTCGCCGGTCGGCGAGCTGGGCGTCTGCCCGGCCCGGGAGGCCAGTGTGACACCTAATGCGAATTACCTGTCACATCCAGGACGCGAGTAACACCTCGTGGTCACGGCGGCAGCCGTCAGCGAGCCGGACAACTAGGCCGGTATCGCTCGTCGGGAATGTATCGTTGCCACTCCTCAGGCGTGAAGGCGCGCACCGCGATACCGCACACCGCTCGCAGGAGGTCATGCGGCAGTGCGATGTCCCAGATGCGCACTGTCTTGTCCATTTCGCTGCTGGCCAGGCGGGTGCCGTCCGGGCTGAACACCACCGACATCACCGGGCTGGTGTGTC
>NZ_JBEXZT010000060.1:0-9018 GCF_040631275.1 Streptosporangium sp. NPDC020145 | reverse complement strand
TCCGGTGAGCGGGGTGCCCACCGGTTTGCCGGTGGCCGCGTCCCAGAGCCGCACCGTCTTGTCGAATCCGGCGCTGGCCAGGCGGGTGCCGTCCGGACTGAACACCACTGATACCACCTCGTTGGTGTGTCCGGTGAGCGGGGTGCCCACCGGTTTGCCGGTGGCCGCGTCCCAGAGCCGCACCGTCTTGTCGAATCCGGCGCTGGCCAGGCGGGTGCCGTCCGGGCTGAACGCCACCGATATCACCGCGTTGGTGTGTCCGGTGAGCGAGGCACCGATCTGCTTGCCGGTGACCGCGTCCCAGAGCCGCACCGTCCCATCGAACCCGGCGGAGGCCAGGCGGGTGCCGTCCGGACTGAACACTACCGATACCACCGGGCTGGTGTGTTCGGGGGGCTGGGTACCGATCTGCTTGCCGGTGGCGGCGTCCCAGAGCCGCACCGTCTCGTCGTTTCCGGCGCTGGCCAGGCGGGTGCCGTCCGGGCTGAACGCCACCGACCACACCGCGTCGGTGTGTCCGGTGAGCGGGGCACCGATCTGCTTGCCGGTGGCGGCGTCCCAGAGCCGCACCGTCCCATCGAATCCGGCGCTGGCCAGGCGGGTGCCGTCCGGGCTGAAGACCACCGACCTCACCGTGTCGGTGTGTCCGGTGAGCGGGGCACCGATCTGCTTGCCGGTGGCGGCGTCCCAGAGCCGCACCGTCTTATCCACCCCAGCGGAGGCCAGGCGGGTGCCGTCCGGACTGAACACCACCGACCACACCGTGTCGGTGTGTCCAGTGAGCGGGGCACCGATCTGCTTGCCGGTGACCGCGTCCCAGAGCCGCACCATCTTGTCGAATCCGGCGCTGGCCAGGCGGGTGCCGTCCGGGCTGAACGCCACCGACAACACCGCTTCGGTGTGTCCGGCGAGCGGGGCACCGATCTGCTTGCCAGCTGCGGCGTCCCAGAGCCGCACCGTGCTGTCGTATCCAGCGGAGGCCAGGCGGGTGCCGTCCGGGCTGAACGCCACCGTCATCACCTCGTCGGTGTTCCCAGCGAGTGGGGTGCCCACCGGTTTGCCGGTGGCGGCGTCCCAGAGCCGCACCGTCTTATCGTCCCCGGCGCTGGCCAGGCGGGTGCCGTCTGGACTGAAGACCACCGATCTCACCGTGTCGGTGTGTCCGGTGAGTGGGGTGCCCACCGGTTTGCCGGTGGTCGCGTCCCAGAGCCGCACCGTCTTGTCGTATCCGGCGCTGGCCAGGCGGGTGCCGTCCGGGCTGAAGACCACCGACGCCACTGCGTTGGTGCGTCCGGTGGGTAGAGCACCGATCTGCTTGCCGGTAGCAGCGTCCCAGAGCCGCACCGTCCCATCGAACCCGGCGGAGGCCAGGCGGGTACCGTCCGGGCTGAACACCACCGACGCCACTGCGTCGGTGTGTCCGGTGAGTGGGGTGCCCACCGGTTTGCCGGTGGCCGCGTCCCAGAGCCGCACCGTCTTATCCACCCCAGCGGAGGCCAGGCGGGTACCGTCCGGACTGAACACCACCGATCTCACCGTGTCGGTGTGTCCGGTGAGCGGGGCACCGATCTGCTTGCCGGTGGCCGCGTCCCAGAGCCGCACCGTCCTATCTTTCCCAGCGGAGGCCAGGCGGGTGCCGTCCGGACTGAACACCACCGAGAACACCGCGTCGGCGTGACCGGCTAGAACGGCGCGCGCAGGCTGGCTGAGGAGTTCGGCCATGCTTGCTCGTGCCTCGTCGGTATGGGCGATGGTCCACGCCGCGGCGGCGAGTCGTGCCGAGGTCACGGGGTCGCCGGGCAGAGATCGGCTGTAAGCGGCTGTTTGGCGAGACAGAGCTTGGATACTTCGCTGGTTGGCGTCTTGGCCGAAGCGCACGGCGGCCACCGCAGTGATGATCGCGACCACCAGCAGCCCGGCCAGCACCGTGAACACGCCTTGCCAGCGGCGCCGGGTCCGGGTGGCGGCGCGGGTACCGGCTTCCAGGAAGGCCACGGCGGGCCCGGGCAGGTCGAAGCCGACGTAACGGCCGGGGTCGGCCTGCCAGCGCGCGACGACTTTGTCGGCTTCCTGCAGCCGGACCCCACGGTAGAGGAAGGCCCCGTTCCGGCCGCGCCGCTCCCATTCAGCGACGTCTTGAACGATCTCTCCGTGCAGGACCCGGTCGGCGCGCTCGCTGGCCAGCCAGTCCTGCAGCAGTGGCCAGGCGGTCAGCAACACGTCATGGGCGAGCTCGACCGTGTCGGCTACCCCCGCCGTCCCAGGAATCTCAGGCGCCGGAGAGACGTCGGTGGCGGCCTCCAACGCGGGACCGGCGGACACCACCTCCGTGGTCTGTGTCGGATCGAGGGGCCGGAGCACCGGGCCGGTGACCATCAGCCGGGCGGCGGTGAACACCTCGACGATCTGCCGGGCCAGCTCAGGCGGTTCGGGTGCGCACAAGGCGGCCAGCTCGCCCATGGTGGCGCGGCGTCGACTGACCTGCCCATCTGCGCCCGTGATCGTCAACGCCAGGATCAGGCGCGGGGCGATGGCCTGCTGTCGAGGGGTGAGGGAGTCGAAGGCCTCTTTGGCGGTGGCCTCCACGGCCGAGGCGACGCCTCCGGAGCGGTCGTAGCCCTGCCGGGTCAGCCGCCTACCTTCGCGCTGATCCCAGGTGCGCACCATCGCCATCGACAGCAGCGGCAACGCCCCCGTCAGCCCTGTCAGGCCGATCCCGCCTGCGGGGAGGTGCAGGTGGCCGGCCAGTTCCCGCACCACCTGCTCGGCCAGGCCGTCTTCCACACTCGCCCCGGCCGCAGCGGCCGGGCCGGTGATCGCTCGCTGTAGTTCCGGCTCACTCATCGGGCCCAGCACGAACATCCGCTCCTGCAGTGCCCGCTCCAGCACCGGGTGAGCGGCGCACCGCTCGACGAAGTCTCCGCGCATCGCCGCCACCACAACCCCTGGTGCCGGTCCGCCCGCCTGCTCGCCAGCCGCGCGTCCCGGCCGGGCGGAGGCCACCGGAGCGGCCCCGCTTCCGGCGCCGACGGTCATCGCCTCCAGCGCGGCGACGAACGTCTCCGCCTCCCCGGCGTGCTCGCCCGAGGCCAGGGTGAACACCTCCTCGAACTGGTCGACGACCACGACCAGGCGTCGCGGGCCGTCACCGGTCGCGCCCTGCTGATGGCGGCGGATCCGTTCGGCGGCCAGCACCTGGTGGGCCCGCTCCCGGGCCTGGGACGGGTCACGGTGCAGCTCGGCCAGCACGGCGTCGGGATCGGCGCCGCAGCGCACCGCCAGCTGCGTGGCCAGCTCCTGCAGCGGCCGCTGCCCGGGGGTGAAGGTCACCGGCACCCACTGCGCGCCGCCACCGGGGCCACCGGCGGACGAGGAGGTGAGGGTGGTCAGCGCAGGCAGTAGTCCGGCGTGCAGCAGGGAGGACTTGCCCTCCCCAGAGGCCCCGATCACCACGATCAGCCCGCCTTCGCGGGGGACGGTGACCATTGCCGTCAGCCGGGCGGTGGCTTGGCCTCGCCCGTAGAACAGGCCCGCCTGGGCCGGGCCGAACGGCTCCAACCCCTGATACGGGCACCCACCCGCCCACGCCGTGCCGTCCGCGCCCGGTGCCGAAGCGAAGGCGCCGCCGGGCGGCCGGGATGCCAGTTCGCCCAGCTGTTCACGGATCACTGCCAGCAGGGCGATCTGCTGCTGGGTCTGGGTGCGGTCGAAGCGATGCTCGGCATCTTGCCGGTACAAGGTCTGCTGGATCTGGGCCGCGGCGACATCCAGCCGCCCCAGCATCGGTGCCAGCGCCGCGTTCTGCCGGCCGAGCTCGGCGAAGGCCTCCATCACCTCCTCCAGCAGCCGGGCATCTCCCTGGGTGAGCGCTTCACTGATCACGACCTGGGTGACCTCGACCTCGGCCAGCACTCTCCCCAGCGTCTCGGCGAGCGCCTCGGCGTGCGCGTCTCCGGCCTGCAGGGCCTTCTCCAGCCGCGCTGTCAGTTCCCGCTCCACCTGCCGCACCCGGTCGGCCAGCTGTGCGGCCGACGCCTCATCGTTGCCCGCGTCGGCCTGGCCGACGGCAGGCTGACCGGCAGCGTGCGCGTCACCGGGGGTTCTGAGGCTGGTTTTAGCGCGGGCGGCGGCCAGGGAAGCGCCGATGAGGTCCGACAGCAGGTTCGCCCCGACCGAGCCGACCACGTTGATCCCGGCCGCCGCCACCGCCAGGCCCGGCTCGACCAGGGCCAGGGGAGCCAGGGCGCTCGCGCACAGCACGGCCAGCAGCGCCCGCGGGCTCGCCCAGCCCAGCCCTTGCGCGGACTGGGACGCCGCCTGCCGCACCCAGCCGCGCGCCCCGTCCTGGGCCGCGGCGATCTGCTCGGGCGGCAGGCCATGACCGTCCGGTTCGAGCGGCTCAGACGGCTCGGGGAGTTGCTCACCGCGGGGGCTCACACTGCTCCTGACCATGCGATACGACAGCCGATATAGCGTGCGACAGCAGAGGCCGAAGCCGAGCGGCGTCCCGGCCCCTCTTACGGCGTCCATGGCCTTATCGGCCTAACCCCGCCGGACGCTACCCGACCCTGGCACATCGGTCTGCCTTAAACGGTAAGCGTTCACCGAGCATCTGGTGGCCTGTCGCGCACCGGCGCTGAGGCGCCGATGTCCAAGCGGGTGGTGACGTCCAGCCTCACCTCGCCGTAGGGGCGCACGTGTAGCCAGAACAGCGGGGTCAGGCCGCGCCGGTCGGCCGGGGTGAGCAGGGCGGACCACTCGGGATCGGCGAGAACGTCTTGAAGCATCAGGACATTCACCATGACGAGCGCCGCCTGCAAGATCCGAAGACACAGGGCCGTCATCTCCACCTCATCGCGCCGGTTGGTGGAGATCTCGCCCCCGCGGCCGTAGCAGATCACCGCGTTGGCGCGATTCCACGCCTCGACCACGTTCAGCCCTTCCTCGATCTGGCGCTGCAGGTCGCGGTCATATAAGTAGCGGGCGACGAACGTGGTACGCGCCGCCCGGCCGATCTCCAGGATCGCCTGGTAGGCCGGATGCGAGGCAGTGCGGGTGAAACGCGACAAGATGGCCTCGGTAGAGGCGGTGCGGGTGCGAATCGCAGTGGCGTACTTGATGACCTGGTCGTAGTTGGCGGCGATGACGTCCCAGCGGATCGGCCGGGTCATCGCCGGCGCCAGGCGGGGATAACGGGCCAGGTCGCCTTGGCCGGCCTGATACAGGTTGACCCGGTTGATCTGCTTGATGCGCGGCAGCAGATCCACGTTCAGCAATCGGGTGACGGCGAAGCCAGGCTCCGACTCGCCGTGCGAGTCGACGTAGTTGCCCTCGACCTTCGAGGTGGTGCCGTGCCGGATGGCGCCCTCCACCATCGCAGCCACCTCAGAAGCCGACGCCTTCAGCGTCTGGGAGTGCACCACCACCGACCCGCGCTCCACATGCCAGTACACCAAGATGCCTCGGCCGCCGTAGCGGGAGTGCCACTCGGTGAACAGGTTCTGATCCCACGCCCGGAAGTGGGTGGAGTCGGAGGCGACCGCGGTCGAACCTTGCCCCCACAGCCCGGCGTCGCGGGCGGCGAAGGTGGCGTCGGCGATCTCGACCGCGATGGTGCGGGCCACCTCCGGTGTCAGGTAACGGCGGCGGACGTAGCGCAGGTCCTCCTCGGTGTGGGTGTGCGCGCCGGAGATCACCTGCCGGATGCCGCAGTTGGTGCCGTAGGCGTAGATGACCAGCATGAGCCGCTCGGCCAGCACCTCGGGGCTCATGTGGCCGCTACCGGTGGCCGCGGTCACCTTGGCCAGGCAGCCGGTACGCAAGATCGCCTCCTTGAGGATGTCGATCAGCGGGATGGCGCTCCAGCGGCGGGCCACCTCGTTCTTGATCCGGCGCAGGTTGCGCGGCTCATCGGAGGCCTCGATCGGCGTCAGTTTGATCGCCCCGGCCCTGCGTTCGGCGATCTTCACCCAGTCCAGGGATGGCAGCGCGTCGTTCAGCTCTGCCAGGGCGCTGGTCATCTCCTCCCGGAGAGAGTCGCAGAACTCCGTCGGGTCCAAGGGCTTGCGCAGCTCGCCGTAATGCTCAGCGCGGCGGGACTCAAAATCGGTCGGCAGGTCCTCATCCGGGTTACGCCATCGGTCAGCGCCGACCACCCAGATCTCCTTGCAACGCAGCTGCTCGCGCAGCGTCTGGAAGGTGGCCACCTCGTACACCGTCCGCGCCACCCGGCGGCGGCCGCGGGTGTCGGTGCGGTAGACCAGATCGGCCCAGTCCTTGAGCGTGCCCTTGTGCTCGGGCGCGCTCTCACCGAGCGGGTAGTAGGTGGTGTTACCGGCCTTGGCGTAGCGCTGGACCAGCGTGAGCGCGTCGATGACCGGCTGGTGGGCGGTGTTGTTGGAGCGGAACTCCAGCACCTGAAGCAGCTCGATCAGCCCGCGCCGGTAATGGTTGGTGTAGGAGGCCTTCAACGTGGTCTGCACCGTGCGCCGATACACCGGTCCCTTGGTCTTGAACTCGTGTACCAGCTCGCGCAGCGTCTGCTCCCCACCCCGCACCGCGGGGAAGACCACCTCACGCACCACGCCGTCTGGACTCGTCAGCGCGGCGTCGGCGATGGTGAACAGCAGGTTCTCCTTGCCTGAGACCCGCTTGAAGGCGTTGATGAGCTCCTCGGTGACTTTGCGCTCGGCGCGTGCGCCAACCCGGTGCACGGTGGCGATCAGCAGGTCGACCAGGGTGTCGGTCACCTCACGCTCCCGCTCGGCCAGCAACGCCGCCAGCAGGGTGATGGTGGCCTCCGGCGCGGTGCGGGCCCGCGTGCGCAAGTGTGAGGGCGATTCCACCCCGGCCCGGAACCGCCAGGCGGCCAGTACCTTCGGCGCCACCTCGGCGAACAAGCCGGCAGGCAGGCCGATGGCCCGGATGGCGGTGAGCTTGCGGATTTCGGTGAGCATAGAGTCCAGGCTCACGTTGCCCGGGATCGCCTTGATCAGTGCCAAGACTGACCCCTGGTCCTCATCCAGATCGCCGTCGCCCTCGCCTGCCTCGCCGCCCCCGCGGGCGTCGCCGACAGCCACCAAAGCGAGGAGGCGGGCCGTCGTCTGCGTATCCAGCCGCGCCGCGATCCGGGCGAACCAGGTCTGCTCGGCCTGATGCAGCGCCGAGCGGACCATCCTGGTGATCTGGCCGGGCGACGGCGGCTCGATCCGCTCGAGGCGGCACTGCCGGAGTAACTCCTCGCGGACCCGGTCCGGCTGCCGCTCGGCGTGTGCCACGTTGACGGCCAGCCAGCCGGTCAGCTTGTCGGCGTCCGCGGCCGAGCACTCCCGAAACCCGAGATGATCCCGAATCTCCCGGCGATGCCTCTCAATTGTCCGGCCCGACCATTCGTACAGGCCCAGCGTGCTGGCCGGCGTCTTGGTCTGACGCGCGACGTAGTCGACCACCTCGTCGGGAAACTCTGCTCGGCCTCGCGGAAAGCGTCCGTGCTGCGTGTAGAACTTCAGCAGCAGCGCGAATGCCAGGCGCGTGTTCTCCTGCTTGGCGTCGACCAGGCCGACCTCGTCGCTGAGCACCGTCCAGTGCTCGACCAGCTCGTCCATACTGAGCGGCGGACGTTCCATATCTACAGATCCGCCCGCGATGCCCCCGCATTACAGACAGTTGTAGCGCGCGTACCGAATGATCGCCTCGTGGGAGCTTCAACAGCGTTGTGGACGACAATGATCCAGCTCAGATAGGGCTTGGCGGCTCATCGCACGTTTCTTAACGGCACCCCAAACTGGCCGGAATCGTCGCTCATGAGCGACGATTTCGTCCCCTGGCGGAAGTCTTCACCTTCGACCGTCCTAACCAACCTGACGCGAGGGCTTCTGTGACTGACGAGAAAAGGCCTTCTGACATGACCGATCCGGCGCCCAAAGCACGGGGCGCTCATGTGGCCGACCTCTGGCCGCTGGTGCATGCCGAGCGAGCGGCTCTGGCGGGCGACCTGGTGGACTTGGTCGACGAGCAGTGGACGACGCCGTCGTTGTGCGCCGGATTGACGGTGCGGGAGGTGCTGGCGCACCTCACCGCAGGGGCGAGCCTCAATGGTGTGCGGTGGCTGACGGGGGTGATCCGCTACCGGTTCGACTTCGACAGGCAGGTCGCCATGCGGCTGGCCGAACAGTTGGGCACGACCGCGGCCGAGACGCATGACAGGTTCCGCCGCGTCATCACGAGCACCACCAAGCCGCCTCTCCCGGTCATCGCGATGCTGGGTGAGACGATCGTGCACGCCGAGGACATCCGGCGGCCGCTGGGCATTCGCCATGACTACCCGATCGAGACCCTCACCCGGGTGGCCGACTACTACCGGAGCTCGGACCTGGTCGTCGCCGCCAAGAGACGGATCGCCGGCCTGCGGCTCGTCGCCACCGACGGCCCATTCACCACGGGCTCCGGCCCGCTGGTGTCCGGCACCACCCTGGCGCTGGTGATGGCCACGACCGGACGCTCGGTGTTCTACGATGAACTTGACGGCGACGGCGTCGAAATCCTGCGCGATCGGCGCGACATGACATGACCCGGGGGTTCGAAGCCCGCTCAGCCGTTGTCCTGTTGCCTTAGGACCGGCGACCTCTACGGACGCGACCGACGCGCCGCGGGTCATGGAGCGGACGCAACGGGCGTGCCGCAGGGCATCGATCAGACCGGGAGGCCCAGCGTTTCGGGATTTTCCAGGCCGACAAGCGGCAGGGGTCGGGGTCGAACGCCAAAAGGTAGGTAGGGAGACGAAAGAAGCTTCCGGCCCGCGCCTTGGCTGACCTTGTGGGCGTCCTCCTCCCGAAGCTGGTCTTCTGCTTGTCGGTGCTGACATGGACCAGGCCGATGAGTGCCATCGCGAAAGCCCCATGCGCGGATCGTAGAAGAGGACGGTCTAGGAGTTGTCTCAAAGTGAGGTCAACAGCCAGTCGTTGATGATGGAGATGTGAAGGCTGGCCTCGTAACGGGCGGCGAGTTTGTCGTAGCGGG
>NZ_JBEXZT010000059.1:0-12076 GCF_040631275.1 Streptosporangium sp. NPDC020145 | reverse complement strand
GCGACGGCAACGGCCTGAATGCTCGGCGGCACCACCGGAACCACCTGAGCGGCCAACTTACGGTCCAACTCCTCGGCCGACCCGGCCCGCACCAGCAGCACCTCCCCGGCGTACGGCCTGCCGAACAGGACGCTCCGGTAGGCGCTCCACAACCCGGTCGTCGAGCTGTGGAACACCAGCCAGCCCGGGTGGGCCGTCCGCACGGAGTCACAGGTTCGATCAGAAAGCTCAGATCCTTGACGATCCGTCCAGGCCGACAGCATCATGCCGCCCTCCCACCCGGCGAACGCCGTCCATCGGCGGTCACCGTCTCCCCACCTGGCGAACCCCGCTCCCCGCTGGGTTCCCCGTTCCGTGCTCCGGAGGGCGGACGACCGGCCCCACCCCTCCTACGCCGAACCGGCGCCGGAGAAGGCTGTGGCGAGAGCCGCATCGCCCGGATCATCTCGGCCTCCCGCATCCGCTCCTCCAGCCCATCGGCCGTGGAGTCCTCCACGATCACCGGTCGGGGACCGTCCCAGGCGGCCACCGCGTAGAAGGCACGTCGTCCCAGGCTGTAGAGCACCGTCCAGTCCGCCCAGGCCAGGTCGATCCGCTCGGCTTCGGCCCGCGCTGGGCCGTCCCAGAGCCGCCGATACACCGGCTCATACGGCTGGCCGTCCCTGTGGCGTCCCGTCATGAGGTGACCTCCTCGACGAAGGCGGCGGCGCGGGCGGTCTTCTCCTGCTCGGCGATGACGGCCTGGACCTCGTCGAAGGTGTCGGCGTCCACCGCCGACTGCGCCCCGGCCCGTACGGCGGCGAAGGGGAAGACGTGGTTGCGGAAGGCCCAGAACCGGCCCGCGTCACTGATGAGCAACCGCCAACCCGGGATCACCGGGCGGCCGGGGGTGTGCTGCATGACCTGAACCTCCAAGATCCGACCAGAGGCATGCCTGGCCAGGACGTTCGCCAGACGGGCCTGCCCTGCGGGACAAGAGACAGCCGAAACCCGAACCGGCCGCCTGGCCGTACGAGCACGAGCAACAAGGCATCGAGGCCGTACACCGAAGTGGTGAGGCTGGTGCACACGAGTCCAGATGACCCCCGGCCGAGGAACCGTGGGGAACGGACGCCGAGCCCTCCTGGGCAGCGGTGGCCGCGTGGGCCGTACCGGTTCCACAGGCACAGGCTCCGGAACCGCGACCGGCCCAAGATCCGGCTGCCCACCACCATCCGGTACGGCCTTCGCGGCCGGAACCATCGCGGGCGCCACCGGCTCAGGATCGGGCTCGGGTCGGCGCTGAGCGGGTACCAGCGGAACCACCTCGGCGGGCGCGACCTCCACCGGAGGCCGGGGAGCGGGAAGAACCTGCGGACCGTACTCACGACGGGCCTGGAGACGGGCGTTCATCAACAGCCCGGACGGCTGCACGTACTCGTGCCCATCCTGCTGCGAACACCCGTGGGCGTAGGGAGAATGCCCGCAGCGGGCGCATCCCATGGGCAGCGGTACGGCACCGGCGAAGCAGCCGCAACCGTCCCGAGCCGACGTGTCCGGGCTGGAGTCCCGGGCACTACTCTTACTCACGTCAGGAGTCACCTTCCTGATAGAGGGCCTGTCCCGGCGACGCAACCGTCGGGCAGGTCCGTTTTTGGACCAGGGTGTTGCTCATGAGGAGCACCACTGGCGGCAGGAAAAAGATGAAATGGCAGGTCAAAGCCTTCGCAAGCTGAAGGCCCTATCAGGCCCTATCACACGCGGGCCTGATAGGTTCTGGCGGTCCCGGGTGGGGCGCGCCCTCGTACGCTCCAGCCCATGTGGGAACGGGAGCCGAACAGGCCAGTCTGGGAGCAGGTGACGGAGATCTTGCGAGACCGTATAGCCTCCGGCACCTACAGACCGAAGCAGCCCATCCCGAGCCTGCCGCACTTGATGGAGGAGTTCGGGATCGCGCTCAACACCGCCCGGAAGGCCGTCCATGCCCTCGTCGCCGAGGGAAGAGTGGAGACCGTCCGAGGTATGGGGACCTTTGTGATCGCTCCTGATGAAAAGAACCAGGAGTGACGTCGTAGGCCGTGTTGCGAACGGGCGGCGGCCGTCTGGGCGGTGCCTCGATCTTCTTGACAGAGTGTTCATCTCACCCCGCTTCCATTCGGATACTCATAGTGGCCTAGTCGCGCTGAAACTTCAACACCAAAGTTTGGTTGTCATAGTTAGCTGCACCTGGTGGCAGTGCGTCTGACGGTAGGAGAGAACGTGAGTCACAGCCCAACGCTTCGGCGGCGTCGCCTCAGCGCGCTGCTTGTCCGGCTTCGTGAGGCATCCGGGCTCACCGTGGAGGAAGCCACCCGCCGACTGGAATGGTCCCGTGGGCGGCTCACCCACATGGAGCGCAACAAGTGGACCCGGCCAGATGTGGGCAACATGACCGCCCTGCTGAACGTGTACGGCGTCACCGATCCTCAGATGCGAGAGACGGTCCTCGAACTCGCACGCCAGTCCCGCACGAAAGGCTGGTGGGCCGAGTACGCCGAAGTGTTCCGTGGCTCGCTGCCGGGCTTCGAGGCCGAAGCATCCGAGATCCTCAGCTACGCCGCGCTACGCATCCCCGGCCTGCTTCAAACCCCTGACTACATGGCAGCGGTGATGCGAACGGGCACGCTCGACGAGCGGATGATCCAACGCCGGATAGAGGGACGCATCGCCCGGCAGAAGATCCTGCGTAGAGAACAGCCCCTGGTGTTCCAGGTGCTGATCGACCAGGCCGCACTGAACAAGGTCGTCGGCGGACCCAAGGTCATGCGCGATCAGCTTCGGCACATCGTCGCCCTCTCGGAACAGCCCACCATCACCGTGCATGTCATCCCGGACAGCGTGGGGGTCCATGCCGGGTTGGACGGAGAGTTCAGCATTCTCCGCTTTCCCGAAGATCCCAGCCTCGTCTACCTCGAAGCGGCCACCAGCGATCTCTATCTGGATGATGCCGAGGAGGTACAGGCGTATACCCTCATATTCGACCAAGTCCGTGAGGTGGCGCTGCCTCCACGCGAGTCGGTCGCATTCCTCGTGGACCTCGCCCACCGATTCGACGAGTAAGGCAAAGATCATGGACCCAGCTCAGTCCATCACCTGGCGCAAGAGTTCGCTCAGCGGTGCAAATGGGGATAACTGCGTCGAGGTCACGACGGACCTCCCCGGCCTGGTGGCCGTCCGCGACAGCAAGAACCCCTCCGGCCCGGTTCTGGCGTTCACGGCTGACCAGTGGCGTTCTTTCCTCCTCCGGACGAAGACCGGCGACTTCGACGCCTGACCATCTTCACTCCCAGGGACCCCGGCACCCCTCACGGCGCCGGGGTCTTGCTTGTACAGCGACCCACCCGCACAGTGAAAATCAGGAACCCAAGAAGGCGAGGAGCAACCATGTCCCCCGACCTGTCCAACGCCGAGTTCCACAAGAGCAGCCTTACCGCCAACAGCAACGACTGCGTGGAGGTAGCCACCAACCTCCCCGGCCTGGTCGCCGTCCGCGACAGCAAAGACCCCTCCGGCCCCACACTGACCTTCAGCGCCTCCAGATGGAACGCCTTCGTCAACGGCGTAAAGCTCGGAATATTCGACGTCTAACCCACGATCCCGTCATCATGGACAGAGCCCCACAGCCCGAGGCCGTACTCAAAAATGATCAACGCTCTGACCTGCACCGCTGCACTACCGCCGGACTGCCGCAGAAACAGCCCCAGCCACCCCCGCGCGGACATACCTGACCTGGGACTTTACCCTCGGGTTCCTCATCACCCTGAAGGGTTCGCAACTGCGTCGCAGGTGCGTCAAGATCATTAATTGGCCTTGTTCCTCATCACCCTGAAGGGTTCGCAACAAGATCTCGCCGAGGGGGGAGTCACTTCCGCTGAAGTTCCTCATCACCCTGAAGGGTTCGCAACACGTGCGGGTCGTGCAGGAGACTGCGGACGTCCAGTTCCTCATCACCCTGAAGGGTTCGCAACATGTCCTTGCGGGTGCGGCGGACGGGGGTCCGGGTGTTCCTCATCACCCTGAAGGGTTCGCAACGTGTTCCGGGTCAGGTCGAGGTCGCGTTCCGCAGCCCGTTCCTCATCACCCTGAAGGGTTCGCAACGTCGTGACCAGGACGGCGGGCCGCAGAGAGTCCGGCGGTTCCTCATCACCCAGAAGGGTTCGCAATCCTGTCCCCTGACGGCGTCTCGACCGGGTGAGGGTTCCTCATCACCCTGAAGGGTTCGCGGCCCGCCCGTCTCGACCGTGGCGTCGATCGGGGCCCGGGTTCCTCACCGATCGCGCCACGGCCGGACAGCAGGTCATCGGTGACATCGAAGGGTTCCGCAACCGGCTGCCGCGTCCCCTCGAAGTCCTAGCCGACAAGCCGCACAGGTTCGCCCCACGAACCACCTCAGGTCTAGGCGAACAGGTCTCGCCGTACGCCCGCTGCTGTGAAGAGGTGATCGCGGGAGGCCTCAAGGTCGTGTCGTAGGCGGTCGAGGTCTACGTCGAGTAGCCGGCCCCGCCATTTGCGGATCTTTCCGGCGACAAGCACGGTTTCGACGTTGCCTCGGTCCATCAGGGAGACGACCGCCCCCGGCACGTTGTTGAGCGGGGCGACGTTGAGCGCGGTGGCGTCGAGGATGACGATGTCGGCCTGTTTGCCGGGGGTGAGCGTGCCGGTCCTGTCGTCGAGTCCCAGGTCCCTGGCGCCGTTGACGGTCGCGTATCTCAGCACGTCCCGGACGGTGAGCAGTTCGGGGGTGCCCGGTGACACGTGTCCGCCCCGGTCGAGGACCATCTGGTTGACGACCATGCGCTGCATCGTCAACGCGGAGCGCATCAGCGTGAACGGGTCCGCGGCCATCGTCGTCTCGACGTCCGAGCTCAGCGAGGGCTCCATGCCCAGTTCCCGCATCGTGAGGATCGGCGGGGTGCCGTGCCGCATGACCATCTCGATCGGGAAGGCCAGCGAGACCCGCGCGCCCGCGTCCCGGATTCGCTTCCAGGTCTCGTCGGACATGCCGGTCATGTGGATGAAGAGGTTGTCCGGACCCACCCGGACCCCGTCCTCACCCCTCGCGATCCTCTCCAGGTCCTGCCGCATCGTCCCCCACGAGCCGACCGCGTGGGCGGCGATCCGTACGCCCAGTTCGCGGGCGATCGCCCAGGACCGGCGGTGCGCCTGCCCGCCGAGGTGGATCTCACCGCCCATGACCATGGTCACCAGCTGATCGTCCGTGGGGAACCACCGTTCCCTGACGCGGTAGGCGTCCTCCGGATACCGGGACCCGGTACGGCCTGCGCCCTCGAAGAGGCCGAACGCGGCACGCCGCCCGGTGTCGACCAGCGCCTGGACCGTCGCGTCGGTGTGCTCCGGGGAGTGGTGGATCTGCGACACGTCGAGCACCGTGGTGACCCCCGCGTCGAGTTGCGAGAGTCCCGCGAACAGCACGTTGACGTACACGTCCTGCGGCCGGTAGGCCGGGGCGAACCTCCCCAGGATGTGCTCGCCGTAGTTGGGCTGGGCGCTCGGCGAGCCCGACCCGTCGTCGGTGAGCAGGCCGTTGGGCAGGAAGGCGCGCTCGGCCGTCTCGAACTGGTGGTGGTGCGTGTCGACGAACCCCGGCATGACGACACGCCCCCGGGCGTCGATCACGTTCGCGTCCTGGGCGTCGAGGCCGGGGCCGACCGCGACGATCCTGCCGCCCTCGACCAGGACGTCGGCGTCCTCGAAGTCGCCGACGGCCGGGTCCATCGACATCACCGCCCCGCCCCGGATGACCAGGCGACCACCGTCGGGGGGCGCGGGCTCGTTCTCGTTCCACTCGCTGGACATGGGGGTCTCCTTCGCGAGGCACCAGCCACAGGGGGATGAGCACGACATATCGAGTTGATGTGTCTACTCGCCACGGTACGCCCATGAGTGGACATGTCAACTCATGGGTTAAAGTGCCCTCATGGCACAGCTGGGACTGACCGAACGCGAACTCCGCGCCTGGCGGACGTCCTTCCTGATGGTCGAGTTGCTGAGGACACGCGTCGAGCAGCAGTTGCAGGCCGACGGCGGCCTGTCCAACGCCGACTACACCGTGCTCGTCCTGCTGGCCGAGGCGCCGGAGCGGCGGATGCGCGCCTACGAACTCGGCCGGGTCGCGGGCTGGGAGAAGAGCCGCATGCACCACCAGCTCACCAGGATGGAACGGCGGGGCCTGGTCACCAGGGAGCCGTGCGGTTCCCGTGGCGTGTACGCCGTACTCACCGCGGAGGGCCTCGCCGCGCTCAGGAGTGCCGCGCCTGGCCACGCCCGGGAGGTCCGGCGCCTGTTCGTCGACCCCCTCACCCCCGAGGAGCTCGAACGGTTCGCCGACGTCGCCGCCAAGATCCTCGACAACCTCCAGGCCGACGCCCAGCCGTAGGAGGCCGGGACGTCGTCGACGCCGCGTACGGGGTCACCGCGCGGAACGCGGCAGCGGGAGCCGTCGTCTGTGACGACCCGTTCGACCCGGGCGGCGCCGTGGAGCGCCGTCAGCGGGAGACGGTCTGCCGGGCGAGGAGTCGTCGCACGAAGGCCGTGACGCGGGCGGGGTCCTCCTCGGCCATGAAGTGGCCCGCGTCGATCGGTTCGTAGGTGAAGTCGGGTGCCCAGGCCCCCCAGATCTCGGTGGGGTCGAACCCGAGCAGGCTTCCCCAGTCCTGGGAGATCGCCGCGACCGGCATCGTGAGCCGCCGCCCGTCGGCCCGGTCCGCCCGGTCCATCTCAAGGTCGACGCTCGCGGTCGCGCGGTAGTCGGCGACGATGGACGGCACCGCCTTCGACGAGGCCGCGATGTAGTGCTCCCGGAGCCGCGGCGAGAAGGTGGTTCCCGTGGGGTCCCAGGCGTCGAGGAACGACGCGAAGAACTCCCCGGCCACGGCGCCGATCATCTTCTCGGGCAGCCCCGGGGGCTGCGCCATGAGGTAGAGGTGCCAGGCGACCTTGGCGTCGACGCCGTGCAGGACGTCCCAGGTGTCCATGGTCGGGAGCACGTCGAGGATGCCCACGTGGGTGATCGTTTCGGGGTGGTCGAGGCCCGCGCGGACGGCGACGAGCGCGCCGCGGTCGTGTCCGACGACCGCGAACCTGTCGTGCCCGAGCCGTGCGACGACCGTGACGACGTCGTCGGCCATGGTGCGCTTGGAGTAGGTGTCGGGCGAAAGTGCGTCGGGCTTGTCGCTGTCGCCGTAGCCGCGGAGATCCGGAGCGATGACGGTGTGGTCGCGGCTGAGCTCCTGGGCGACGGCGCTCCACATGAGGTGCGTCTGTGGGAACCCGTGCAGGAGGACGACGGGCGAGCCCTGGCCCGCGTGGGCGACGTTGAGTTCGGTTCCGCCCGCTCCTGTGACGCGGTCGTAGGTGAAGCCGGGGATGGTGAGGTCGGTCATGGCGGTGGGTCCTTCGGTCACTGGTGGGAATCGGGGGTGGCCGGGGTGGGGCGGCCGGAGAAGATGCCGTGCTGGTCGGCGCTGACGCCGCTTCGCAGAGCCGGGATGAGGACGGAGTCGACGAGCGCCTCGCGGTAGCGCCGATCGGTGCTGAGGCCGTTGAGCTTGCGGATGACGAGCACGGCCGCCGCGACCTCTTCGTAGGCGAACGGGTCGGCGGACGCCGGAAGCTCGCCCCGGTCGATCGCGGCCCGCAGGACGGCGTCGGGAATCCGGGCGCCGGTGGGGCCCGCGGACTCCTCGATGTGCCGGCAGAGTTCGGGGTCCCCGAGGCCCGCCTGCATGATGGCGAGACTGACCGGAGATCCGGCCTCCACGGTCGCCTCCAGCCGCTCAAGGAGAGCGAGCAGGTCACCGCGGAGTGAGCCCGTGTCGATCGGGTCGGGTTTGTTGCCCGCGGCCGGACCTGCCTTGATGGCCGCGACCACCATCTCCTGCTTCGTCGCCCAGCGGCGGTACAGGGTCCGCTTCGAGGCCTGGGCCCGGCGGGCCACCTCCTCGAACGTCACCCCGTCGATGCCGGTCTCGCTCAGGAGCGAGAGGACGACGGCGAGGATCTCGCTCTCCCTGGCCGCGTCGCGTGGACGACCGGGAGGCTTCGCGCTGGGCGCACTATTAGGATACGGCACGAGTCGTATCCTAATAGACAACCGCGCGCGAATCCAAAACCGGGAACCGTCACGGACGCCTAGCCGTCCTCGCGCACCTCGCCGACCGGCCTTCTGACGCCCACTCCCTCATCCGGGGTGAACCCGAGACGCATGATCATCTGTGGGTGTTCGCCGGACAGCAGTTCCTGCCGGGCGAACTCCCGCAGGTGGGCCATCTCCAGGGCCTGGGTGTGGAAGGCCGCCCGGACGTCGTGCGCGGCGGCGTGCAGCAGGACGCGCTGGAGCGCCTGCCCGGCCGCGATCCAGTCCTCCCTGGAGTCGGCCAGGGTGGTCAGCGCCGCCACCAGCCCGGTCGAGGTCGCGGTGAACCGGTCGGACTCCTCACCCCACGGACGGCCGTGGGCGTAGTCGCGCTGGGGGAAGGCGGGCTCGGTCGTCACCGGCTCCCGGGGGTAGGCCTCGGCGGGGACCCCGTCCACGTGCCCGCTCTCCGGCGGCCTTCCCCAGCGGATGACGTCGAGGGTGAACAGCGTGGCCTGGGACTGCACCTCCTGGGCCGCCTCGGTGAGCGCGGCCAGCACCCGCACCGCGGCCGTCGAGCGGATCGGCGTCAGGCGTGCCCCCTCGACCGCGGCCTGCTGGACCAGTTCGTCGACCAGCCGCTCCGGAACCGGCCGGTCGTCGAACCCGGCCCGGTGGGTGCGCCGCCGTTCGACCTGGCCGTACAGCGTCACGGTGTGCTCGTCCGGCTCGACGTGCTCGCCGAGCCGTACGGTGGCCAGCAGGGCGGGGCGGTCGGGGTCGGGGAGCACCCGCACCGGCGCCTCGTGGCCCAGCGCGCGCAGCGCCAGGCGCATGTTCGCCAGGGCGGCGCCGCAGCTGATCAGCATCTCCCTGCCCGTGACGTCGCCGGCCCGCAGCCTCCTGTCGCTGTCGGCCCGCAGGGCGATCTCCTCTCCGTCGACGGCGAACGACCAGGGTTGGGTGTTGTGCACGGACGGCGCCCACACCGCCGCCTGGAGCGCTGTGTCGATCGTCTTCGTGACGTCCTCGGCCCGCATGGCTTCCCCTCCCTCTCCCCATGACGATCCCCCGGCGGCCGGTGCGACGTCAGCGCCGAAAGTCCCCGATTCGGAGGACCTATGGCCACCCGCCGTCGGCGTGACCTGGAGTCGGCCGAAAGACTCCGGCATCAGGGACTTCCGACCCTCGTCAAGCGGCCTTTCCCGTAGTGAAATGCGGGCAGCCGCGGCATCGTGCCGCCTCGGCCCCGCCCGTACGGCGACCTGGCGGGACCACGACCCGACAGGAGGAAACGTGGACCCCTGGCTCCTCACATACGACGGTTTCGACCCCGCCCACGAGGGGCTGCGGGAGATGTTCACGACGCTCGGCAACGGCTACTTCGCCACCCGGGGCGCCGTGCCCGAGGCGCGGGCGGACGACGTCCACCACCCGGGCACCTACGTCACCGGCTGCCACGCCCGGCCCGCCGGACGGCCCGCCGAGGACGAGGACCTGGTCAACGTGCCCAACTGGCTGCCCCTCACCTTCAGGGCCGAGGGCGGCGACTGGCTCGTCCCCGGCGGAGCCGAGCTGCTGACCTGCACGCACACCCTCGACATGGGCCAGGGAACGCTTTCGCGGCTGGTGCGGGTCCGTGACGACGCGGGCCGGATCACCAGGATGGAACAGCGGCGCCTGGTCTCCATGGCCGACCGGCACCTGGCCGCCCTGACCGCGACGATCGTCCCGGAGAACTGGGAGGGCATGCTCCAGGTCCGCTCCGCGCTCGACGGGCGTGTCACCGGCTCCCCGGCCGCCGGGAACGGGTGGGAGGAGCTGACGCCGATCTGCGCGCACGCCGCCCACGGGGTGATCGAGCTGCTGACGCGCATCGCGGCCTCGGGCGTCGAGGTCGCGCTCGCCGCCAGGACGACGCTGGCCGGGGGACGGGCCGGGCGGGTCGTCGAGGAGGGCGTCGGCAGGGGCGTCGAGGAGGGCTGGGTGCACGACGACCGCGCCGTGTGGGTGCGGGCGGGCGAGGAGGTGACCGTGGAGAAGGTCGTGGCCCTCTACACCTCGGCGGACCGGGCCGCCACGGAGAGCGAGGCGTCGGCCAGGTCGGCCGTGGTGCGCGCGGGCTGCTTCGCGACGCTGTTGAGACGGCACGCGACCGCCTGGGAACGGCTGTGGGTGAACAGGCACCTGTACGCCGAGGACCCCCGTGCCCAGCAGGTCCTCAACCTGTACGTCTTCCAGCGCGCGCAGGCCGTCTCCCCACGTCCGCGCAGGGCCACCGTGGAGATCGACTTCGCCGAGGGGTGGGGACTGACCCGGACCCGCGTGTTCGCCGAGGCTGACCGCCGTGGATGATGGGACTTTCGCCTCTGCCCCGGTAACCGGTCACCAGACGAAGCTGGCAGGCATGAACGTCGACTCGGCCGGACTGGACGTGCTCTCCCGCCAGGAGTGCCTGGACCTGATCTCCTCGGCCATCATCGGACGGATCGTCTTCACCGATCGCGCCCTGCCGGCGGTGCAGCCGGTCGCCTTCTATCTCGACGGTGAGGACATCGTCATCCGGACCGGCACCGGCTCCAAGCTGGCCGCCGCCACCAGGCACACCGTGGTCGCCTTCGAGGTGGACGAGTTCGACGTTCACACCCGCACCGGCTGGTCGGTCACCGCCGTCGGCCGCGCGCACGCCGTGTCCGATCCCGGGCAGATCGACCGGCTCTCGCGGCTGCCGCTGACCACCTGGGCCCCCGGGGAGCGCAACCACTTCATCGTGGTCCGCGCCGAGCAGGTCTCCGGCCGCCGCCTCAGACGCTGACACCACGTTCCGACACCCTCCGGGAGGCGCCGACGCCGTCCCGGTCTTTCGCGTTCCCCGCTCTCACCCCAGGGGGACGCTCCATTCGAGGTGGGTGCCGCCCTCGGGGGGCGAGACGATGGCGAAGGAGCCGCCGAGCTGTTCGGCGCGTTCGGCCAGGTTGCGCAGCCCGCTGCGCCTGCCGTCCTGGGGCATCCCGGTGCCGTTGTCGGTCACCGTCAGGATGAGCCACTCACCCCGCGCCTCCACACTCACCCCGGCCTTGGTCGCCCTGGCGTGCCGTACGACGTTGGACAGCGCCTCCCGCAGTACGGCCAGCAGGTGTTCGGCGACCGCGGCGGGGACCTCGTGTTCGAGCCGCCCTTCCATCTGCAGCCCCGGCATGAAGCCCAGGTGGCCCCGGGCCCCCTCGACCAGCTCGACGATCTTCCCGCGCAGCCCGGCCTCGGCGTCGCCCTGGGGCGTCTGCAGGGCGAAGATCGTCGAACGGATCTGCCTGATGGTCGCGTCCAGCTCGTCGATCGCGTTCTGCAGCCGGGAGGAGGCCTCGGGCCGTTCGACCAGCCGTACGGTGCTCATCAACGTCATGGCCACCGCGAACAGCCGCTGGATCACCACGTCGTGCAGGTCGCGGGCGATCCGGTCACGGTCTTCGAGGAGGCCGAGCCGTTCGGCGTCCATCCTGCTCTCGGCCAGTTCGAGCGCGATGGCCGCCTGCCCGACGAAGGCGTGCAGGGTGAGCAGTTCGGCCTGGTTGAACGGCATGCGGCCCGGGTGCTTGCCCAGGGACAGCACGCCCCGCACCGCCCCCTCCGCGCCGATGGGCACCGCTGCGATCGGGCCGAGCGACATGTGCTCGGCGACCGCGGCCGGGGTGGCCGCCTCGGCGGGGGCGGTGACCATGAGCGGCTGCCCGCTGGTCAGGGACTGCCCCTCGAAGGAGGCGCCGACCGGGACCCGCTCCCACGTGCCGGGGACCTCCTCCTCGGGGCCGTCGGCGATGATCACCTTCAGGTGGTCGCCCGACCCGTCGGGCAGCAGGACCGCGGCCACGTCGGCGCCCGCCATCTGCCTGGCCCGCCGCGCGATCAGGGTCAGCACCCGCTGCGGGTCGGCCCCGGACAGCAGGCTGGTCGTCACCTCGGAGG
>NZ_JBEXZT010000058.1:0-12866 GCF_040631275.1 Streptosporangium sp. NPDC020145 | reverse complement strand
TACAGCGTGCGCCTGCTCAACCGGGGCCGGTTGAGGCAGCGCCACAGCCGCGCAAGAGTCCACCGCCCCGGCCGGGCCGGCAGCGCGGCGATCCGCCCCCGTCAAGCGCTCCCCGCCCAGACGGGGGCGGCCCGGGCGGGGCCGGTCGGCCAGTCCTGCCAGGCCCTGACGGTTGAAGCGGCCGATCCATCGGCGCACCGTGGCGGCGTCATAGCCCCCCGACATCGGTGAGCGGGAGGTGTTCATCCGCCTTGACCATCGAACCGGGCCTGGCCGACACCATCCTCAGCGAACTGCGCGCCTCGGGCGGCGGGTACGAAGTGGGCGTGTTGCCGCTGCTGTCGCAGACCATGCTGACCGTCTGGGAACACCGCGACGGCGACCGGCTCACCAGCCGGGGATACGGCCGCACCGGTGGGTGACCCACGCGGTGGCCACCAGCGCCGAAACCGCCTACACCGGCCTGGCCCCGGACCGGCAGGAGACAGCGCGGCGGGTGTTCGAACGGTTGACCGCCGTCACGGCCGATGGCGCCCTGGTTCGCCGTACCGTCGAACGCGTCGCCCTGCCCGCTGGCCACTCTGCGGCCGAGCGCGCCGCGGTCGAGGAGGTGCTGGAGGTCTTCGCCCGGCGACGGCTCATCGTCGTCGACGCCGACCGGGTGCAGATCGCCCACGACGTGTTTAGCCGAGGAAGCCGTCACCCGCTGGCGGGCCGACCCCAGCCGTTACGACGGATTCGACCTGCCCAGTTCCGCCGAAGAGCTCCTGCACGCCAGCACCCGCGCCGCCACCCGGACCCAGCGCCGCCGACAGAGTTTGGTCGCCGCATTGGCCGGGCTGCTGGTGGTCACGGTCATCACCGCGGTAACCGCAGTCCGTTTCGGGCGCGACGCCGACCAGCAGCGCACGTTGATACTCGGCCAGAATGTCCAGATCCTGCCCCGGCATGCCGCCGCCTACAGCGACAGCGAATCCGTCGCCGACGACCCTGCACTCTCGGCGCGACTGGCCGCCGCCTGGGCGATCTCCAAGATCGACGAAGCCTCAGCGAGCATGGCCTCCCTGCTCAGCCGACCCCAACGCGCCACTCTGACCGGCCACACCGGCTGGGTGAACTCCGTGGCGTTCTCTCCCGACGGAACCCGGCTGGCCAGCGGCGACGACGGGACGGTGCGGATCTGGGATGTCGCGCTTCCGCAGGATCTCCTTGGCGCTGTGTGCGCCATCGCAGGCCGCGGATTCACACCAGAAGAATGGCGGCAGTACATCCGCGATGCACCGTACCAGCCCACCTGCCCGGCATCCCGATAAAGCTGGGCTGTCGTGTGGACACCTTGAGTGCCGGATGATGGAAATCCGGAGACAAGGAATTCCACGTGGCGATGAAGTCGTATCCGCCGGAGTTCAAGGCGGACGCCGTCGCGTTGTACCTGTCTGACCCGGCGCGGACGTACGCGTCGGTGGCCCGGGACCTGGGTATCAACCGCGAGACCCTGCGCCTGTGGGTGAAGGAGGCGGCCCGCGCGGACGGCACCGCCGGGGCGAAGAAGGCGGGCCCGGCCAAGAAGCCTGCGTGTCCACACATCGGGGCAAACCCCCCGACACTCTTGGCCTGCTGCTGGCGGTCATGGTGCGTCCAGCCGGAATACAGGACCGGGCCGAGGCCAGGAGTTTGTTGCTGGGGCTGTATCTGTCGGGCGCGTTCCGGGTGGTATTCGCCGATCAACCGAGCCCAAATCAGGCGGAATCTACAGGATCAAACACCCACCGAAGGGAGACGTCCTGGACAGGGTCCGGCGGCCCACGCCGTTCGTGTGGAAGAAAAGCGCGGGGGAATCCCGAATCGCATGAATCTGTCGGTGAATTTCAGGCGTATGGCACTGGTCGCCGTACAACCCCACGCTTCGCCCGATGATCAATCACAGGCGCCTGATAAACCATTGGAAGCCCTTGTAGAGGACGTCGACTCTCAGCGGCGGTTGGCCGATCGTTTGACTGCCGAAGTAGATATCGGAACTTCCTTCCATTTGGAAGTCCAGACGGAGCTCCACTTTGATGATCAGGACGCGGGATGGATTCAGCTGGAACTCCACCCGGGGGAAGGGCAGGAATCCGGGGAACTGGAAGAAGCCCAGTTCACCATCCTGAGACAGGTGGAACAGGTTGCGATGGTCGTGTCCTTCCGCGATCACGTTCCCGGTCGGCCCGTCCAGCACGATTTGGGCCAGGTGCATCCAGCACTTGGACCAGTTGTCGCCCCACCACCAGCCGGTGTCCCCGGCGATCCGCCGGGTCACGTCGCAGTTGGGGGTGGAGACGAAGCGGCCGGGGCCGCCTGGCGGCATCCGGGCCGGATCCAGCCCGAACTTCGAGGTGATGAGCAGGTTTCCCTGCCAAAGGTCACCGTCTCGCCAGCTGATCTGGCCACGAAGGTGCAGGGCGTCAGACTCGAAGGCGGCTTGCATGCCGGGGCGCCCCGGCAGGAAGACCGTGCTCTCTCCCCACCACATCTCGCCGACACTTCGCGTGAAGGGCTCCTGCGGGCCTGAGACGTATTCGGGTGCCACGGTTGCCGAGGTGTCGGCAGCCTGTGTGTCGCTCTGCAGAGTCTGCAGGTCGTGGCGAGCCTGAAGCCAGTAGTCGTATTCTTTTTGTACACCTAGCTGGTCGACCATCGCCTCTACCAGGTGCTGCTTGGCCTGGGTGACCCGGCCGCGAGGCTGCGTCTGCGATCGCAACTCGGCGGCCAGTAACGGTTCCTCCCGGCGGCGAGCGACCTGGACGGCCTCGAAGATGGGATCGTCTGACAGTCCTTCCGCCTCTGCGTGCACACGCGGAAGGGCGTCATCCGCTACCGATGTTGAACTGCTCATGATCACTCCTTGATCGAGTGTCGACTGCGCAGATTCTTTTATCAAGGATACATCCAGTTCTTCTGCGACAAAGATAGGAGATTTGCTAGTTTTACCGCACTTCGACCCGGATTTTCCCTGATATACTGGTTTACCATTCAATATTAGAAGCGTGAGATTCTCCATCTTCGACGTGTAGAGCAGCGGCAAAGTAAGGGTAACGAACCAAGGCGCCGCCGAGGCCTTCTCGAAGGAAAACTTGAAAGCGGAAGATGTACGGTGGCGTACGCTCACGAAGCTTGAGCGATGAAGGGCAGAAAGTATGCCGGATGCTGGAGCGCCCGCCGTCGCCTTTGGTTGCGTCCATCTCCCTGTACGACGGCGCGGGTCTAAGTTCGGTGTGGTACCCAACGGCCCCCTGGCATCCAACACGCGAGTCGTGACTCGGTGATGTGGTACGGCCTCCTCTTTTCAGTCCTCTACTCAGCGGGCCCAATGGCATGCTTCGTACCTTCTTACTGAAGCTTTCAGGGGCACCTCGGGTAATCACTCGGAGCGTGAGCATTCAATAACGCATCGGATGCATCGGAATTTACCTGTGTGAGCGGTGATGTGGTCGAGCACAGGCCGTACTCCAGCGAATGATGGCACTGAGAGACCGACGCTCTCCCTGGAGGGCGCGGCATCGCTCGGTCAGCGGGCGGCCGCGAGGCCACTGCATGGTGCGAGCGGTCATCAAGGCGATCCAGACCGGGCGCAGGCCGGGTTCCGGAGGCGCTACCTGACACAAGCCCTTAGATCGTCGTGCCGACGCACAGCATTGCAGTGCTGGGCCTATAGGCGCGCTGGACCTGTAGAGCGATGAGCGGTTTCGCCAGGACGCCGAGCAGATCACAGCCCAGCATTGGGCGAACTTTTCGGTGACGAGACGATGCAGATCTGGCACGAGGCGATCGCCAGACACTGTGCGGCCGGGACCACAGGCACCGTGCCGCGCGCTGACCGCTGGTCCGCAAGCCAACCGCACGCTCGCGCTTCAGCCGATGTGACCTGGGAAAACTCCTCTGAGCGGGGCTGGCCCTGCCTTCGCGGGGCTTCGAGCCCGAAGAAGCGATCGATCATCCGGTACGAACCCGGCAAGCTCGGGGTGCGCGGCAAAGCCAGGGATAACGGGGGCTTCAGGTGAAGACGATAAGGGAGTACGTCGAGGCAGGGATCCTCGCATCAGAGGACCTCAAAGACGCGTTGCAACTGGCGATGCAGTTGGAGTTCGCCACGATCCCGCCGTACCTGTGTGCGGAATGGTCTGTCAAGAACATCTCCCACCACGCCAGGCGCACTCTGCATCGGGTGGTCATCCAGGAGATGCGCCATTTCGCACTGGCGGGGAACCTGCTGACGGCGGTCGGTGGCACGCCGTCACTGGCCCACCCGGGTTTTCTGCCCGTCTACCCTGCTGACGAGTTGCCCGGCGGCATCCCGCAGCAGCTACCGGTTGAGCTCAAGCCGCTGGTCAAAGAGCAGATCGCGGTGTTCATGCAGATCGAGCACCCAGACTTTCCACCTGTGGGCCGCTTGCTGGCTCAGCCGCCGACGATCGGTGCCTTCTACGACTCGATCAAAGAGACGTTCCGAATGAACCCTCCCAAGATCGATCCGAACGCCCACGCGGTGAAGGTTCCCTCCGCTCGACCGATCCGGACCGTCGCCGACGCGATCGAGACGATCGACCGGATCAAGATCGAGGGAGAGGGGGTGCCCGACTCACCCAGCGCGCCCACCGGTGAGAGCACAAGCCACGCTCACTACTACTTGTTCAAGGAACTGTACGTGCAGCGGCGGCTGATCAAGGTCGATGGCGAGTGGAGCTACAGCGGCGAGTCCATCACTTTGCCCGAGGTTCATCACTTCGAGCCCTCTACGGCCGAGCCGGACCTGTCGCTGGAGTTCCGTCGCGTCTTGACCCGGCTCCTGATCGACCTGGAGTCCTGCTGGACGTCGGGGACGGATGTGAACGATGCGGCGATGTCCACGATGTTCGAGCTGCAGGGCGCAGGCGAGGTCCTCATCGAACGCGGCATCCGCCCGGAATTCACCTGGATACAGCCGCCGGATTAGGAGGGCTGCCGACCGACGTGTCACCAACCGCAAAACACGATGATCTCCTTCGTGACCTGGCGTAATGGTAGCCGCCTCGGGTTGAGTCATGCCCGATCCGGGTGAGGTCGGCGTCGGTGACGCCGGCGATGTACCACCAGCCAATCGATGGCCTGCGATGGAACAGCGCGCGTCATACCGAGGGGACCGCCTTGGCTGCCGAGGTCTGCCTGGGGCTCTCCACCACAGAAACGAACGTTTCACCGCGATACATCGCCTCCCGCTCCGCCCGCCGGACCGATAAATTCTCAGCCGTTCTTCTCCGCAGCGCGCAACACCCCTGGCCGATCGGCCAGAAAATCGCAGTAACCTGGCCGTCCGATGCCTCGCAATGGGAAGGCCCTCTCAAGTCTCGTTAAATAATTAGCCGAACGAGTTTCCCGGAAAGCAGTCGCGGAAACGGAACACAATGCATGAGGATTGTCCGACCGCCAGCCAGAGGGCTAAGTCATGGAAAATCAAAAACACGTCGTGGGAATTCGCACAGCCGGCGCACTGGAGTCAGAATTCTACGAGGGCACCGTAGAAGAGATCGTAGAATATGTTTCGCAGACCGACCCGGCTTCCGCAGCCAAGATTCAGTCCGTCGAGGCCCGCCTCGCATCCCTGGCCCAAGCGGCCAGTGACCCTGACAAGGCCGTCGAGTTCTACCAGTTCCAATCGATTCGAGCCAAGGCCGACGAACTCCTCGCGCGAGAACTAGAGAAGCGGTCGCCCGACGAGCACCAGCAGCTCATCGGCGAGTGGCATCAGACGTATTCAATCGGAACCGCGATTCTCTACCACGGCTACAACTTCACGGGGCGAGCAGTTCCATTCACGCTTACATGGCCCAATTTCAACTGGTGGCCGTACGACTGCAACGACGCCGCGTCATCGGTAAAAGGCTGGGGTGTAAACGTTCTTTTTGAACACGCCGGGTACCGAGGCCGCCGCTTCTACACCGTAGGTGTTTACGCAGAGTATCCAGACCTAAGGCTGGCGGGGTTCGACAACCTTACTAGTTCGATCATTGCCGCCTGAAAATGCCATACCCGGTCCACTGTCGAGGTGGAAACCTACGGGCGGCCTCGTAGAGGACCGCCCGTAGGTGGGAAAATGCCAGGAACCAGCCACCGACACCTTCTAGATTATCGCCTTCCACCACCCGCGAGAGAAGGTGATGCTCAGGGTCTCCGGGTGTCACCAACTCGATGGAAATGCTGAATTCATCACACAGGCCCTGAAGCGCCCACAGCCAACCGCCCCTCAAAACGCTGCGTCCCGGCGACGGGCCGTCCCTGCACAGGCTGGTCGACAGGTCGTCCGAACGCTCGGCCTACCTGCGGTTCTTCACCGGAGGCAAGGCCGGCGCCCACGCCTACATGGACCGCGTCACCGAACCGGACCACCCGGGCCGCGTCCTGGTCGCCGCGGTGGACGGCGGCCTGGTGACGGTCGCGGAGTACGTCCCCGGTCAGGACGGCGACGCCGAACTCGCGATCCTGATCGACGACACGATGCACCACCGTGGTCTGGGCACCCTGCTGGTCGAGCACCTGGCGCTGGAGGCCGCCGACGAGGGCGTGCGCGAGCTGGTCGCCGAGGTACTGGCCGACAACCGCCCCATGCTGCGGGGCTGCCCACTCGGCGGGCCTTCCGCGACGGGCCGCCATCCGAACCGCACTCTCCGATCTGCTACCCGATCAAGGAGCCCCTGCCTCCGGGCCATGACCACCGCCCTGAGCTGCGCGTCAGTCCTTACGACGTTGTCGGCTATTGATGCTCGGGCGTCCTGGCCTGGGGCTTCGGCTGGTGGGTGATTCAGCAGGCCGTCGCGCTGACGAGCACGAACTCGGTGCTCGACTTGCGGCGAGTAGTCCGCTGGGCGGCCCGGTCGGACCAGACCGGCGACGGCCCGGTGGGTCGCCGGGTAGTTGCTCGCGGCGTCTGAGGAAGCGTTGCAGCGGACGCCACTGCTTATGCTCGGCATTGGCGTGCTCGACACAGATCCGCCGCGAGGACTGCCGGCGGATCTGCTCACGCCATGCGTACTGTTCACCGAGCGGGGCGTCGTCCTCGTCGAGGCCCTTCGGTTTCTTTGGCGGCGCCGAGATCTGGTCGGGGAACTCGTTGGCCAGCACCTCGTAGCCTTCGTCGACCTCGGCTTTCACAGTTGGGTGCCGGCGGAACAGCTCGGCAATGCCTTCGGTGCGCAGACAGGTCTGGCCGTGTATCCGGCCGGGCCGGTCGGCCCCGGACCACAGGGTGCGGTCTTGGCCGTCGCTGATCGTGGTCGTCTTGGCTGTGTTCTGCTTCTTCTTGCCGGACACGAACGCGCAGCGTCCGGGCCGGTGGGCCTTGGGACGGCGCACCTGGGTCTCAGTGCCGTTGATTCGCAGAGTGACCCGCTCGGCCCGGCTGGGGCGCCTAGGATTTTCCGGACAGTCGGCTTGTGGGTTGAGCCTACGCGGCGGTTTGGGATGAGTAGTGCTCGGTGAGCACCTCCGGCGGAGGCCGGTAGCCGACGGCTGAGTGCAAAAGCCGCCGGTTGTAGAAGCTTTCAATGTAGCGGATGACCTGCTGCTTAGCCTTGGCGCGGGTGGCGAATACGAAGCGGTCCAGCCACTCGGTTTTGATCGCGGCGAAGAACGACTCGGCCATCGCGTTGTCGTAGCAGACACCGGTTCGGCCGACCGAGCGGCGGATCTGCAGGTTCACGCAGAACCGGCCGAAGGCGTCACTGGTGTAGTTCGAGCCGCGATCGGTGTGGAAAACCGCGCCTGGTTCGACCAGGCCGGTGCCGAGCGCCATGCGCAGGGCATCTTTGACCAGCTCGGTGCGATAGTGCTCGGCCATCGCCCAGCCCAAGACGGCCTTGCTGTGGCAGTCGATGACGGTGGCCAGGTAGAGGAACCCTTCCCAGGTGCGGATATAGGTGATGTCGCCGACCAGCTTGATGCCGGGACGAGGCGTGGTGAAGTCCCGGCGGACCAGGTCGGGGATGCCGCGGAAGTCGCCCTGGACGGTGGTGGCCGGCCGGAAGGTCCGTGCCTGGACCGGGACCAGGTGGAGTTCGCGCATCAGCGCCCGGGCCAGTTCCGCCGAGCAGTGTTCCCCGGTTCGGGCCAACGCGGCGTGCACGCGACGGTGGCCATAGGTCTGGTGGCTGTCGGCGAAAATGGCGGTGATGAGGGTCTTGAGGTGCTCGCGTCGCTGGGCGGTGGCCGAGGCGGGGCGGTCACGCCACTCGTAGTAGCCCGAGCGGGATACCCGTAGCCATCGGCACATCCGGACGATGCTGTGGTTGGCCTTCTGCGCGTCGATCAGCTCGTATGTGGCGAGCGTCATCGCGTCTCGGCGGCGAGGAAGGCGGCTGCTTTTTCAGGAACGTCAGCTTCTCGCGCAGCTCGGCGTTCTCGCGTTCCAGCTCGCGGATACGAGCTCGTTCCGGTCCGGACAGCGGTTGCTCGGTCTCGGGGTGGATGGCTTTGTGCATGTTGACCCAGCTGCCGAGCGTAGTGGGATTCATGCCGAACTCGCGGGCCACCGAGGCGACCGTGCGGGGGCCGTCCAGCACCATGCGGACGGCTTCCTCCTTGAACTCGGGCGAGAACTGCCTGCGACGTCGCGTCACGTACTTACCTCTTCCAGGCTCTCTGTCAGGTTATGTTCCCGACTGTCCGGAAGCTGTAGAGCACCTCACCTGTGTTCGCTGGCGTCGACGTTCTTGCCATGATTGTCTTCTTGCGCGTACCCAGTGCTGCCTTGTTCCCAATGGGTGCTCATGGTGCACCAAGGCTTCACCACGCACTCAACGGGATCCCCATTGGGCATGCCCTGCGGTCAACGCATCAGGCCCCTCCGCTCGGGGCCTTGCCGCCGGCCGCGAACGAGCGCGCGGCTTCCTGTACTCGCTACCCGTCAGATGGTCCTCGCCGTGGCGCAGGCAGAGTTCGTGCATGTGGCGGAACGAGACGACGGCCGCGATGACCGCCAGGAGAGCGACGCAGGCGATGGTCGTGCGCTGGATCCGGCGCGTCCGGGCCGTGGCCGCGCTTCTGCCCGACCAGCGGAAGGCCGATCATCCGGCCGCTTCCGCCCGGTTCGAAGGACAGAAAACGTGATCAATGGAGTGTTACCTCAGCCGGCCATGCCCTCATCGCGATCATGCACGAGGTCGTCAGCGCTCGTAGAAGATCTTGTCACTGGCGCCGTTGTAGTTCTCCACGACTAACTGGTCATGCCGCGAGGTGTTCCACATGGGTGGGAGTGGCGAGGTTACCCAGGCGGAGCAGCCCACTCCTACGGTTGGCCCATGACCACCGAACGCGCCACGGCGCTGACCGATCTGATGGACAAGGAGGAACTCCGCGGCCTGCTGGTCCGGGGTTGGCGAGCTCTGGACCACAAGGACTACGACACCTGGATCGGGTGCTGGACCGAGGACGCCGAGCTGGCCTTCGGCCCCTGGGAGCCTCTGCACGGCGCCCGCACCATCAAGGCGACGGTGATCGAGGCGGAGGATTCCTACGCCGCGATGTTCCACTACCTGCTCAACACTCACTTCGAGATCGACGGTGACCGCGCCACCGGCGTCGGCTACATGTTGTTCGTCGGCGTCCCCGACACCGCTGAGGCGGATGCTCATTTCGACATGGGCGGCTCTTACACCTGGGAGTTCGTCCGTGCCGACGCCGGTTGGCGGGTCGCCAGGCAGCACCTGACCATGTCCTGGACCTCGGGCGTCGACAGTCTGGGATCCTTCTCGTGACCGCCGGTCCGCTGGCCGCTTTCCTGCGGGCCAGGCGCGCCGCCGCCGACCCTCAGGAGCACGGCCTGCCCGTGGGGCAGCGCCGTACGCCGGGGTTGCGCCGGGAGGAGGTCGCCATGCTGGCCGGGGTGTCGACCAACTACTACATCCGGCTGGAGCAGGGTCGTGACCGCCGCCCCTCGGCCCAGGTCGTCGAAGCCTTGGCCGTGGCGCTCGGGCTGAGCCCGGACGCCGCCGACCACCTGCGTACCCTGGCCGCCCCCACGCCACGGCGGCCTCGCCCCGGCAAGGGGGAGTACGCCGACGCGTCGCTGATACAGCTCATGGACGGCTGGCATACCAATCCCGCGCTCATCTTCGACCGGTACCTCAACCAGCTGGCCGCCAATCCGCTCGGCGAAGCGTTGTTCTCCTGGGCGGGAGAGCAGGACAACCTGGTCAAGGCGGTCTTCCTTCTCCCCGCCGCCCGTGCCTTCTACCTGGACTGGCCGATGATCGCCGAGAGCTGCGTCGCGGCACTGCGCGCCGGCGCCGGGCACGATCTCGATGATCCCGCCCTGGTGGCGCTGGTCGGCGAGCTGTCGTTGAAGAGCGCCGACTTCGCCCGCCTGTGGGCGCGTCACGACGTGCGTAACAAGGTCTCCGAGATCAAACGCTTCGACCACCCCGTGGTCGGGGAGCTGGAGCTGAGCTACCAGTCCCTGACCGTCAACTCCAGCCCCGGCCAGCAACTGGTCGTCTACCAGGCCGACCCGGACAGCCCCGCGGCCACCGCCTTGGCTCTGCTGGGTAGCCACCACGCGAGCACCACTACATCGGCTACCGCCGAGAAGGAGCACTTATGAGCGTCTGGTTCGTCACCGGAGCCTCCCGCGGCTTCGGCCGTGAGATCGTCATCGCCGCGCTGGAGGCCGGTCACCAGGTGGTGGCCACCGTCCGCGACCCCGGCACCGATGGTCTTCCCCAGGGGTACGGCGAGCGCCTGCTGACCACCCGTCTCGATGTCACCCACAGCAGGCAGGTCGAGGCGGCCGTGGCCGAGGCGGTGACCGCTTTCGGCCGCATCGACGTGCTGGTCAACAACGCCGGGTACGGCCTGCTCGGCGCGGTGGAGGAGACTTCGGATGCGGAGGTGCGCCGCCTGTTCGACACCAATGTCTTCGGACTGCTGTCCGTCACCCGCGCGGTCCTGCCGATCATGCGTGGCCAGGGCGCCGGCCACGTCATCAATCTGTCCAGCGTCGCGGCCATCTCCACCGTGGCCGGGCTGTCGGCCTATGCCGCCACCAAGCACGCGGTGGAGGGCATCTGCGAGGCGCTGGCGGAGGAGGTCAGCCCGTATGGCGTGAAGGTGACCTCGGTGCAGCCCGGCAGTTTCCGCACCGATTTCCTCAACGCCACCAGCTTCCGGCATGCCGAACGTCCCCTGCCCGCCTACGACGGCACCGTCCGCGCTCTGGCCGCTCATCTGGAGGACAGGCGCGGCAACCAGCCTGGAGATCCGGCGGCGGCCGCCAAGGCGATCATCTCGATCGCGGACGCCGACCAGGCACCCGCGAAACTGCCGCTGGGCAGCGACTGCGTAGCGGTGCTGGACGGCATGCTGCGCGCCCGGGCCGAAGAGCTGGCCGTCTGGCGTGAGCTGGCCACCTCCACCGACTACGACGCCGCCTGAAGCGATCCACAAGGGCGACCACGCCAGAACCGACCACTGCCACGATCGCCCTGGTGAGCTCGGCCCCGTCGACCCCGGTGGGGCGAGCGGGAGCCTGACTGGAGATGCCCAGCTCGATGGTCCGCAGATCGACGCCGTATTCGCAGGCGACGCCGACCGCCGTGGCGTCGCTGGTGGCCCGGCCCCGCCGATGCGCCGGCACAGGATGTCGCGACCTCATCGCGGCGCAGCCCCGGTGTCCAGCAGTGTGCACCACCGGGAAACCTGACCTCTTCGGGGCGCACGTGGCCTGGCACGCAGCGCACCGCCGATATCTAGGGGAGCTTGTCCACGGCTTCCGTCTCGGATGACGTCACCGGCGCGACCGGTACGGTCAGCGCGGGAACGGCATGGCCGGGCTCGCCGTACAGGCGGCCGGCGAGCTGGCCGTGCAGGGTCGTCAGCCGCTCGATCCGCTCGCCCAGAACGGCCAGCCGGTCCTGGGCCACGCGCATCGCGGTGCCGCACACCTCGGGGTCGACGACCGTGAAGGTCGCGGGCACCGGCCGGTCGAGCAACTCGGCGAACAGGCGGATGTCCTCCACGGTGAATCCGACTGCCTGCAGTTCGCGGATGTTGCGCACCCGGGCGATGTCGTCCTGACCGTAGTCGCGGTACCCGGCCGCGGTGCGCGGTGCCTGAAGCAGTCCTTCTTGTTCGTAGTAGCGCAGCGCCCGCGTCGTGGTGCCCGCAGCGCGTGCCGCCTGCCCGATCCGCACTCTTGAACCCCCGCTCTACAGCCTCACCACGACGGTACCGGTGTGCGCACCGTCCAGGAGCCCGGCCAGTGCGGCGCCGGCCTGCTCCAAGCCGTGGAAAGCCGTGTGCGGCACGGCCAGCAGGCCCTGTCGCGACCAGGCCTCGACCTCTCGCTCCGCCCGCTTCAGCGCCGCGGGGTGGTCGCGCGGGGTGAACCCACGCAGGGTGATCCGTTTGGCGATCAGCGTCGTGAGGTCGATCTCGACCTGGTCTCTGTGGGAGTCCAGAGTGCCGATCGCCATGATTCGCGCGCCGGGGTTGGCGACCTCCAGGACGGCCCGCGTCTGCGCTCCGCCCGTCAGATCCAGGTACACGTCCACACCTTCGGGCGCGGCACGGTGCAACGCCGCGACCAGATCCGTCTCCGTCCGGTCGAAGGCCGCGTCGAATCCCGCCTGTCCGGTCAGCCACGACAGTTTTCCCGCCGAGGCGCTGCCCACCACCCGACCGGACCCCAGCCGCCTGGCCAGGGTGCTCACCACCGAGCCGATCGACCCGGCGGCGCTGGAGACGAACACCGTCTCTCCTGCGCTCATAGCTCCTAACAGAATGATCTCCGTTGTGGTTTGATCTCTCGCTGTAATGACAGTGGGAGGGGTGAGCGGGTTGGCGCGGCTGAAGCCGTGGGA
>NZ_JBEXZT010000057.1:0-13627 GCF_040631275.1 Streptosporangium sp. NPDC020145 | reverse complement strand
CGCCCAGTCCTCCACCTTGATCACCCTCCAGAGTGACTGAAGGGGGGTCAGTTTTCGGCCGTCGCCACAGGGTCAGTTTTCACCCGTCGTCGACAGCACTCAGCTCCGGGATGATCGCCAGAACGGACCGAAAGACCGTAGGTGGCTGGGATGGGCCTGATCGTCCCGTCTGCCACGTCCCAGGCAAGCCCAACATCCCGGCTCCTACGGTTCAAGGCCGTTCGTGACTGTTGGCGTCCGATGATCGAGGAAGGGCGACCGGTTGACGTACACGCGAAGACGGCCTTGAGCCTCCGTCCCCAGGCTGTTGCCCCTCCGGGGTGGGACGAGGCAGACGGGACGATCAGGCGGAAGAGGTGTGCGCGTCCGCGCGGGGTTCTCCGGCCGTGCCCGTTGCGTGCCCGTCAGGAGGGTGATCAAGGGGGACTCACGGGGAACCACGGTCACTCATCCCGCTCCCCCACAGGTCAGCCTTTTCCCAGCTCAGCGGTCAGGCGCGACAGAGACCTCCCAAGCTGACAACGCCGCTTCCGTCTCCCATTGGATTCCACTAAGGTGACAATCTTCGGACGGTGTGACCTTCCGGAGTCTTTGAAGGCGAACGCCCGCGATGAACTTTGACCAGACATCCGCACGATTCCGTCTCGACGTCGCGTTGAATCGTATGGCCGTCACCTTCCGTGGCATGACTGCCCGCCGCAACGAGCACAACTGCGAGTGCCACTGGGGCAGCGCGGAGGAACTCGCACGGTTGAAGGAGCCGGACACGGAGCTGGACCTTGATCTCCTGCATCGCACTTGGCAGGCCGCCGATTGGGACGATCACGCGTCGGTGCTGCGCCGCATTCTGCCTCAGTTGTCGAGAGCCCTCGTCGGCGGCCTCGTCGAGCCTCTCTTCGGCATGGAGGAGGTCGGGCGTTCATTCGCTCGTGGAGAGTGGCAGCAGTGGCCGGCCGATCAGACAGCAGCGGTGCGGGAATTTCTGAACGCCTGGTGGGCCCACACTCTCATCGACTCGGATCCCGCCGTGCCCGCCCACCAAGTCCTCGCCCTGTGTGCCGAGGCCTCCGCCGCAATCAGCCCATGGCTGCACGCCTGGGAGGCGCAGACGCGCGCCGTGGCCGACCGCCACCTGGTCGAAGCGGTGACGCACTGGGAGTACGACCTGCTGGGAGACCAACTCCCATGGCAGAGCTGGAACAACGAGGAAGAGATGCGTACCGAGTTGACAGCCTGGCTGATCCGTCACGCCCCTGCCCGGCTCCGGGCCGCGAACGCTCCCGTGGAGTTGCTCCACCGGATACGACTGCTCGGACTTACCGACCTCGCCCGCTGGACGGATCCTCACTGGCCTGACGACCGCTACTGAATCAGCACCCACCACAGACCGGCCCCCTCCTGGCCGTCATACAGAGAAAGATCGGGAACATACACGGAATGACCTCGCCGCAGTCGAAGAAGATTTAGTGATCACATGCGGGTCAACGCGCCTTTGACTCATGAAGGGCCATCCACTTTTAATCCGCAGCATCGTGACTCGAAGGACATCGCATTCAAGGGGCCTTGCCTCAAAGGGCTCTCATAATCGTGCGCCCGACAAGCAAGGATGCGCGGGTTGCAGCTCACCCTGCACCAGCTCGTTCCAGGAAGACCGAGGAGTCGTTGGTCCAGGTAAGTAGACGTGCTAGTGGGCCAGGGTGCACATCACATACCGAGGTTAGCCAACGAGACCCGCGACAGAGTAAACGAATTAATATCTACACATGCAGCACAAGAAAAATCAAGTGCAGAATTTTGAATACAGGATGGGTGACGTGCGGGAAAAGGCGGTTAAGGCGGCCGGGCGGGGAAGTCTAATTACTTTCCTATCTCTGCTCGTCGTCGTAGTCGTTGCCGCTTCTGGACCGTTGCCTGCTTGGGTGCTAGTGGCTCGTCTCCGAACGTTGCTGGGCATTTGATCTGACGGGGTGAGCCCGGCAGCCTGGTCCCGGCGTCGTTCTGGGAGGTGGTCGTGGCGCGTAAGCCCGAGGTGTTCGTCCGTGCGTTGACGATGGAGGAGGGACGGCGCCTGCAAAGGATCACCCACTCGGCCAAGGATCCGGTGAAATTGCGGCGGGCGATCGTGGTGCTGACGTCCGCGCAAGGGCAATCCGCTTCCGCTATCAAGGCATTGATGCAGGTCAGCGACGACTACGTGCGCCAGGTGGTGCACACGTTCAACGAGCGGGGTTTGATGCCCTGGACCCAAAATGGAGCGGGGGCCGTCCACGAAGGATCAGTGAGTGGGTGCGCGAGCGCATCTGCCTCATCGCCCGGACGACCCCCGCCGAATGGGGCATCACCGCCTTCTCCACCTGGAGCTCGCCGCTCACCTGGTCGAGGTACGGCTGGTGACCTCGATCAGCCGCCAGCACCTGGCGCGGATCCTCAAGGCCGGCAAGGTGTCATGGCAGAGCACCACGACGTGGAAGAGCAGCAACGATGCGGACTTCGTCGCCAAGGTGCAGCGTGTCCTGGCCCTCTACGATGCCCCGCCCAAGGACGGGCGGGTGATCTGCGTGGATGAGTTCGGCCCCTTGAATCTGCAGCCCCGCAAGGGCAAGGCCTGGCGGCCGGGCAAGAACCCCCGCCGCCTGCGGGCCACCTACAACCGCTACAGCGGGGTCATGCACCTGCTCCGCGCCCTGGACCTGACCACCGGGAAGATCTACCACCGGATCCGTAAGCGCAAGCGCTGGCGGGAGTTCCTGTCGTTCTGCACGTCCCTGCGCGAGCGCTGGCCCGGCGGCACCCTCTATCTGATCGTGGACAACTACTCGCCGCACAAGCATCCCCAGGTCAAAGCCTGGGCCGCCGCCAACGACGCCGAGCTGGTGTTTCTGCCGACCTACAGTACGACCGCGGCGTGGTCTTCCGCCTGTACCTGCTGACCCTCACCGGCACAAATGAGAGCCTTCGGCAGTTTCGCCGCGTCATGCCGCGTGTTAGACCCGCCGCTCGGAATCGCTTCAAAAGGCTACGGTGATAAATCACAGACTCGCCGGGGCCCCGGGGGAGGCTTCATTTCGCGCCTGCGAAGGTCACGCGGATGGAGTAGAGATCTCCGGCCGAGTTGGTGATGAACAGGTTGTTTCGCTTGGTTCCGCCAAAGGTCAGGTTGCTGGCTGCCTCGGGCAGCGGCAGCTTGCCGATCAACGTGCCGTCCGGGTCGTAACAGTGCAGCCCGTCGAGGGCCGCGGCCCAGATCCGGCCGTAGCAGTCGAGCCGTATGCCGTCGAACCATGCCTCCGCGAACACCCGGCCACCCTTCAGACTGTCGCCGGTGACGTCGAACACCCGCAGGTGCCGCTTGCGGGTGTCGACGACGTAGAGCTGTGACTCGTCGAGGGAGAAGGCCAGGCCGTTGGGGCGGACGAAGTCGTCGGCGACGACGGTCAGTTCCCCGGTGTCGGGGTCGAGACGATAGAGGTGGTCCGCGCCGATCTCACTCTCGGCAGGTGTGCCCTCGTAGTAGCCGGTGATTCCATACCGGGGATCGGTGAACCAGATGGAGCCGTCCGACTTGACCACGATGTCGTTGGGGCTGTTGAGCTTCTTGCCTCGGTAGTTGTCGGCCAGGACGGTGATGGCGCCGTTGTGCTCGGTCCGTGTGACCCGGCGGGCGCCCTGCTCACAGGTGATCAGCCGCCCTTCACGATCGACGGTGTTGCCGTTGGCGTTGCCTGACGGCTGGCGGAAGACCCCGACCGCGCCGGTGGTCTCGTCCCAGCGCAGTAGGCGGTCATTGGGGATGTCGCTCCACAGCAGGTAGCGGCCGGCCGGGAAGTAGGCAGGTCCTTCGGTCTTCCTGCTTCCGCCGTGGAGCACCTCGACATGAGTGTCTCCGTCGTAACCCGCGAACCGCTCGTCGAGCGTCAGGAATTCCGCCTTGAATCGACTCGTCATCAAATTTCCTTCAGTCATAGCGTACTATTGCTGAACAGTATCAAGCTATGGCGAGATCGGAGTGAACATGGATCAAAACGATCATGTGCTGATCGCACAGTTGCAGCGAGACGCGACACAGTCCTACGCCGCACTGGGGCAGAGTGTCGGCCTGTCCGCGGGCGCCGTTCACGAGCGAGTGCGGAAGTTGCGCGAGCGGGGAGCGATCCGCGCCACGACCGTGGATGTGGATCCAAAAGCCCTGGGCCTGGAGGTTCTGTCCTACGTCATGGTCAACTCGAACGCCTGGATGGGCGATACGGCAGCGGCCTTCGCCGCCCTGCCTGAAGTACAAGAAGCGCACGTCATCGCCGGTGCCGCCTCGGTTTTGCTTAAGGTCCGCACCCCGACAACTGAGCAGTTGCAGGACGTACTCCGGCGGATCTACGACATTCCCGGCGTCTCCAGTACGCAGGCGATCGTCGTACTGGAGACATTTTTCGAGCGTCCGATTACGATCTGCTGATCGCCAAACAGAAGGTAGGGCTGGGACCGGATTGGCGGGCCATTGGTAGGGGTGACGGGGGGCAACCGCGGTTACTCATGACCTACCCTCCACCCAGCTCGGCGCCCCAACGACTCATGATCGACGCAGTTCCCAAACTGACAGCGCGGGCTCGACTCCCGTCACCCGCTCCACTTCTCCACCGAGCCTGACCAGGCGATCCCTTGATCACCGGTCAAGCTTTTGATCTTTATGGGCTCACCATGGGCTCACACCCGCCGAACGATCTTCTGAATTTCCTTTGGCATGCCCTATGACCAGCTGAAACTGGCCCCATGGCACGCATAGAGACCCGCGTCCGCAAGGACGGGAAAACCAAGACCTACCGAGTTCACTGGCGACTTGCCGGCCCCAGAACCGGCGCCTGGAAATCGGAGTCCTTCGACCAGAAGGCAGCCGCCCTCACTTCAAACTGGCTGTGGAAGCATGCGGGCACCACTGGCCCGAGAACTGGATCCGCGGCTTCGGCTGGGCACCCCCACCCGAGGAACAGCCCGTCAAGGCCGACCCCGTTCTCTTCGCCGAATACGCCCAGCGGTTCGTGGCGAATCTGTCCGGCATAGAAGAACGCACCCGCCACGACTACGAGCGTGACCTCAAAAACCACATCGTGCCGACCTTCGGCGGCCTGGACCTGCGCGACGAAAGCCCGGCCTTCGACCGGACGACCGTGTCCGCCTGGGTGAACGACCTCCACCGCGGCATCCCCGACCCGGGCGACCCCCGCGCGTGGCTGCGACGGCCGCTGGCGCCCAAGACGATCCAGAACCTGCACGGCCTGCTGTACACGATCCTGCAGGGCGCGGTCGAGGCCACCTCGCCCATCCGCGTCTCCAACCCCGCCGCCCGCACCCGCCTGCCCCGGCTGGACGACGGCGAGGGCGAGGGCGAGGGCGACGACGAGATGATTTTTCTCACCGAGCAGGAGTTCACCCTGCTGCGCACCTGCGCCAAACCGGATGTCCGCGACATGCTCACCGTCTTCGCCGGAAGAAGTGGGACCGTACTTGCTCAGCCGACTCCAGGATGCCTCCACCCTCACCTCCAGTGGCTGTAGGCGAGCGAGGCGCCCTCGGCGGAGAGCGCCCGGAACGCCTCTCGATCGATGCCGGTGACGTGGTCGTTGACCAGGGTGATGTTGCGCGTCGGAACTCCAGCTTCGGGTCCGAATCCTCCGTTGGGAACGCCTTCGACAGTGGTGGCCGTTGGGCCGGGGAGTGTGTCCACCAAGATGATCGGCTCCTCGACTCCTTCGTCTCGCAGGAGGAGCGCGGTGTGAATCGGCGTCCACGATGATGATCGGTGCGCCGGTCATCACTGGTCCTCCGGCAGTTCGACGGTGATGTCGTGTGCGGGAGCGGGGAGCTGGCAGCTGAGCCGGCTCGTTGTGCGCCGTTCCGCCTTGGTGCAGGTGAGCATCTCATCCTCGTCGGCGCTCACCGGCGGGAAAACGTCGACGTCGGACGCCCCGACGTAGACGTGACAGGTAGCGCACATCATGTTTCCGCCGCACTCGCCGATGATGCCGTCGACGTCGCCGTCGATTGCGGCTTGCATCAGTCGGGTGCCGGGGGGAACGTCGATGGTGGTTTCCCCATCCGGCCCGCGGTAAGTCACCAAAGGCAAGGTGAGTTCCTTTCTGAGCGTGGTGTATCAGCCCGCGGCAACGGTGGCGTCGTGGGTGCGCGTGTGTCCGAGTCCGTCGATGGTCGCTTCGACGATGTCGCCGTCGGTAAGGTAGCTGGGCAGGTCCAGCTGGAAGCCGCGCCCCGGGGGTGTGCCGGTCAGCTGGATGTCCCCCGGCCGCGGTGCGATCGATGCGCTGACCGAGGAGATGAGTCCGGCGACATCGACCACCATGCCGGCGGTGGTGCTGTCCTGTCGAAGCTCGCCGTTGGCCCGGAGCCGAAGGCGGGCATCGCTCGGGTCGAACTCGTCCGGAGTGACGAGCCGGGGACCCGTAGGGCAGAACGTGGCGGAGCTCTGGAGCGAGCGATCTGCAAGAGCAGGGGGTGCTCCAAGGGCTCCGGGGCCGCGGCAAGCCGACGTGCCTGCGTATTCGCACCTGAGCGCCTGCTCACCACGGCTCTTCACCTTCTCCCTGCGGGCGCGACCAGGTGCGCATCAGCGACCCTGCGGAGCGACGGTGAGCCGGGTGATGGTCGGGAAGATCAGGTCCGGGAACCGGGGCGGGTTCTCCTCCAGCACCTCAAGGTTCGGGAGGCGCTTCGGAAGCTCGCGCAGGAGAATGTCGCCTTCGAGCCGGGAGAGCGGTGCTCCGATGCAGTAGTGGCTGCCGGCCGTGAACGAGAGGTGACGGTTGTCGGGGCGTGAAAGGTCGAAGACGTCGGGGTTGTCGAAGCGGCGCGGGTCACGGTTCGCCGCGGCCAGGCCGAGCAGCAGGTGCGACCCCTGCGGGATAGGCATTCCGTCGAGCTCCAGTCCTTCGCCGGCGTAACGCCAGAGAAAGTGGATGGGCGTGTCGAACCGCAGGTTCTCCTCCCAAGTCGCAGCGGCCAGGGTCGGGTCACCGGCAAGGAGCCGGTACTGGTCGGGGAAGCGGGCGGTGGAGTTGACCACGTTGGTCATCGCCATCATCGTCGTGTGGTAGCTGGCGACGAAGAAGCCGACCAGGGTGACCACGAGCTCGTTTCGAGAGAGGCGGTCCCCGGCCGCTTCCGCGTTGATGAGAGCGCCTACGGCGTCGTCGTCGCCGACCTTGCCGCGAAGCGTGTCGACGATGTCGCCGATGTAGTCGAAGTAGAACTGTGCGACCTCATCGGCCTCGGCGAGTTGCTCCGGGGTGAGGTCGCTTTGGCTGAAGATGGCGTTCAGGGCCGGCACCCGCTGCAGGACGGTTCCCGCGTCTTCCATGGGAGCGTGCAGCAGCCGACAGGCGATCCGCGCTGGGACCTTCATCGCGAAGTCGTGTACGAAGTCGACCTCGCCGTCGTGCTGGGAAAGCTCGTCGAGGCCGGCGATGATGAGCTCCTCCACCCAGGATCGCATTCGGGTCACAGCCCGCGGTTGGAACGCCGGAGCCACGAGCTTGCGCAGGCGGGTGTGTGCGGGGGCGTCGGTGGACGGCATCGACAGCCGGTAGAACTCGGATGCGGGGCCCTCGCCGATGTGTGCCGGGTGCTCTCCGGGGCGTGGCTGCACGGTGTTCGTCGGGAACTTGAGCGTCTTCTCGACCTCGGCGAAGCCGGTCACCAGCCAGGAGTCCTGCCCGTTCGCGACAGTGCGCATGACCGGTGAGATGTCTCGGATGGTCCGATAGGCCGCGTAGCGGTCTGCGGCGAAGGCGGGGTCCGCAGGGTCGAGGTGAACGAGATCGGATGTGTTGGTCACGGGTGCACCCTCTTCTGTGCAGGCTCTTCGACAGGGCTTGTGATGGGAACCAGGCGAAGCCGGGGCGACGACCTATGTCGGTCGCTCCTCGTGGGCCCTCATGACGCCGCCGCCCCCTGTTTCCCGGGAACCGCGAAACGATGACCACAGAGCGCCGGTCAGTGACCGCTCCGCTGCCGGTTCCCCCGCCTCCGCCTGGCTCCTGCCGTGCACCACAAGCGGGAAGATCACAGAGTGGTCGCCACTGTTCTTCGCCGGGATCGACTGGGCGTCCACCGAGCACGCCGTATGCGTACTCGACCGGGACGGTCGCAAGGCCGCCGCGTTCACCATCGTCCGCACCGCCGCCTCGACGGCCTCGCTGACCGAGAATCGGCTGGCCGGGTTCTGCGCCAAGAATGCTGCTCTGGTGAGAGGTTCGCCGCGATACTGCTGTGGCGCTGCGGGTAGAACGGCGCATCCTACGATCCGGCCTTGCGCAGCGGTGCCCGTCAGGGAGCTGAACAGCAGATCGCAACCTGACTTTGGTTTTGAGATCGGCACAAGGGGTGTCATGACGCATTCCTCTGACAGCCGTGGCGAGTCGGCCGGGAGTGCCTCCAGTTTCATCGAAAGTAGACGTGGGGCACGTCCCAATTCATGGGTGAAACCGCAAGTTTCTGGTCATTGATTTGTGGTTTCCACGACGGCCTGGGAGACGAGCGGTAGAAGGAAACGACAAGAAATGCAGCGCGGCGGCCGACGTCGGCTGACCGCTGCGACGAGCCAACGAAGTCCGCAATGTCCTGCTGAAGCTTAGCGAACCAGCTGGCCCAGAGCGGCTTGCCACGAAGCCAGGCATCCATGGCCGACTCGTCGTTGATGTTCTGGATCTCGATGCGCAAGCCGCCCGAGTTGCGGAAGTAGGCAAAGCCGAGAATGTCCTCTGGGGTGCTCAACGATTTCCAGACAGTAAGGCGCATAACCTGACAGAGAGCCTGGAAGAGATAGGTACGTGACGCGACGTCGCAGGCAGTTTTCGCCGAGTTCAAGGAGGAAGCCGTCCGCATGGTGCTGGACGGCCCCCGTACGGTCGTCTCATTGGCCCGCGAGTTCGGCATGAACCCCACCACCCTCGGTAGCCGGGTCAACATGCGCAAAACCATCCATCCCGAGACCGAGCAGCCGCCGTCCGGGCCGGAACGCGCCCATATCCGCGCACCGGAACGCGAGAACGCCGAGCTGCGCGAGAAGCTGACGTTCCTGAAAAAGCAGCCGCCTTCCTCGCCGCCGAGACACGATGACGCTCGCCACATACGAGCTGATCGACGCGCAGAAGGCCACCCACAGCATCGTCCGGATGTGCCGATGACCGCAGGTGTCCCGCTCGGGCCACCACGAATGGCGCCGACGGCCCGCCCCGCCCACCGCCCAGCGACGCGAGCACCTCAACAGGCTCATTCCCGGCATCTCCGCCGACAGCCACCAGACCTACGGCTACCGCCGCGTGCACGCCGCACCGCCCCGAACCGGGCAGCACCGCTCGGCGGAACCGGTCCGGGCACTGACGCGCGAGCCGGAACCGACCCCCGCCCAGACACGGGTGCTCCGGCCGACCACCACCCAGCAGGGCGACTTCCGCGGCATCCCCGATCCGGTCCGCCGGGACTTCACCGCACCCCGGCCGGGACCAAACCGGTCGGCGAATCACCTACATCCGCACCCGGGAAGGGTTCGTCCACCCGGCCACCGTCATCGACTGCCACAGCAAGGCCGTCATCGGCTGGGCGATGGCCGGCCACTACCGCACCGAACGGGTCAAAGACGCCCCGCACATGACGATCGACACCGGCCTGGCCGAGCCGGACGCCATCTTCCACACCGATCACGGCTCGAACCACACCAGCGACACCTCCGGCCGATACTGCGCCAACCGGCGGATCCACCGCCCGACCGGCCGCACCGGCGTCCGCCACGACAACGCGATGGCCGAATCGTTCTTCACCGCGATCAAAACCGAGTGCCCGGACCGGTTCGTCCTCACCACCCGGGCCAAGGCCAGGCAGCAGGTCATCCGCTCCATCGAGGGCTTCTGCAACCGGCGGCGCCCGCACTCGGCGCTCGGCTACCGCACACCCCTTGCGGCACTCGCCGAGCATCCACGAGCCACACAGGTTCAGCCCACAAGCCGACTGCCCGGAAAATCCTGGGCATCCCACTTTCGATCTTTCCAGCCTCCGTGTCCGATCCACCCCGGCCTCTCTCGTAGAGGACCTCCTGAGCGAGCGTGCCCGTACCATCGGCGGTCTCCCTCGGTGCGGGTAGATGAGCGTGGCCTGGGTGGTCAAGCGGCTCATACGGTTCCTCAGCTCCCGCAGCGTCGCACCCGGCTGGGAGGCGAACCGTTGTCCGTGTGACGCGAATCATGGAAGGGACTCCGGTCAGGGCCCCTTCTTGAGCTTCCTGGCCCACGACCGGGCGAAGGTCGACCGGCGGTTCCCTTCCGTCGCGAGGAAGACGAATGCCTCGTCACCGTCTCCGACTACTTGTCCACGTGGGTGTGAAGCTTCGCTCGGGCAGGGCCACCGTACGGCCCGGCAGCGGACTTGGGCGGCCCGAGGGTCACCGATGCGTCTTTGGGCTCGGTGTCAGGTCGAGGCGCTTCTCTAGACGACTGTGGCCGTGACCGGCCACGCCCCACGGCCCAACAGGTCGAGAACGAGTGCCGCGATGTTCCACGCGTCGTCCTCGCCACGGTGATGGCGTCCTTCGAGCGGCAGCCCGGCGATCTGTAGAGCGTGGTCCATGCCGGGTTTCTTGCGCAGCCCGTACGCCGCGGCGAATACGGCCTTGGCGTTGGTGTGGGTGCGTTCCGTTGGATAGCCGAACGGGTAGGCCACCCCGTCGGCCTGACTCTGCCGAGCAAATTGCCGACGGTCGTACTCGCCCCAGCTCGCCCAGGGACGCCTCCCGGCCTCGTACTCCTCGACGAGGATCCGGCATGCCTCGGCGAAGGTGACGCCCCGTTCCACCTCGGCCTGCGTCAGGCCGGTCAGTTCGGTGCAGAAGTCACTCACCGCCGACCGGACAGGACGTACCAAGACACGATGCCGGGACACGCGGCGCCGTACCGACAGGTCCACGACGGTGAGACCAATCTCGATGATCTCGTTCACAGAACCGGGCGGCGGTTGTCCGTCCCAGCAGGTGGCTTCCACATCGATGACGTTCAACAGGACGGATTCGCGGCGCATGGGGCCGAAGTTAGGGGTGCGTGCCCGGTTCTGGCACCTCAATTTCCACATGCCCGCACCGTCACCGCCAACGCGACCTCTTCGAACCGGACCTCCAAAGCCTTGGACTACGCGGTGGAACTGGGAGACCAGCGCGTCGTCTCTTACCCTTGATGACTCAGCTGTCATTCGCCGCGCCGCATAGCCTCCGCATACCGATCCACGGTGCCCTTGTCTAGACGGCGGTTCCTTCCGTTACGGCGGAGTAGTTCCCGGGCGCGCCCTGGGTCAATGTTTTCGATGGAAATGATCATCCACCCCTCCTCCAGAGAGGGGATGCACACGACCTCTTGGTCATACACGGCATTTCAAAAAATCCCCCACACCTCCACCAATGAGATGAAATACCTTATTTGCAAAATAAGTTTCTTTTATCCATAAAATAAAACTTTCACACCTCGCAAGGCTTGAACACTTCGTCCCACTTAGAGATCAACTATGTTTGGTGACTTACTGGAAGAAATCCGTTGATCGCGTCCTACGCCGGGGCATCTGTCCAGCCTCGCAAGCTTGATCGCGTGCCAGATCCGCGCCAGGACAGGTAGGAAACCTCGGTCGCTCAAGGGAACTCACAGAGAACCCTTCCCTACCTGCCTGCACCCCTGTTTTCCCAGCTCAATCCCTCAAGGTCACAGCCGGCTCCCAAGCTGACAGCGCGGGTCCGAGATCCTGTTACCCGCCCTAACGTCAAAGGCCCAGCTCAAGAATGTGATCTAGAGCTGGGCCTTCCTCGTTCCTCTGGTGCTGACAACTTCGGGGCAAACCTGTCGCGGTCGAAGACCGCTACCGTGGAAGGAGCAGCGGAAGCCTACGGACCGTGCCTCGATGTGGCTGCCTGCAACTTATGCGGTCACGAGCTGTCGGTGATGCACCGTTAGAGGCTCGATTTCAGTGGTGTCGTCGACGATGAGCTCGACGCGGAACCGAACCCCCATTGCCGCACCGAGACGCAGCAGTGTCGCTATATCCGGAATGCCGCCTCCTCCCTCGATGCGAGACAGGGCGGGTTGGGACATCCCGGAGCGCTCCGCTACGACCTTCTGAGACAGACCTCGGCGCTTACGGATCTCGCGCAGCTGGTCTCCGAGTTCCAGGTCGCGGCCTGCCTGCTCGTATTCGGGGTGGGGCTGCACATCCGCTTCCATCGCACGCAGACGCTTCGCCTTGTAAGTTTCCCAACGGCTGTGACCCATCATGCGCTCCTCTCGAACACGTGCGTGGTGGTCAGGTCGTGCTCTGCCTCACACCGCTTCTTAGCAGCGATCGCTCGGGCGATGTCGGCGGTCTGCGTCCCATCCTGTGTCTTGCGGAAGACCGTCAGGACCACGATCACCTCGTTGGCCGGCTTCCAGAAGGTCAACCGCCAGGTCGTACGGTCGAGAGAAACACGCAGCTCGTGCACACCTTCGGCATCCTTCAGCTTCTTCACGTGATCCCCATCAGGGATGCCACCAGTGACGAGGTAGTCGTCTACATTCCGCATAGCCCTCTGGTAGAGCGGAAAGGAAAGTCCGTCCAGCCAAGACTCCACCTCCGGCTCCAGGTCGATCCCCCACTAAGGCATACCATCAATAGTATATGCACTCGATGGTAACTCGTGGCGAGGATGAGCACCAGCCCCGTCCGCTCCTCGATCTTGGTTACTCAGTCAAATGCGCGCCAGAACAGGCGGGGAGCCCCGGTCGCTCGCGGAGACTCACGGGGAAGCACACTCCATCTACCTGCGCCCCCGTTTCCCCAGCTCAGCCCACCGACACCAGCAGTCGACTCCCAAGCCGACAGCGCCGGTTCGATTCCTTTCATCCGCTCCGCTTACGAAGGCCCGGGCATCGACGGTTTCCGGATCTGACCTTGATTGTTTTCTGGGTTGATTCTCACCGTCGCGCCAGAACAAGTGATCTTGCTCCTCGGTCGCTGGGTACGGGCGCACCCGCCGAGCCATCGCCTGCCACAAGTGGCCAGGAGCACCAAGGCGCGGCATCGCATCCGCCGGCGCGAAGTCCATCGGCACCATGAGGACCGGGTGCTCCACGCCCGCCTTCTTGATCAGCTCACCGGCAACGGCGGTGCTGAGGATGCCGCGCAGGAGGTGATGCGCCGAGACCGTGCTCGGTCAGGCCCGTGTGCCGGATGCGGACCTGGCGGGATGTGATCTCTGTGATTACCCAGCCGCCGAAGATCGGGTTGATGCGCCCTTTTGCCGGAATGGCAAGGAACTTGGGCCCTGACCTCCCTCGACCCTATAGTCGGGGCGACCGACGAGCCCTGGTCGAGGAGGGACGATGACGGCGAAGCACCGGATCCTGGAAGCGGGCGCGGAGCGGATTCACGTCGTAGAGCAGGGCAGCGGCCCGCTGGTTCTGCTCGTCCATGGTTTCCCCGAGTCGTGGTATTCCTGGCGGCGGCAACTTCCCGCGCTGGGGTCACGTCCAGCGAAGTGGTGTATGAGCTGACCTTCGCGTGATCCTGTTTCTGCAGGTTAAGCGGTAAGTGTCTGCGGTAGCGGATTATGGGC
>NZ_JBEXZT010000056.1:0-16934 GCF_040631275.1 Streptosporangium sp. NPDC020145 | reverse complement strand
CACCTACCTGCCCCTGACCCACCTGCCCACCACCCACAACGGCAAGACCGACCGCAACGCCCTGCCCCCACCCCACACCCTCACCCCCCTACCGACCAGCGACGTCGTCGAGCAGCGAACCAGTCCTCTCCACGACACCCTCGCCGGTATCTGGAAAGAGGTCCTGGGGGTGCCCGCCGTGGTCTCGGCGGACAACTTCTTCACACTGGGCGGGCACTCGCTGGCGGCGGTGCGGCTGCTGTTCCTGGTGCGTGACCGGTTGAAGGTCGAGCTGACGCTCCGCGACCTGTACGACGCCGAGGACTTCGCGGCCTTCGTCACCTGGGTCGGTGAGCGGCTCCCCGCCGGTGCGGAAATCACGGCCCCTGATGAGCACTGAGCGCAGGAGCGCGGCGGAGACCGGCCGTCTTCCCCTGTCTCCCGCGCAGCACCGGCTCTGGTTCCTGCAGCAGTTCGACCCGGAATCGACGCAGTACAACGTGTGCCTGGGCTACGAGCTGCGCGGCGCCCTCGACGTCGAGGTCCTGCGGCGCGCGCTGACCGAGGTGGTCGCCAGGCACGACGCCCTGCGCACGAGTTTCCCCGCCGAGCGGGGCCGTCCCGGGGCGCGGATCGAACCCCCCGGTGAGGTGCCGCTGCCGTACGTCGATCTGGCCGCCCAGGGTGGGGACGCCGCCGAGTTCGCCGCCGCGCAGGTGGCGCGGCCCTTCAACCTGGCCGCCGCCGCCCCGGTGCGGGCGAACCTGCTGAGACTGGGCGAACAGCGGCACATCCTGCTGCTGGAGATGCACCACATCGTGATCGACGCGTGGTCGGTGCAGATCGTCACGGCCGAGATCGGGGAGCTGTACACGGCGTACGTGAAGGGCGAGGAGGTCGAGCTGCCCGTCCCGCAGGCCGGTTACGCCGACTACGCGGCCTGGCAGAGCGGCCTGCTGGGCGGTGAGTACCTGGAGCGGGAGTTCGCCCACTGGCGGGAACGGCTGCTCGGGGCACCCGCCGTACTGCCTCTGCCGACGGACCGGCCGCGTTCGGTCTCGCAGACGTTCGCGGGCGGTGAGCTGCCGGACGCGGTGCCGCCGCCGCTGGCCGTACGGCTGCGCGGGCTGACCGGTGAACTGCGCAGCACGATGTTCGTCACCACCGTCACGGCCTTCATGATGCTGCTGGCCCGGTGGACCGGGGTGCACGACGTCGTCCTGGCCGTCCCCGTCGCGGGGCGGTCGCGGCCGGAGTTCCACGCGACCGTCGGGTTCTTCGTCAACACCGTCCCGTTGCGTGGCGACCTGTCGGGAGATCCGTCCTTCCGGCAGGCGGTGGCCCAGGTCGGATCGGCCACGCTCGACGCGCTCGAACACGACTCGCTCCCCTTCGACATGCTGGTCGACCACCTCGGCGTCCCGCGTGACCCCACGTGCAACCCACTGGTCCAGGTGGGGTTCCAGCTGCTGCGCACGCCGCACCGCGCACAGCCGGCCCGCTGGCACGACATCGAGGTCGAGGAGTGGGACGGGGTGCGTCAGCAGGTCACCAGACTCGACCTGGAGCTGCACGTGCTCGACACCGCGGCGGAGACCGTCGAGACGCTGCTGTGCTACCGCACCGATCTGTTCGACGGGAGTTCGGCCGAGAACCTCCTCGCCGGCTACCAGTCCTTGCTCGCCCAGGTCGTGGCCGATCCCGACCTGCCGCTTTCGAAGCTCGACGTCTCCCCGCGCCGCGTCACGCACGAGGGCACCCGGAGTGGAGCAGGCGCGGACACCACGGAGAACGGGGGAATGTGATGACGGCGCCGATGCTGGTGACCGACTGGTTCTGGGTGCCGGTGCCCAGACCGAACGCGGAGACCCGGCTGTTCTGCTTCCCGCACGCCGGCGGGGACGCGCCCGCCTTCGCCGATCTCGCCAGGGAACTGCCCCCCGAGATCGAGGTGTGGGCCGTACGGATGCCCGGCAGGGGCGGGCGGTTCACCGCGCCGCACGCCGCGGACGTGAACGAGCTGGTCGCCTGGGTGAGCGCGGCGATGCGGCCGTTCGCCACCGGGAGGTACGCCCTGCTGGGCCAGAGCATGGGCGCGCTCGTCGCCTACAACGTGGCCAGGGAGCTGTCGCCGGAGAACCCGCCCGTCGCGTGCGTGCTGGCCGCGCTGCTGCCGCCCCACCTGTGGAACGGCCCACCCGGGCCGACGGGAACGCAGGACGTGGTGACCTTCCTGACCTCCATCGACGACACGGTGACCGAGGTGCTCAACCACCCTGACCTGCGGGATCTGGTCCTCTCTGTCGTGAGCGCCGACCTCAACCTGTGCCAGGACTACCTGCACCGGTGGGAGCCGCTGCTCGACTGCCCGGTGCTCGGGCTGGTCGGCACCGACGACCCGACCGTGAGCGGCGAGGAGATGACGGGCTGGGCGCGCAGCACGACCGGGCCGTACAGCATGCGGGTCCTCGAAGGAGGCCACCTGGTGGTCCAGGCGGCCGGAGCCGTGCTGGCGCGGACGGTCGCCGACTTCCTGAGCACCTCGGCGGGTGTGGCATGAACCGCGCCGACGCCCCCGCCGTCATCACCGAGTCGGGCACGCTGACCTACCGAGGACTTGAGCGGCGGGCCGCGCAGTACAGCGCGGCGCTGGTCCGCGCCGGGCTGCGGCCCGGTGACGTGCTGGTGATCACCGTTCCCGACGGCCCCGACGCGGTCGCGGCGCTGCTGGCCGCCCGCCGGGCGCGTACCCCGTTCGCCTGGCTGACCGCCGACCAGCCGCTTGAGCGGCAGATGGCGATCGTGGCCGACTCCTCCCCGGTCGCCGTGCTCGCCCCCGCGGGCGCCGACCCCTTCCCCACGGCGCTCGTGCAGGTGGAGGGGGACGAGGCCACGGTCGTACGGCGGGCGACGGGTGAGGCGAGGCGGACGTCCGTACCGCAGGACACCGAGTACGTCGTCTACACCTCGGGCTCCACCGGCACCCCCAAGGGCATCGTGCAGCGCACCGGCAACCTCGACCAGCTCACCCGCTGGCTCTCGACCGAACTCGACACGCGTCAGGGCGCGCGGATGCTCCAGTGGGCCAGGCTCGCCTACGACGCCGCCTACGTCGAGATCATGACGGCGGTGCACGGCGGTGCCGCGCTGGTCATCCCGCCGGGGGAGGTCAAGGGCGACCCGGCCAGGATCCACCGGTGGATCGTCGAACACGAGGTGACGCACCTGCAGACCGTGCCGAGCCTGTGCCGTCACCTGCTGGACGCCGCGGCGGGATCGGCGCCGGTCGGCAGCGTGCGGACGCTGAGCCTGTTCGGCGAGTCGCTGCACGCCGAGCTCGTGCTGGCCGCCCGCGACGCCTTCCCCAAGGCGGCCGTGCACAACTTCTACGGGCCGACCGAGTGCATCCTCGCCACCTCGCAGCAGGTGCCGCAGGACGCCGTCGATCCGATCCCGCTGGGCAGGCCCATCCCCGGACGGGAGATCCTGCTGACCGACGAGGACGGACGGCCGGCGCCGGACGGGGAGATCGGGGAGATCCGCGTCCGCAGCGGGTTCCTCGCCCACGGCTACCTCAACCGGCCCGAGGAGACACGCCAGGTCTTCCTGCCCGAGCAGACCTACCGCACCGGTGACCTGGCCCGCCGTACGGCCGACGGAGGGCTGGTCTTCTCGGGAAGGATCGACGACCAGGTCAAGATCAGGGGCGCGCGGGTCGAGCTGGGGGAGATCGAGGCGGCGCTCTACCGCGACCCGGCGGTCGCCCAGGCCGCCGTCAGGACCTACGGCGACAGCCCGGAGACGCTGCGCCCGGCCGCGTACGTCCAGGCGCGCCCCGACGCGGTGATCGACGTCGCCGCGCTGCACCGGCGGCTGACCAGGTCGCTGCCCACGTACATGATCCCGGCGGCGTACGTCGTGCTCGACGAGATGCCGCTGACCTCGACAGGAAAGATCGACCGGCTGCGGCTGCCCACCCCGGACGCCCCCGACGCCCGTGACCGGGGTGTCGAACCGGTCGCGTTCAGCACCGAGACGGAACGCGTGCTCGGGGAGATCTGGTGCCAGGTCATCGGCTGCGAGCAGGTGGGACCGGACGACGACTTCTTCACCGTCGGCGGTTACTCGCTGCTCGCGCCGCAGGTCACGGCGGAGGTGCTGGAGCGGTTCGAGGTCGGGCTGCCGGTACGGGCCGTGTTCGACCACCCGACCCTGCGGGAACTGGCCGCCCGCGTCGACCACGAACTCGCCGGAAACCCGGCCGAGTCAGCAGAGCCGGACCAGACAGCGGAAAGGAATCCCAATGCTGCTGGACACCTATGACCTCACCGACGCCGGATTCTGGGCCAGGGATGACGCGTACACGATCCTCGACGAGATCCGGGGTGAAGGCGCGGTCCAGCGGCACGAGTCGGGCCAGGAGGGTCCCCTGTGGGCGGTGCTCACCCACCGGGAGTCGCTCGCGGTCCTCGGTGACGCCAAGACCTACAGCTCACAGGGCGGTTCGCTGTTGGGCACCGGGTACGGTCCCCCCGCCGGGGCCGGGCGGATGATGGCGCTGAGCGACCCGCCGAAGCACCGCGCCTACCGTGACCCGGTCATGCCGTTCTTCTCCGCCAGGCGCGCCAACGGCCTTGAGGAGCGCATCCGCGACCTGACCGAGGGCGTCATCGAACGACTGCTGGTCAGGGAGAAGATCGACTTCGTCAAGGACATCGGGGCGGTCGTCCCGCTCACCGTGATGTGCGACCTCATGGGCATCCCGGACGAGGACCGCGACGAGATCGTGGCGATGTGCGACCAGGCGTTCCTCGGCCGCAACCCGGCGGAACGGCGTGCCGCGCACCAGCGGCTGCTGCCGTACCTGCTGCAGCTCGCGATGGAGCGCAAGGCCGCCCCGGGGGACGACGTCATCAGCGCGCTCGCCGCCGACCTCGAACTCGACGAGGTCGTGCTGAACTGCGACAACATCATCGTGGGCGGCATCCAGACCGTACGGCACACGGCCGCGATGGCGATGCTCTCCCTGGTGCGCAACACCGACGCCTGGCGGGAACTGGACGGCAAGGCCGACCCGAAGCTCGCCACCGAGGAGCTGCTGCGGTGGACCTCCGTCGGGCTGCACGTGCTGCGCACGGCCAAGACGGACACCGAGCTGGCCGGGCAGCGGATCCAGGCGGGTGACCGGGTCGTGGTGTGGACGCCGGGGGCCAACCGGGACACCGCCGTCTTCGACGAGCCGCACCGCCTCGACCTCAACCGGCACCCCAACCGGCACATCGCCTTCGGCTGGGGCGAGCACTACTGCATCGGCGGGCCGCTGGCCAGGACCGAGCTGCGGGTGCTGTTCACGGAGTTGTCCAGGCTGGTGGCGGAGGTCGAACCGCTCGGCGAGCCCGAGTACAACTCCTCCATCATCAACTTCGGGCTGGACTCCTTCCCGGTCCGTCTGCACCGCAGGTGACGTCGTGTGGCAACCGGGCGCTCAGGTGGCGCGGGCACGTGGCGTCCAGGCTCTGCGCTCCCTCCGCGGGGCGCTGCGCGAGGTGGGTTTCACCGAGGAGGCGACGGTCGCCGCTCTGTCCGCCGAGGACTCGACGGACCTGTTGAGCAACACGGCCTTCTACGCCGTCTGCTCCGCCGAGCGGGTCCCCGAGCTGCTGACGAGCGCGGCGGGCGCCATGGTCCAGCTCTTCGTGCGCAACGGCGAGGTGCCCGGGGACGTCTACACGAAGGTGGTGCCCACCGGGCTGCGCGGGCTGCTCGCGGGGCTCGAACTGGTCGTGGAGCGGGACGGGACGGTGACGTCGGAGGTCTCCGTCTCGCCCTGCCGTTCCATGTATCTGCTGTCCGACCAGCTGTTCAGGGATGACGCCTCGGTCACCATGGCCGGCCGGTCCACGCTGGTCATGCCGCCGCACGCGTCGAGTTTCGAACTGCTGGACAACCTCGGTCCCGTCGACGGCAGGCTCCTGGACGTCGGGTGCGGCTGCGGGGTTCTGGCTCTGGCGCTGCGGGAGGGCTGTTCCTCGGCCGTCGGTGTCGACCTCAATCCGAGGGCGGTCGCGTACTCCCAGGTGAACGCCCTGGTCAACGGGATCGACGTCGGCCCGGCGGAGAAGACCGACTTCCTGGCCGCGGACCTGCGCTCCGGGCTGGCGGTCGGTGACCTGGCCGACCACCTGGTGTTCAACAGCCCGACCGGTCCCAACCACCACGCCGAGGCCGAGGTCGGCTGGATGAGCGCCGAGCACGCCATCGGATTCGTGGCCGCCGCGATGCCGGGCGTGCTCCGCCCGTGGGGTACGGCCCGCGTGCTGCTGATCGTCGAGGTGCCCGAGGGCGCCGCCTCGGTGCCGGAGCTGGTGCGAGGCTGGCTGCCGGAGGAACAGGACGTCCAGGTGGTCGAGCTGCGCCGCTCCCCGCTGGCGATCTCCGCCGCCGCCGTCACCAGGGGCAGACTCGACCCCGGCTGTCTCATGGCGGACGGCGCCGCCGGGGCCGCCCGGCTGGTGGATCATCTGCGCGAGCGCCGGATCCGCGAGGTGGTCCCGGCCCTGGTGACGCTCGCCCTGCCCCGCTGAGGGGGCGGCCCCTACCGTACGGTCTCCTGCTGCCATGATTTTCCCGACAAATGCGGATAAATAGCCTTATTCAGTATTAATTCCCACTGAAGGGCTGGCCCTTTTGTTTGGCATGCAATCATCCCGCCGGGTGGCGTCGCGTCTCGCCATCGTCGTCGTCGCCGGTACGGCCTGCCTCGCCGCCACGGCCGGCAGCGCCGGAGCGATCATCAACGGCAAGGATTCCACCGAGTCCTATCCGTTCATGGCGTCCGTCCCGATCTCCGCCCCCGCCCAGGGCCTCAAGGACGGCCAGTGCGGAGCGGCGCTGATCCACCCGAGGTGGGTGGTGACCGCGGCCCACTGCCTCAACACGGAGATCGGCTCCATCCCCGCGGGAACCGTCCGGGTCGGCAGCGAGAACCGCGCCTCGGGAGGCACCGTCCGCGCCATCTCGAAGAAGGTGGTCCACCCCGGGTTCCGGCAGAACCTCAAGGGCGGTCCCAACCGCGACGACATCGCACTGATCCGCCTGGACCGCCCGGTCACCCAGGAACCCGTCAGGATCGCCGAACAGCCCGGCCGCCCTGGCACCCCGACCAGGATCATCGGCTTCGGCACCACCGTGTTCAGCAAGAACCCGGCCGAGTGGAAGATGGCCGAACGGCTCCAGGAACTCGACACCCGCAGGGGCGCCGTCTCCGAGTGCGGCCCCGGCTACGCCTCGGGCAGGCGCCTGTGCACGGTCAGCCGGGTACGTGACGCCATGGCCTGCAACGGCGACTCCGGCTCACCGCAGATCCGGCGGGGCCGTACCGGCCGCTGGGAACTCATCGGCGTCACCTCGGGACCCGGCGCCGCCAGCCCGTCCTGCGCGGAGGGCCCCGGCCTCTACGTCAACGTCCCCGCCTACGCGGACTGGATCAGCAGGACCGTCAAGAGGTACGGCTGACACCCGGAGCCGTGGGGAGGGCCGTCCTCGGCCGGTCGTGGGAGTCCGGCCCGCGCCAGGTCAGATGGCGACTCGTCAGGCGGCGACTCGTCAGGCGGCGACGAGCTTGGGGGCTCTGCGCAGGAGCACGGCCCCCGAAAGGGCCAGGACCGCGCAGCAGACGCCCAGCAGGACGCGGTAGTCGACCGACGCGATGAGCGCGGCGCCGAGCGCGATGGAGAGCGTCTGCGGCCCGACCGTGGCCAGGTCGGCCGCGGCGGCCACCCTGCCCAGGACCTGCTGCGGCGTCGAACGCTGCCACGCCGTCGTGTAGCCGACCACCAGCCAGGGAACCCCGCAGCCGATCAACGCGAACCCCGCGACGACCACCGGCAGGCTCGTCGTGGTCAGCAGCGCCGTACCGACGGCGACCGTCAGCAGGCCCGCGCCGACCGACCTGGCCTCGCCGTACCTGCGGATCAGCGCGGCGACGGCCAGGCCGCCGCAGATGCCTCCCGCGCCCTGGACCGACATCAGCACGCCGAAGAACGAGGCGGGACGCCCCAGGCCGTACTCGATGACCGCGAAGTCGACCGTGTCCAGCAACCCGACCACCGCGAAGCTTGCGGCGACGGCGACCGTGGTGAAGGCCACCAGGGGAGTGCTCGTGATCTGCCGGAACCCCGCCATGATCTCCCGCCGGAACGGCTCGCGCTCCTGGGGTGGGGTCGGGGCGGACTCCTCGACGCGCAGGGTGAGCAGGATGACGACCGCGACGGCGAAGGTGATCGAGTCGATCACGGCGAGCATGGGGCCGCCGACCGCGGTGTAGACGGCGGCTCCGGCCAGCGGGCTGAACAGCCGGATGCCCTCGCCGACCGTCCGGATGGCGGCGTTCGCGCCCGCGAGGTCCTCACCGGAGAGGATCTCCTTGACCAGCCCCACCTGGGCCGGGCGCAACAGGATGAAGGAGAGGCCGTACCCGAGGGCGACCGCGTAGATGATCCACAGGTCGGCCACCGTGTGCACCCGCAGCAGGGCGAGCACGCCGAGTCCGGCGACGACGTTGACCCCGATGAGCAGCGGCTTGCGGCGTAATCGGTCGACGATGTGGCCCGCGAACGGGGTGAGGACCACCGGCAGGGACAGGCAGAGGAAGACCATTCCCGCCGCCGCGTTCTGGCCGGTCAGGTCCTTGGCCCAGATGCCCAGCGACAGGTAGAGTGCGCTGTCGCCGAAGGTGCTGAGCGACTGACCGGCCAGAAGCCTGCGGAAGCGGGAGTCGCCCAGCGCGCTCATGCCTGGGTCGCCGCGTCGTCGGCGGGCTCCGGGTAGTGCTCGGCGCTGCTGGCCATGAACAGTCTCACCGGACGCGCCCCCTCGGGCCGCAGTTCGGCCTTCTCGACCCTGTCGAGGTATCCCATGACCATCGACCTGAGGAACTCCCTGAACTCCGACAACTCCGTCGGGGTCATCCAGAGCGTGGCGCCCAGGATCAGGCTCGCGTTCTTCCACTCCTCGGGCTCTGATTCCATGCGCCCACGCCAGGTACGCAGGCGCGCGAACTCTTTTTCGAGGAACACCTCCGCGAGAGCGTTCCCCATCGGGGTGGTCTCCGCCGTGGACGCGATCGCCTGGACGGGCTGGGCCAGCCGCCACGGCTTCTCCCTGGTATGGGAGGGAGCCCGTTCGATGAAGCCGTACTCGGCGAGGGTGCGCAGATGGAACGAGCAGCTCGCGACGCTCTCTCCGGTCACCTCCGCGCACCGTGTCGCGGTGGCCGTGCCCAGCACTCCGAGAGCTTCGAGCAACGCGAGCCTGATGGGATGCGCCAGAGCACGCAGTGCGCGTGGATCGGTGATGGCGGGGTGCTCGTCCATGGCGCCATTATGATGAGACAAGAACCCTTTCGCAAGAATTCTTTAGAATGCGTGGACGGTTGACGCGCCGTCACCTGACCGTCGTGAGAGTGACTGTCGTGTGACAGTCGGTCGACCTGTCGTGACCTGCGGTCCGGTGCGGGACTCATGCCCGATCGGTCTGATGACAGATCGGGCGAACCATCCCAGGGGTCTCATACGTCTCACCTTCCATGAAGATCCTGACAACCTGCACCCTCGCTGTTGTCATGGCGACTGTCATGACCCCCGCCCTCGCGTTCGCGTCCTCATCCGCCTCCGGGGGGGCGATTCCGCCGGGGTTCCTGCTGTACGAGAAGGCCGCGGAACAGAAGAGCGTGCACGGCATGTGGTCGGTCAGCCAGGCCAAGGACGCCAAGCTCGCGGTGAACCCCTGCTACGTCGGCTCGCCCGCCGCCGCCGGCAGGATCGCGGCCCGTACGGTCACCTACGTCGCGGTCTCCGACCAGCGTTCCGAGCAGGTCATCCTCTACCAGTCGGCGAAGGCCGCCGCCCAGGCCCTGGCCGACGTGCGCAAGGCCCTGGTCCGCTGCCCCGCCATCCAGACGTCGCAGACCGCCTACCGGTACTCCGGCAGCCCCCTGGCCCTCGGTGACGAGGGGCTGGCCGTGACCGGACAGCTCTACCAGGGCAACAAGGCCAAGGTCGGTGGCGAACGGGTCGTTCTCACCCGCCGTGGCAACGCGCTGGTCGTCTACGCCAGATCCGGGGAGTGGGGAGCCCCCGACAAGACAGACTTCGCACACCAGACGAAGGACGCCCAGACAATGCTCGCCAAGATCTGCCAGGTGGCCAAGTGCTCATAACCCCGACCCCCTGAGGCCAAGGCGACCTCAGGGGCACGATCGCGCCGGGCGTCGCGGTGACGACGCCCGGCGCTTCACGTCAGACCTTCGCTCAGGACTCCGTGTGGGCCCCGACGTAGGCCGCCAGGTGCTCCCCGGTGAGGGTGGAGCGGGCGGCGACCAGCTCGGCGGGCGTGCCCTGGAAGACGATCCGGCCGCCGTCGTGACCGGCACCGGGACCGAGGTCGATGATCCAGTCGGCGTGCGCCATCACGGCCTGGTGGTGCTCGATGACGATGACCGACTTGCCGGACTCGACGAGCCGGTCGAGCAGACCGAGCAACTGCTCCACGTCGGCGAGGTGCAGACCGGTCGTCGGCTCGTCGAGGACGTAGACGCCGCCCTTCTCCGCCATGTGGGTGGCCAGCTTGAGGCGCTGCCGTTCGCCGCCGGACAGCGTGGTGAGCGGCTGACCCAGGCTGATGTAGCCGAGCCCGACGTCGACGAGCCGCTTGAGGATGGCGTGCGCGGCGGGAGTGCGCGCCTCACCCGAGCCGAAGAACTTCTCGGCCTCGCTCACCGACATCGCGAGCACCTGGCTGATGTCCCGCCCGCCGAAGTGGTGGTCGAGCACCGACGCCTGGAAGCGCTTGCCCTCGCACTCCTCACAGACGGTCGCCACCCCGGCCACCATCGCCAGGTCGGTGTAGATGACACCGGCGCCGTTGCAGTTGGGGCAGGCGCCCTCGGAGTTGGCGCTGAACAGCGCGGGCTTGACGCCGTTGGCCTTGGCGAACGCCTTGCGGATCGGGTCGAGCAGCCCGGTGTAGGTGGCCGGGTTGCTCCGCCGCGACCCCCGAATCGCGCCCTGGTCGATCGAGACCACGCCCGCGCCGGCCGGGATCGACCCGTGCACCAGCGAACTCTTGCCCGACCCGGCGACACCGGTGACCACGACGAGCACCCCGAGCGGGATGTCCACGTCCACCTCGCGCAGGTTGTGCGAGGTGGCGCCCCGGATCTCCAGGGCACCCTTCGGCGTGCGCACCTTCTCCTTGAGGGCGGCGCGGTCGTCGAGGTGGCGGCCGGTGAGGGTGCCGCTGGCCCGCAGCTCCTCCACGGTGCCCTCGAAGCAGACGGTGCCGCCCGCCGTACCGGCGCCGGGGCCGAGGTCCACGACGTGGTCGGCGATCGCGATCGCCTCCGGCTTGTGCTCGACGACGAGCACGGTGTTGCCCTTGTCGCGCAGCCGCAGCAGCAGGCCGTTCATCCGCTGGATGTCGTGGGGGTGCAGACCGGTCGTCGGCTCGTCGAAGACGTAGGTGACGTCGGTCAGCGAGGAGCCGAGGTGACGGATCATCTTGGTGCGCTGCGCCTCACCGCCCGACAGCGTGCCCGAGGGCCGGTCGAGGGAGAGGTAGCCGAGCCCGATCTCCACGAACGAGTCGAGGGTCTGCTGCAGCGTGGCCAGCAGCGGCGCGACCGAGGGCTCGTCGATGCCGCGTACCCACTTGGCCAGGTCGCTGATCTGCATCGCGCAGGCGTCGGCGATGTTGACGCCGTTGATCCGCGAGGAACGGGCGGCCTCGTTGAGCCGGGTGCCCCCGCACTCGGGGCAGGCGGTGAAGGTGACCGCCCGGTCGACGAACGCCCGGATGTGCGGCTGCAACGCCTCCTTGTCCTTGGCCAGGAACGACTTCTGGACCCTGAGGACCAGACCCTCGTAGGTGAGGTTCATGCTCTCGACCTTCACCTTGGTCTGCTCGCGGTACAGGAAGTCGTGCAGCTCGGTCTCGCTGTAGTCGCGGATGGGCTTGTCCGGGTCCATGAAGCCGGAGGAGGTGAAGACCCGCACCAGCCAGCCGTCCGGGGTGTAGCCGGGGATGGTGATCGCGCCCTCGTTGAGCGACTTGCTCGCGTCGAAGAGCTGGGTCAGGTCGATGTCGGTCACCTTGCCCATGCCCTCACAGCGAGGACAGGCCCCGGCGGGCAGGTTGAAGCTGTAGTGGAACGACGGCCCGGCGCTCGGCTCACCCAGCCTGCTGAAGACGATCCGCAACATTGCGTTGGCGTCGGTCGCGGTGCCGACGGTGGAACGGGAGTTGGCGCCCATCCGCTCCTGGTCGACGATGATCGCCGTGGTCAGCCCTTCGAGGAGGTCGACCTCGGGCCGGGCCAGCGTGGGCATGAAGCCCTGAACGAAGGCGCTGTAGGTCTCGTTGATCAACCGCTGGGACTCTGCGGCGATCGTGCCGAACACCAGCGAGCTCTTGCCCGAGCCGGAGACGCCGGTGAACACCGTCAGCCGCCGCTTGGGGATCTCGACGCTGACGTCCTTGAGGTTGTTCTCCCGCGCACCCTGCACGCGGATCAGGTCGTGACTGTCGGCGGTGTGTGATGCGGGCGACTGCGTGTCCGTTCTGATGGCCTTGCTCAACTTCTCTCCATCCGTCTGGGAACCGCTTTCGCGGTCTTCCGTCGGCGTCGCCTGGGTTGTTCGGGGATCTCCACCACAGCCGGAACCATCCGGATGGACACGCCACAAGACGAAGCTCACGGCGGTTGTTGGGCGCGTCCGCGGGATTCACGCGACGTTCGCGGTCCACGCGGTTCTTGCGGGGGTGAGGTGACAACGCCACAGGACGCCGTCCGAACGATCATGGCAAGGGGGGAGAGACCCGGAAACAGACCCTAGCCCGATCTGGAGGGCTTCGAGCACAATGCGAGCTTCTTTCCCCGGGGTTTTCGCACAAATTTTCCCACGACCCGGGGTCTGGTCCTTCGATGGGCGTGCTCGTGGCTACTGGCGGGTTGGGGGCGTTGTGGACCCTTCAGGGTGATGAGCGACCTGAGGGTAAAGCCCCAGGTCAGGCCGGACGCTGTGGAAGTGGGATACGTGGTTTCTGCAGCAGCCCGGCGGTAGTGCAGCGGTGCAGGTCAGAGCGTTGATCATCTTTGGAGTCCGGTCGAGTCCAACGACCCTTCCGTAAGCCACTCGCTTTCATATCAGCTCCCGAAGGGAAGGGCGAAGCGGTGTCGGCCTGTCGGGGTTCAGGCTTCTCGTAGCGCGGTGAGGATGTTCTCGGCGAGGGGCAGGCTGGAGGCGGCGATGAACCTGCGGCGTTGGTTCATGGCCTTGCCGATGTCGGCGAGGGTGTCGAAGCGGTAGTCCAGCGGGATGGGGTGGCCGTGGAGGTCGAGGACCACTCCGTTGGCGGCGTTGAGGATGTAGTGGCCGGGGGCCAGGTCCCAGACGGCGAAGCCCTTCGCGAACTCGATCATCGCGTCGCTGAGCCCTGCGGCGACGTGGCACAGTCCGACGGACCCGAAGTCCACTCCGAGACGGCCCCTGCGGGCACCTTCCGGGGAGGGGCGGCTGAGTTCCTCAAGGAGTCGGGCCTGCTGGGTGAGGGGATGAAAGCGTTCGGCGGGTTTCATGAGGTAGTTCGTGACCAGGGCCTCCGGCAGGGGGACTACCCGGTTCAGCCGCAGGGGGTGGGGGGTTCCGTCCCGGGTGATGACGAAGGCGTGTTCGTGGCCGGTGTCGTCGCGGGCGGCGAGGTAGATCTGCAGGTGGTGGAAGATGTCGCCGACGACCGCCGCGATCGGGCGGGCGAGACGGCGGGAGTAGACCAGGACGTGCGTGTAGCCGTACAGGGCGCGGACGGCCAGTTCGCTGGTGTCGAGCGGATCGACCAGGACGCACAGGTCCGGGTCGGGGTCGGTCCCGATGACCTGGGGGTCGGCCTCTTCTGAGGCGTAGACATAGGACGGGATGATCGCGCTCAGCAGGTCCCGGTAGCGTTCGTGCATCCACAGGTCGTGTGCGGACAGGAAGTTGCCGGCGTGCCGATGGTTTCGGCTCTCGGAGCGCTCACCTGACAGCGCGGCCTCGATGAGGCGGGGCCGGATCTCGTCCATCACCGTGACGACCAGCCGGACAAGGTCACGCGCGAGAGCGGGCAGTTGGGGCGTCACGGTGCACCTTCGTTCGGTCAGAGAAGTTCCATGGGCGTGTGATCGCGGAGCGAGTCCGGCGCCACTGTGATCAGCGTGGTTGGACGGGGTGAGGGGCGTTCTTGTCGGTTTCGGTGATGAGGTCGAGGAGGCCGGTGAGGAACGCCGGGGTGGCGGCGATGGTGACGGCCTGCTCGGCGATGGGCAGGACCGTACGGACGTCAAGGGTCATACCGGCAGGCTCCGCTCCCACAGCGAGGTGAACGCCCGATCGAAGACGGGGAACAGCTCGTCGGTTCATTTCGTAGAAAGCCTTTCCACCGTACGGCCCGGGATCGGGAAGTTCCGACTTCTCCCATGGGACGGGGTGGCGTCCTAGCCTTGAGCTGTCGGAACATCAGGAAGGGGATGTGGCCGGTGAATGACGACCGTAATGAGCCCACCGATCCGGTGCTCACTGTCGGGCAACGCATCAAATATCTGCGCGAGCGGCGCGGTATGACCCAGGAGGTCCTCGCGGGCCTCGTTGGAAAGTCTGTTTCCTGGTTGAAAAGCGTGGAGGCGGGACGGCTTCAGCAGAACCCGCGTCTTCCCATCCTTCTGCAGCTCGCCGAAGCGCTGCGGGTGCGTGACCTGTCGGCACTGATAGGAGACCAGTCCATGCCGGTCCGCATGTTCACCGGCCCTGGCCATCCGGCGCTGGACGCCGTACGGCAGGCCATCAACACGACGCCGCTGCGCCCGTCCGGGACGGTCCAGCCGCTCGGTCATCTGCGTGGCCGTCTGGACGCCGCCTGGCGTGCCCGGCACGCTTCCGCCGACCATCGGACCGCTCTGGGGCGTCTTCTCCCCGACCTGGTCCGTGACGTGCAGCTGGCAGCGGTGATGTACCGGGGAGAGGACCGGCGCCGCGCGAACGCGCTCCTCGCCGAGACCTACGGCCTGGCCCAGATGTTCCTGGCCTACCAGCCTGCCCAGGACCTGCTGTGGCGGGTCGCGGACAGGGCGTTGACAGCAGCTCAGGAGGCTGACGATCCGCTCGCGCTGACCTGCGCGGTGTGGTTCCTGGGCCAGGCTCACCGGGACGTCGGGGACTTCGAGGCCGCGTGGGCGATCAACAAGCAGGGCATGGCCGCCGTCCAGCCGTACATGGACGATCCGGGCGTGGACCTGCTGGCCATGTGGGGCGCGTTGCACTTCGAGCTGGCGTTCACGGCTGCCCGCGTCGGGAATGCCGGAGAAGCCTGGTCGTACTGGGAGAAGGCAGGCCGGGTCGCCGACCGGTTGCCCGGCGACTACTACCAGCCGTGGACGAGTTTCTCCCGGGTCATCATGGACGCGCACGCGGTCACGCTCGCTGTGGAGCTGTCCCAGAGTGGTGAGTCGGCCAGGCAGGCGGAACGGGCGGCCCTGGCGGCCATTCCCTCCCAGCCGCGCAGGGGACGCCACCTGATCGAGATCGCTCGGGCGCATCGCCTTCAGCGCGATCACGACGCCGTGCTCGGCACCCTGGAACTCGCCCGGCAGGCGGCACCGGAGACGATCCGCTACAACGGGTACGCCCGCCGCATGCTCGTCGAACTCGTGGAGACGGGTCCTGCCCCGCTGCGTCCGCGTGCCCGGGAGCTGGCGGACAAAATCGCGTTGATGGTCTGACCGAAACCAGGGGTCACAGAGTGTGTCCCCTGGTCTCTCCGCCGCCTTCTACGGTCCTTCCATGCTTCCGGAACAGGCCGTGCCGCAACCGCGTGAGGCTCCGACCGTCCACGGTGTCCCGACATCCGGCGGGTACGCCACATTCATCCTCGGCGGCCTGCTCGTATGGTGCGGGCCTGAACGTCTCCGCTGGTCTCGTGCTCCCGGCGGCTGGATATGGCACCCCATCGACGATCCGGTGGAAGCGGCACGTCTTCTCGCCGACCGAACAGCCGACGCCATGTCCTCGCAGGACCGGTCGCCCGGCGAACACCTCGCCAGGAAGAGCCCTGATCGGATCACGGAGGTTCAGATCATGCACGACGCTCCCACCGTCCCGACGATCCCGGGGTGGCGGTTGATCATCAGCGACGCCGGGCGGTTCTGGGCGATCCGCAACCGGGCCTTTCCGCGTACGGCGTTGCGGGCTGGGGCGGAGCCGACGGTGGACGCCGACACCTTCGAGGAGGTCCGGGAGGCCGTGGCGAAACAGGAGGAGAAGGCCCGGGACGCCGTTGAGGGGGTGCCTTCGTGACCGGAAGGCATCGGGACGGCCAACCGTACGTGCCGGTCTATCGAAGGGTGTGGGACGGCCCGGCCCGCGCTGAGGCCGAGCGAATCGACCTGGCGTGGGCGGACTGGACGGTTCTCTACAGTCTGGGCCGACGCAACTTCTACGCCATGGCCGTCTGGGACGGCCCACGCCCGGTCATCGTCGAGGACGCTACCGGTGAGGGACTGGAGGAGCGGATGCGGGAAGCGGAGATGATCAGGGCGATCCGGCTTGCGCCGCCTTCACTGGCTCGGCGGAGGCGTCCGGACTCTGAGGTGCAGGGCCGGGACATGGCCGAAGGGCGTTCGCCGGGTGGGAGGGCGGCATGACGACCTGGATTCCTCGCCAAGTTTCTGAGTTTTCGGATCGAGCCTGTAACTCCGTGCAAGCGGCTCATCCGGACTGGCTGGTCTTCCACAGCTCGCATTCCGGCCTGTGGAGCGCCTACCGGAGCGCCCTGCCCGGCAGGCCGTACGCCGGGGAGGTGTTGTTGGTGCGGGCCGGGTCCGCCGAGGAGCTGGATCGCAAGCTGGCCGCTCAGGTGTCCCCGGT
>NZ_JBEXZT010000055.1:0-21045 GCF_040631275.1 Streptosporangium sp. NPDC020145 | reverse complement strand
TTTGCCGGGTGGGCGGGTGCAGAACGACGTGGCGCCGATCGGCCAGGGGTTGTCGTACCCCCGGTGTAGCGTCCAAGCCGGAGTCAAATGGCGCCGGTAACCGGTCGGCCCGAACCCGGCGGGCCATGTGACAAGGCCGGTGACACGAGGTGTGTCACCGGCCGCGTCATGGGCGCCCTGTCACAGGCGCCGCGTCATGGGCACCGTGTCACGGGCGCAGGGCCTCCTGGACCAGCGCGGTGTCGGTGAACTGCTCGAACTTCGTGGCGACGCCGTCCTTGACGTGCCACACGTGCGTGAAGCGGACGTCCATGTACTTGCCGGTGGCGAGGTAGGTGCCCCGGTAGTTGCCGATCACGACGATCGTGTCGCCGCCGTCGACGTACTCCTCGGGAACCGCCTGGTAGTTGTCCCACTCGCCGCCGAGCCTGGCGAAGACCTTGTCGCGCACCTCGTCAGGGCCGATGTAGGTGCCCGCGTACGGGAAACCGGCCATCTCGGTCCACGCGGCGTCGGGGCCGAGCAGGCCCAGGATGCCGTTGACGTCACCCGCCGCCGAAGCCTCGTATGACGCGCGGACCGCGTCGAGGTTCTTGCTCATTGCCTCTCCTTACTTCACTTCGCTTCGCTGAACAGCGCTTGTCCTCAGACGGGCTCTCCGCCGTCCGGGTAGGTCACCTGGCCGAGCGGCTGGATGTAGGCGCCGCCGCCGGAGTTCCTGATGTCACCCTCGCCGGAGATGCCGAGGAAGGAGCCGACCGAGCGCAGCGCGGCCCAGTCGTACAGCCAGGTCGCGGCCACCGGGATGAGGAACTCCCTGAAGGTGAAGACGTAGACGTCCTCGGCGATCTTCCAGGTGCTCGCCATGTCCACGTCACCGTGGCCGCGCTGCTCGCCGACGAGGCACTGCCAGGCGTAGCGTTCGGAACTGAGGTAGACGTGTTCGTAGAGGTGGTTCGGGCTGTAACGGTACAGCGCCCGCCTGCCGATCAGGTCACGAGTGGGTGCGGGCGCCTCGCCCGTGACCTCACGACCGTCGATGGTTCCGGGGGTGAAGGTCTGGGAGACCTGAGGCTCGCCGGGGGTCCGCTCCTCAGCGACGATGGAGACGATGCGCAGGGCGCGCCCGGTCGCGGTGTGCAGGACGACGACGTACGCCTCACGGGGCTGCGAGGCCTGGGTCCAGTGAACGAAGAAGAGATCGTCGCGTACGGCGATCGCCTCGTACCAGTCGGCGGCACCGCCGTCGACGTTCACGCTGTGCGCGTCCTTGAAGGAAAGGGTGGTCGTGGTCCCGTCGTCGAACGTCAGGCTCACCTCGGTGCCGGCGAGGACGTCGGAGACCGGAATTCGGTTGGTGTCGATCCCGGCGGCGAAGTCGTCCATGTTCTTCCAGCCGTCTGGCCGGTCTACTTCGGCGGTCACTACGACTCCTTCCTACGCGAAGTTATCTATGAAATCATATAGCTTCTAGCTGCAAAGGAGTAGGCCGATGAGGCTAAAAGGTAAGGTCGCCCTGGTCACCGGGGCCGGTACGGGAATCGGCGCGGCTGTCACCCGAAGGTACGTGGAAGAGGGCGCCAGAGTCGTTCTGACCGGTCGGAGAGAGGCGCTCCTTACCGAGGTCGCCACTCCGCTCGGAGACGCGGCCGTGGCCTTCGCCGCCGACGCGACGGACGCCGCCCAGATGAGGGCGGCGGCGGACCTGGCGCGTGAGCGCTTCGGCTCGCTCGACATCGTCGTCGCGAACGCCGGTGGACACGGGGGTTCCGGGGTCGCGGACACCGACGACGAGTCGTGGGGGCTCAGCCTCGACGCCAACCTCAACAGCTGCTTCGTGACCTGCCGGGAGACGCTGCCCGCGCTGATCGAGAGCCAGGGAAGCATCGTGATCGTCTCCTCGATCGCGGGTCTGGCCGCCGGACCCAACGTATGCGGATATGTCACGACCAAGCACGCGCTGGTGGGGCTGACCAAGTCCCTGGCCCGCGACTACGGCCCCAAGGGCGTGCGGGTGAACTGCCTGTGTCCCGGCTGGGTGCGCACCCCGATGGCCGACCACCAGATGGACGAGCTCGCCGCCCGCGACGCCATCACCCGTGACGAGGCCTACGACCTGGTCACCAAGGACGTCCCGCTGCGCCGCCCGGCCACCTCCGAGGAGATCGCCGACATCTGCCTGTTCCTCGGCTCCGCCGAGTCGGCCATCATGACCGGTTCCGTGATCGTCGCCGACGGCGGCGCCATGGCCGTCGACCTGCCGACCCTGGCGTTCGGCTGATCCTCGACGCCCGTACGGTGCCCGGCGGCCAACGCCGGGCACCGTACGGGTCAGACGGCAGGCCGCCTCGGGTTCGTAGGGACTCGTAGGAAGAGGGCGACCACCACCGCCGTGACCAGGCAGAGGACGGCGTTGACGACGATCGCGACGCTCACCCCGCCGAGCACGTTCCTGACGCTCTCCCCACCCTGGGCGTGGACGTAGGCCGCGACGACGGCGCTCATGACCGGGATGCCCATGGTGATCCCGACCTGCTGGCTCATCGTGGCCAGGCCCGTCGCCAGCCCCTGCTCCCCGTCGGGAAGCCCGGAGGTCGCGGTGACCATGAACCCGACGATCGCGACCAGGTTGGCCACCCCACCGGCGAAGGTCGCCACGAGAAGCAGGGCGATCCAGCCGGGCTCCGGCCCGAGCAGGGCGAGCGGAAGGGTCGAGGCCGCCTGGACGACGAGTCCCACGACGACGGCCCTGGCGCTGCCGATCCTGCCGATGACCTTCGGGCCGACGATCCCGCCCAGTACGGTGCCCACGCCGAGGACGGCGAAGGCCAGACCGGCGCCCAGCGGGGAGTAGCCGAGGACCTTCTGCAGGTAGAGGGTGAGCAGGAAGACCAGGGAGGTCTCCGTCGCGAAGGCCAGCAGCCCGGCGACGTTGCCCAGGCCGACACTGCGCCGCTTCAGGATCGCGACCGGCACCAGCGGCGCGGCGACACGCTTCTCGATCACCCAGAAGGCGGCCAGGAGCAGCACGCCGGCGCCCAGGGCGCCCAGCACGGCCGGGTCGGTCCAGGAACGCTCGCCCGCCGTGGTGAGTCCGTAGATCAGGGCCAGCAGGCCCGAGGTGACCGCGACGGCCCCCAGCGGGTCGAGTTTGGGCCGTTCCGCAGGCCGGGTCTCGGTGAGCGTGGACGGGGCCAGGACGAGCACGACGATCGCGACCGGCACGTTGACGAAGAACGCCCACCGCCAGCTGAGCAGGTCGGTGAGGACGCCGCCCAGGATCGCCCCGGTGGTGAAGCCCGCGGCCATGAGGGCGCCGTTCAGGCCGAGCGCCCGCTCCCGCAGCGGCCCCTCGGGGAAGGCGGTCGTCAGCAGGGAGAGCGCCGCCGGAGTGACGGCTGCGGTGGCCAGACCCTGGGCGACACGGGCGATCAGCAGCGGTTCGGGAGAGGTCGCCAGGCCACCGGCCAGGGACGCGACGCCGAGCAGCGCCATGCCGGACAGGAAGAGCCTGCGCCGTCCGAAGAGGTCGGCGAAGCGCCCGAACAGCAGGGTGAACCCCGCGGCGCAGAGCGCGAAGGCGGTGGCGATCCACTGCAGGTTCCGCAGGGAGAAACCGACGCTCTCCCCGATCTCCGGCAGGGCGACGTTGAGAATCGAGAAGTCGACCGCGAGGGTGAAGCTCGCGCTCAGCAGCAGGGTCAGAGTGAGCCGCTGCTTGGTCGTCATCCTGGGCCGGGTCCGTTGGTCCACGCTTGACACGTCGAGGGTCCGTTCTCGCTGGTGGCTTTCCGCTTTCGGTTCACCACCATCGATCGGACCGGGATCGGCAACCAGGCCTCAGAAGCTCCTACCCACCGGTTGCCTGGCACCGGCAGGGACAGGCACGGCCCGGATAAACCGGGCACCATGGACTTCATGCAGGACATCACGGCACTCGGGGAGTTTCTCCGCACGAGACGAAGCAGGCTCAAGCCCGAGGACGTGGGCGTCGCCTCCTACGGCAGGCGCCGCGTGCCGGGCCTTCGCCGGGAGGAGCTGGCCCAGCTCGCCGGTGTCAGCGCCACCTACTACACCCGGCTGGAGCAGGGGCAGAGCGCCAACGCCTCGGAGGCCGTCATCGACTCCCTGGCCCGCGCGCTCGACCTGAACGAGGACGAACGCGCCCACCTGCACGACCTCGCCAGGCCGGTCCCCGCCAAACGCCGCAGACCCGCCAGGCCCGCCATGGTACGGCCCGGCACCCGCCAGCTCATCGACGCCATGGGTGAGGTTCCCGCCGTGGTGCTGGGGCGGCGCAACGAGGTGCTCGCCTGGAACAGGCTCGGACACCTGCTTCTCGCCGGGCACCACGCCTTCGACGCCCCCGACCGGATCGCGGACCGGCCGAACCTGGCCCGGATGCTCTTCCTCGACCCGCACCACCGCAACCTCCACGTCCACTGGGAGGAGGAGGCGATCCGCGCGGTGGCCTCGCTCAGAGTCGTGGCCGGCCGCTACCAGGACGACCGCGAGCTGGCGGAGCTGATCGGCGAGCTGTCCATGAAGAGCCCGGAGTTCGCCGCCACGTGGTCCCGGCATCCGGTGGCGACCTGCGCCTCCGGCACCAAGCGCTTCCAGCACCCGGAGGTCGGCGACCTCACCCTGGAGTTCGAGGTCCTGCACCTGCCGGACGACTCGGGCCACCGCGTGCTGATGTACAGCGCCAAGCCCGGCGGCTCCTCGGAGGCCGCGCTGAAACTCCTGCGGAGCATGGTGAACTCCGTCGGTTTCTGACGCCGGAGGAACCGGCCGTGGCCCTCCCGGCCGGCAGGAGGCCGGAAGGACCACGACCCGCCGGACCGGGTACGGCCCGGCGGGAACGGTCCGGACCAGGGGCGCCGGACCGGAGAAGGGTCAGGAGACGCCGAACCGGGAGATCGGCAGGTCCTCGGTCGCCACGTGCACGATGTGCGACTCGGTGTAGACGTCGATGCTGTGCTTGCCGCCCTCACGGCCGAGGCCACTGGCCTTGACGCCGCCGAACGGGGTGCGCAGGTCACGGACGTTCTGGGAGTTGACCCAGAGCATGCCCGACTCGATCTGCTGGGCGAGCCTGTGCGTGCGGCGCAGGTTGTTCGTCCACAGGTAGGCGGCCAGGCCGTACCGGGTGTCGTTGGCCAGCTCCAGCGCCTCCTCCTCGGTGGAGAACGGCGTGACGCACACGACCGGGCCGAAGATCTCCTCCTGGAAGATCCGCATCTTCGGCGAGACGTCCGCGAACACCGTGGCCGACAGGAAGTTGCCGACCGGCAGGCTGTCGGGGCGCGAGCCACCGGCGACCAGACGGGCGCCCTCGTCGATGCCGATCTGGACGTACTCCATGACCCGGGCGTAGTGCTCGGGGTGGACCAGCGCGCCCAGCTCGGTCGCCGGGTCGTCCGGGGCGCCGACCTTCACGCGGGAGGCGCGCTCGGCGAAGCGCTGGACGAACTCCTCGTAGACGGTGTCCTGGACCAGAACGCGGGAGCTGGCCGTGCAGCGCTCGCCGTTCAGGGAGAAGACACCGAAGACGGCGGCGTCGAGCGCGCGGTCGAGGTCGGCGTCGTCGAACACGATCAGCGGGGACTTGCCGCCGAGCTCCATCGACAGCGTCTTCAGGTTGTCCGCGGCGTTGCGCATGATGATCTGGCCGGTGGTGGTCTCACCGGTGAAGGAGATGATCGGCACGTCGGGGTGGGCGACCAAGGCGGCGCCCGCCTCCTCACCGATGCCGTGCACGATGTTGAACACACCGGCGGGCACGCCCGCCTCCTCCATGATGGCCGGAAGGAGGCTGGCCGACAGCGGGGACCACTCGGCGGGCTTCAGGATGACCGGGCAGCCGGCCGCGAGCGCGGGCGCCAGCTTCCAGGTCTCCAGCATGAACGGGGTGTTCCACGGGGTGATCAGGCCCGCGACGCCGATGGGCTTGCGGATCACGTAGTTCAGCTGGGCGGAGGCGACGCGGTAGACGTCCTCACCCAGGGTGGTGATGACGTCGGCGAAGAACCGGAAGTTCTGCGCGGCGCGGTGGGCCTGGCCACGGGCCTGGGTGATCGGCAGACCGGTGTCCCGGCACTCCAGGGAGGCGATCTCGTCGTCCCGCTTCTCGATCGCGTCGGCGATCTTGCGCAGGACGCCGGCGCGCTGCTGGGCCGGCATCTTCGGCCACGGGCCCTCGGTGAAGGCCTTGCGGGCCGCGGCGACCGCGGCCTCGATGTCCTCGGCCTGACCGGCGGAGACCGTCAGGTACTCCTCGTTGGTCGCGGGCTCAAGGGCGGTGAACGTCGCGCCGGAGACGCTGGGGACATGTTCCCCGCCGATGTAGTGCTGCAGGTTCATCAAGCCACTCCCTCACTCTGGGCCAGCAGTTCGTTGATCCGCTTGATCCCCGCGTCGGTGGGCGTGATCAGAGGCGGGCGGACATGACCGGAGGCGATCAGACCGCGTTGTTCCAGGACCCACTTGGCAGGGGCGGGGTTCGTTTCGACGAACAGCAGCTCGACCAGGGGGTGCAGGGCGTAGTGCAGGTCGAGGGCGGTCTTGTGGTCACCCTCGACATAGGCGGTGTACATCTTCGCGACGGAGGCCGGGGCCAGGTTGGCGACCGCGCTGACGAAGCCGACGCCGCCGATCGCGAGCAGCGGCAGGCAGAGCAGCTCGATGCCCGACCACATCAGGAAGTCACGGCCGCACTTGTGGAGCACCTGGGAGAAGTGCTCGAAGTCCTTGGTGGTCTCCTTGATGCCCACGACGTTGTCGTGGTCGCGGCGGAGCCTGGCCACCGTCTCGGGGGCGATGTCGACCGCGGTCCGCGACGGGACGTTGTAGATGACGATCGGCAGGCTGGGGAACTCCTTGGCGACCGTGGAGTACCAGCTGTAGAGCGCCTCCTGGGTGGGACGCGCGTAGTACGGGGTGATGACGAGGGCGGCGTCGGCGCCGAGACGCTCGGCCTCCGCGGTCAGGCGCATGGTCTCGTCGAGCTTGGCGGAGCCGGTGCCCGGCAGGAACGGCACGCGGTCGGCGGTCTCCTCGGCGACGGCGGCCATCGCGGCGATCCGCTCGTCGACGCTCTGCGCGCCGGGCTCACCGGTCGAGCCGCCGATCGAGATGCCGTGGGAGCCCTGGTCGAGCTGCCAGCGGACCAGGGCACGCAGCGAGTCGAGGTCGAGCTCGCCCGTCGCGGTGAACGGGGTCACCACGGGGGCGAGGGACCCGCGAATGCTCGCGGGATCCGAACGGAACTTCATGTGATCACTCCTTGTGCTGCTACAGGTCGGTCTTCGCGGGGGTCAGGGTCACTCGGCGCTTGCCTGCTCCTCGTAGACCTGGCGCCAGGCCTTGTTCATCGGGTAGAGGCCGTCGACAGAGGCGCCCTCGTCGACTCGCTCGTAGATGAAGCGCTCCTCCTTCTCCTGCTTGACGGAGTCGCGCGCGACCTCGGCGACCAGCCGGGGCGGGATCACGACAACGCCCTCCGCGTCGCCGACCAGGACGTCACCCGGCATGACCAGCACGCCGCCGCAGTCCACCGGGATCTGCGAGTCCATCGGGACGTGCCTGCGCCCGAGCACGGCCGCGTGCGCGACCCCGTAGTAGGAGGGCATGTCCAGGCTGGAGAAGGAGGGGCTGTCCCGCAGGCCGCCGTCGGTGATCACGCCGACGGCGCCGCGGCGCAGGGCGCGCAGCGCGAGGATGTCGCCCAGCGTGCCCGCGCCGTGGTTGCCCCTGGCGCTGATGACCAGGACCTCACCCGGCTGGATCTCCTCGACGGTGCGCTTCTGCGCGTTCATGCCGTTGCCGATCTCGGCGAAGACGTCCTCACGCAGCGGGAGGTAGCGGAGCGTCCTGGCGACGCCCACCATGCGCAGGTCGGGCCTGGCGGGCTTGACGCCCTCGATGAAGTGGTGGTCGATGCCCCGCTTGCGCAGCTGGGAGGAGATCGTCGCGGTGGAGACGGACTTCAGGGCCGCGATGAGATCCTCGTCGAGGACGCCCGCCTTCTCGGCGCCGGGGACGGGGGTCGAGCCGTACGCGGCGGCCTTGAGCTGGTCGGTGACCTTGGGCTGCACGCCGTAGGGGGGCAGGGGGCCCTCGTCGGCGACGACCTCGTTGCGGAGCCTGCCGGTGTCCTCAAGCTCGACCTCGACCACGTCGCCGGGCTGCACGACGGTCGATCCCGCGGGGGTGCCGGCCAGGATGATGTCACCGGGTTCGAGCGTCATCAGCCGGGACAGGTCGGCGATCAGCAGGTCGAAGCCGAACAGCAGCTCGTCGGCGCACGCCTCCTGGACCAGGTCCCCGTTGACGTAGGTGCGCAGCCACAGCTTCGACGGGTCGTCCGTCTTGAGGATGGCCGGGCCGATCGGCGTGTAGCCGTCCTGGCCCTTGGCGCGGAGGTTGGAGCCGAGGTCGGCGTGCTTGAAGTCGTAGACCCCGAAGTCGTTGGCGGCGGCGTAACCGGCCACGTGGCCGAGCGCCTCCTCGGGGGAGACCCGGTGGGCCCGGGTGCCGATGATGATGGCGATCTCACCCTCGAAGGCCATCAGCTCACAGCCCGCGGGCCGGACGACGGGCCGACCCGACCAGGACAGTGAGGAGGCGGGCTTGAGAAAGTAGGAGGGGACCGCCGGGGTACGCCCACGCTCGGCCGCTCGGCTGCGGTAGTTGAGATGGACCGCGATGATCTTTCCTGGCGTCAGGCCGAGCGGGTGATCCACGGCCACCTCCCTGAGTTAAATCGTATACGACATCATGCATGATACGCGATGAGGTCACGTCGGGCTATAGACAAAGATATTTGAATTCGTACATGATTTGGAGGTGTTCGGGCTTGTGAGACCCACCGCGGGGGAACACGAGCACCGGACGGACCCGAGGAGATCGACAGATGACGGACCTGGCCAGCGGAGACGGGCGCGTTCCCGTGTCCCGCACGGCCGCCGACGGCCTCTTCGCGGCGGGTACGGCCCGCGTTCGGGCGGTGACGCCCCGGAGGACACACCGGCCGATCGTCCGGATACTGTCTGAGAACGACCCCGGTGCCCCCCACGACATCGTGGATCGTGCCAGCACCTCGGAGTACGGCCCCGCGACCTTCGCCACGGCCTTCGTCCGAACCAGGGACCTGTCCACCCCCCACCGCACGACGGCCGGGGACAGGGCCGGAGCCGTCCTCACCGACATGATCCATGTCCCGGATGCCGCGACCAGCGGCCACGACCGGGGGATGGGACCGTACGCCATCGTCGCCTATACAGAAGTCAAGGGCGTCTGGACACACCTGGGAGGGTCGTGATGGGAGAGCTCGTCATGGCGGCCAAGATCACGCATGTGCCGTCGATCTGGCTGTCGATTCAGCCCGGTAAGCACTTCGGCATCCGGAGGAACGCCGAGCTGGCACTCACGGAGATCGGCAGGCGGGCCCACGAGCGTGGGGCCGACACCTTCCTGGTCGCCGACACCCACTGGCTGAACAGCATCGGCTTCCACCTCAACGGCAAGGAACGCCACCAGGCCACCTACGTCAGCCACGAGCTGCCGCACTTCATCCACGACCTGGCCTACGACTACCAGGGCGACCCCGAGCTGGCCGAACTGGTCCGTGAGGAGATCGTCGCGGGCGGGCAGAAGGCACGCGTCCACGACTACAACGACCTCGGCCTTGAGTACGCCACTCTCGTGCCGATGTACTTCATGAACAAGGACTCCTCGATCCGGGTGCTGCCGATCGGCTGCAACATGTACTCCACGATCGAGGAGAACCGCAGGATCGGCGAGGCGCTGATGCGGGCCATCCGCCGCAGTGACAGGAAAGTGGCCTTCCTGGCCAGTGGCTCGCTGTCGCACGCCTTCCCGGCCAACGAGATCGCCGAGTCGATGCTCGACGACGTGAGCAGCGAGATCAACCGGCAGGTGGACATCAGCGTCCTCGACATGTGGACGCAGGGCCGTACGGCCGAGTTCCTGGAGATGCTGCCCGACTACAACAAGCGCTGCACGGGAGAGGGTGCCATGGCCGACACGGCCATGCTCTTCGGTCTGCTCGGCTGGGAGAATTACACCGGCAACGGCGAGCAGCTCTGTCCGTACTTCGGCAGCAGCGGCACCGGCCAGGTGGTCGTCGACTTCCCCCTGCCCGCCGAGGTCTCCTGATCCCCAGGGGTACGGACGTCTTCCGGCGGAGATCGGAGACGTGCAGTACGATAAGAAATCGTATGTGAAAGACTCTTCGAGGAGTACGCGACCAATGCAGGACCGACAGGGCTTGGCCTCCCGTGTTTTCCCCTCTGACCACCCCGTCGACCTGCCCCCCGTGCTCCTCCTGCACGGCATCGCCTCCGACGGCGAGACCGACTGGGTCGCACCGGGCACCGTCGCCGCGCTGAACGACGCCGGGCGCACCGCCGTCGTGGTCGACCTGCGCGCCCACGGCGCCAGCCCCGCCTCCGACTCCGCCGAGGAGGCGGGCGCCCCGGCGCAGGCGCGCGACATCCTGGCCGTGCTGGACGAGGCGGGCGTCGAGACGTTCGACATCGCGGGCTACTCGCTGGGCGCCAGGCTCAGCTGGGCGGTCGCCGAGGCGGCTCCGGAGCGCGTGCGCCGGGCCGTACTCGGCGGGCTCAGCCCCGTCGAGCCCTTCACCATGGTGGACATCGCCGCCCTCCACAAGGCCGTCGCCGAGGGCGTGCAGCCCGAGGACCCCTTCACCGGGATGATCGCCGGGATGGTCGGCTCCCGTGGCCCCGAGCGGGCGCCGGGTCTCGCGCTCGTCGTCGAAGGCCTGGCCGGGAGCCCGTTCGACCCGAAGGGATGGCCCGGCCAGACCCCGCCGGTCTTCGTCGTCGGCCAAGACGACATGATGACGAACGGAATCGAGCGTATCGTCGGTCTGGTAGACGGAGCGGAGCTGCTCACCGTCCCGGGCGACCACTTCGGCGCGCTCACGGGTGCCGAGTTCCGTGGCATCGTCGTGAGGGCGCTGAGCCGGTGATCACCAACGGGGCGGGCGCCCACCAGGGCAGCGGCCCAGGGTTAAAGATGAGGGGACACCGGTGAGAGTGGTCAAGAAGACCGCCAAGGCCAAGGAGTCGAAGGCGGAGATCAGCTACGGGCTGCTCCGTTCACGAATCCTCGACGGAACGTACGGCCCCGGCTACCGGCTGGTCATGGACCAGCTCGCCAGGGAGACCGGAGTCAGCACGATCCCGCTGCGCGAAGCCGTACGGCGACTGCAGTCGGAAGGACTCGTCGAGGTCGTGCGCAACATCGGCGCACGCGTGGCCGTCTTCGACTCGACCCAGGTCGAGCACACGCTCAACGTCCTGGCCCGGCTTGAGGGATACGCCACGGCGATCTCCGCCCCTCTCATGTCGCCCGAGCAGATCGAGGAGTCGCGGGAGATCAACGCCCGCATGGTCGAGGCCCTTGAGGAGTTCGACCCGACCTCCTTCACGGCCCTCAACCGGCAGTTCCACTTCTCGATCTACCAGTACTGTCCGGATGACCACCTGGCCAATCTGCTTGAGTCGGAGTGGGCACGGCTGGACCACATGCGGCGTTCGAGCTTCACCTACGTTCCTGGACGGGCCCGGCGTTCGGTGGTCGAGCACGAGCACATGCTCGACCTGATCTCGATGGGCGCCCCGGCGGAGGAGATCGAACGGGTGGCCTGCGCCCACAAGATCGCCACGGCCGAGGCGTTGCACAACGCCCATGTGACGGCTGTGTAGCTTTGCGGCGCCTTCGGCGCCGCGGGTTCGGGTGCTTCGAGCCGACGCTTTCCCTCGTCACTCCGTCGCTTCGCTCCTGCGTTCCTCAGTCCAAGCGCCGGCGCACCCGAACCGACACTCCTCACACTTGGCGCCGGTACCCCGAACTCCTCATGCTTGGCGTCGGGAAATGGTGAGGCGACGCTCCTCTGGGCCGGCGGCGTCCGAGTAAGGGCGTGGCGGCCTTCTGGGGCGGGCAAGTGCTGGAAAAGGGCCGTGTTCTAGGGTCATGGTCATGAAGCAGCTGCCTGCGCTTTCCGTCGCGGAGGTCTTCTCGGAGCGGCTCCTGCTGCGCAGGGCGTTGCACGACGGCGACCGTGAAGGGCTCGTCGAGCTCTCGACCGATCCCGAGGTCCAGGCGTACATCGGTGGCCCCCGGCCTCTGGGTGAGGTCGAGCGGCACTTCGACGAGGTCATGGCCTCCGGCGCGACGACCAGGCCGGGTAACTACGTCATCGCGGACAACACGACGAACCAGGTCATCGGGACGTTGATGCTCGCCCGCTGGTGGACCGACCACCCGCAGCGGGTCACCGAGGACGGCGAGGAACTGGTCCTCGGCTATGTCCTGCGGCGCGGCGCGTGGGGCGCGGGGTACGCGTTCGAGGCGGCGACGGCCGCGTTGCGCGCGGCGGCCGAGGAGTTCCCCGACCAGCCGGTCGTCCTCGTGACCCAGACCGCGAACAAACGATCCCTGAAACTCGCCGAACGCCTCGGCTTCCACCTCACCACCACGTTCGAGGAGTTCGACGCCGAACAGGCCCTCTGCGTCACACGCCTGTCCACGTTCAGGGCCTGATCACCGCTGTGGGCGCGGGGCTTTCGGACGTGCCTCCGCTGGCCGGGCCGTAAAGGCCGTGACCGGCCTGCTCATCGCCCTGAAGGGTTCGTGGCGGTGCGAAAGCGTGGGGGCGGGGCGCTCGTTGAGTGGGTTTCGGCCCTTGGGCGGAACGGGGTGTCGCTTGAGCCGGGCCGGTCGGGAGGCTGTGCATCGTCGGCGCATCGCGGAATCATCAACCGGGGCCCACAGGATCGGTGCCACAAGAAGCACCGAACAGGGAGTGTCCCCATGTCCACCACCGCCACCGTCGTCACCGTCCTGGCCGCCCTCTGGGTGGGTTTCTCCGCCTTCTCCCTCCTGCGCCGCGCCGAATGGGTCGTGAAGCCGCTGATGGACTACGGTGTCCCCCGCTCGTGGTGGACCTGGCTCGGCGCGGCCAAGGCCGCCGGGGCCGCGGGCCTGTTGGCCGGCCTGTTCGTGCCGGTCGTCGGCGTGGCGGCCGGGATCGGCCTGGTGCTGTACTTCGCCGGGGCCGTCGTCACCGTGCTCAGGGCGCGCTCGTACTCGACCGTGGTCTTCCCCCTGCTGTACATGGGCCCGGTGATCGCGGCCCTGGCGCTGGGACACCTCGCCTGACAGCGGCACGTGTCCGATCGGCCCTCAGGGGAGCGGAAAGGGCGGAAGTAGGCTGACCGCGGTCGTCCCGCTACGGTGAAGGAGCCACTGTGACCACAGACCCGACGATGACCCGGATCGGCCAGGGAGTGGAGCTGCACCACCACCAGGGCCAACGCGAAGCCGCTCGCGACATGTTCGCGCGGATCTGGGATGACATCGGCGGTGAGCAGGGCGATCCGCTGCATGTCTGCGTCCTCGCCCACTCGATGGCCGACGTCCAGGACGACGTGCGGCAGGAGCTGATGTGGGATCTGCGGGCGCTCGCCGCCGCCGATCTCCTCACCGACGAGCGGGTGGCCCAGGCCGGGTCACCCCTTTCGGTGGCCGGTCTGTATCCGTCGTTGCATCTGAACCTGAGCGAGTGCTACCGCAAGCTGGGCGATTTCGACCGCGCTCGTGAGCATCTCCAGCAGGCGCGGGCGGGGGTCGGCGCGCTCGACGACGACGGGTACGGGCGGCTCATCAGAGGCGGCCTGGAGCGGTTGGCCGAACAGTTGGGCGAGACCACCTGACCGCGCGGCTGAAGCCGAGATTTCAGAGCACACCTTGTCGCCGGCGGTGAGGTGCCCTCCGCGCTGGTGCGTGTGTCACGACGTCACCTTCGACTTGTGGAGGGATTAGCCGGAAAGCTGGATGTAAGTGGTGGGTTCTCCGGTTTGGGGGTGGTTGGGAGGTCCTGCTGCTGTTAGGTTATGCCCCTAACGAAGGTTAGCCTTACCTTAGGGGGCGCGGTGGTGTCGCAACGGCGGGTTGTCGGGCGTCCCGGGCGGACCACCGTGCGCGACATCGAGAAGACCGGGGTTGGAGGGCGGATCACCTCGCCGCCGCGCCGGGGATACGCGCCGGACATGACGGCGGTGGTCCGTGGGACGGTCGCCGGGAGCACGGCGAGACCGACGGCCATGGCGAACCCGATGCCTCGGGCTGCCGAGGGCCTGAAGGCCATGAAGGCTACGGAGGGGGCGCGGTGATGGCCGCGCGGGGTTTCCAGGGAGCCGTCATGCGCGGCTTCGGGGCTCGTGACCATGTGGCGACCGTGGTGCGGACGTCCATGGTCACGCCGCACATGGTACGGATCCACATGTCGGCGCCGACCCTGTTCGAGAACGTCACCGTCGGCCCCACCGCGTGGCTGCGGTTCTGGTTCCCCGATCCCACCGGGTCCGACAGGGAGCATCAGCGCGCCTACACCCTTGTCTCGTGCGAGCCGGAGACCGGCGAGTTCGCCGTGGACGTGGTGCTGCACGAGCCCGCGGGACCGGCGACCGTGTGGGCGAGGAGGGCCGAGCCCGGCGACGAGGTCCAGGTGATGTCGTTCGGCTCCTCGCGCTTCGCCGTACCGGACGAGCCGCCTGCGGGATATCTGCTGGTCGGCGACCCCGCCTCGGTGCCCGCGATCAACGGCATCGTCGCCGCGTTGCCCGACGACGCCGAGATCGCGCTCTACCTGGAGAAACAGCACGAGGAGGACGAGCTGATCCCGCTCGCCTCCCACCCGGGGCTGCGGGTGCGGTGGGTGCCCAGGGACGGCGAGACCTCGCTGGCCGCCGCGATCGACGAGCGTGACTGGTCCAACTGGTACGCCTGGGCGGCGACCGAGGCGGGCTCCCTCAAGCACCTGCGCAGGACCCTGCGTGACAGGTTCGGCTTCCCCAAGGCCGACACCTACGCCCAGGCCTACTGGACGTACGGCAGGGCCATGGGTTCGCTGCGCCGTACCGACGAGGAGAAGGCGACCGGGCAGGCACCCGCCGTACGGCCTGCTGAGGGGGAGGCCACCGGGCAGGAGGATGTGCGGTCCGGCGGGTCGGCTTCCTCCGCACAGGATGCGCGAACCGGGCAGGAGGATGTGCGGTCTGGCGGGTCGGCTTCCGTGGCGCAGGACGGGCGGGTTCCTGGGCGGTGGCGGTCGCAGGCGGCCAAGGAGCTGCTCGCGCCGGTGAAGACCGCGATGATCGTCGCCGGGGTGGTGCAGGGGGTCGTCACGCTGGTGCAGCTCGCGCCGTTCGTGCTGCTGGCGGAGCTGGCGCGGCTGCTGCTCGTGGGGGCCGACGAAGACCGGTTGTGGGGCACCGCCGTGGCCTTCCTGGTCGTCTTCGGCGCCGGAGCGCTGCTGGGCGGTGCGCTGATGGTGTGGCTGCACGTCGTGGACGCGCGGTTCGGCGCGCGGGTCCGTCACCGGCTGCTCGGCAAGCTCGTACGGCTGCCGCTCGGCTGGTTCACCCGGCGTGGCTCCGGGGCGGTCAAGAAGCTCGTGCAGGACGACACGCTGGAGCTGCACGGTCTGGTCACGCACGCCATCCCCGACGGGGTCGCGGCCGTCGTCGCCCCGGTCGCGGTGCTGGTCTACCTGTTCGCGACCGACTGGCGGCTGGCGCTCGTCCTGTTCGTCCCGATCATCGTGTATCTCTTCGCCTTCGCCGCGATGATGTTCCAGAGCGGCCCGAAGATCGCCGAGGCGTCCCGGTGGGCGGAGCGGATGGGCAACGAGTCGGCCGCCTTCTTCGCGGGACAGCCGGTGATCCGGATGTTCGGCGGCGTCGCGGCCTCCTCCTTCCGGCGTGAGCTTGAGTCCTACATCGGCTTCCTGGACGGCTGGCAGCGGCCGTTCATCGGCAGGAAGACGTTCATCGACCTGGTCACCCGCCCGATGACCTTCCTGTGGTTGATCATGGTCGTCGGCACGCCCATGGTCGTCTCCGGGGTCATGGAGGCGGCGACGCTGCTGCCGTTCCTGCTGCTCGGCACCACCTTCGGCGCGCGGCTGCTGGGCATCGGCCTCGGGATGGGCGGCGTCCGCGCGGGCGTCCTGGCGGCCCGCCGTATCGCCGTCGTCCTCGGCGAGAAGGAACTGGCCGTCCGGCCTGAGGCGGCGGAACCGGAGGAGGAGCGAGGGGTTGTCCGCTTCGAGGGGGTGAGCTTCGGCTACCGGCCCGGCAAACCCGTCATCCACGACGTCTCGCTGACCCTGCGGCCGGGTACGGTCACCGCGCTCGTCGGTCCCTCGGGGTCGGGCAAGTCGACGCTCGCCGGACTGCTGGCCCGCTTCCACGACGTGGACTCCGGCGCCGTCACCGTCGGGGGACGCGACATCCGCGCGATGTCCGGTGACGACCTCTACACCCGTGTCGGGTTCGTCTTCCAGGACGCGCAGCTCGTGCACGGAACCGTACGGGAGAACATCGCCCTGGCCAGGCCGGAGGCGACCACGGCCGAGATCGAGACGGCGGCGCGGGACGCGCGGATCCACGAGCGGATCCTGCGGCTGCCCGACGGCTACGAGACCGTGCTGGACGGCGACGGCGGACTCTCCGGCGGGGAACGGCAGCGCCTCACCATCGCGCGTGCCCTGCTCGCCGACACCCCGGTGCTGGTCCTCGACGAGGCGACGGCGTTCGCCGACCCCGAGTCCGAACACCTCGTGCAGCAGGCCCTGACCCGGCTCACCCGAGGCCGTACGGTGCTCGTCGTCGCGCACCGCCTGCACACCGTCGTCGACGCCGACCAGATCGTCGTCCTCGACCACGGCCGCGTCGCCGAGGCCGGCACCCACACCGAGCTGATCGCGTCCGGCGGCCGTTACCGCAGGCTGTGGGACAGCCGGGGAAGCGTACCCGCCAAGGCGGAGGTGTCCCGATGATCCGTACCCTCGTCCGGCTCGTCCCCGCGACCGATCGGGGCAAGGTGGTCGGGTACGCCCTGCTCACCGTGGTCTCCGCGATCCTGCGGGGAGTCGGCTGCCTGCTGCTCGTCCCCCTGCTCGGCGCGTTGTTCTCCACGGTTCCGGCCGACGCGCTGCCGTGGCTGGGCGCGCTCACCGTGAGCGTCGTGCTCGTGTGGGCCGTGGACACGGCCGTGTCCCGCATCGGCTTCGACATCGGGTTCACGCTGCTCGGCACCGTGCAACGCGACCTCACCGACCGGCTCACCCGCATCCCGCTCGGCTGGTTCACCGCCGAACGCACAGCGACCGCCAGGCAGGCCGTCGCCGCCTGCGGCCCCGAACTGGTCGGGCTCGTCGCCAACCTGCTCACCCCGTTGCTGAGCGCCGTCCTGCTTCCCGTCGTGATCGCGATCGGCCTGACGGGCTTCGCCTGGCAGCTCGGGGCCGCCGCCTGGGTCGCCGTCGTGGGACTGCTGGCCGCGCTGTGGGCGACCACCAGGATCACCCGCGCGGCCGACGCCGCCGACACGGCCGCGCACAGCGCGCTGACCGAGCGCGTCCTGGAGTTCGCCCGCACCCAGCAGGCACTGCGCGCCGCCCGCAGGGTCGAACCGGCCCGTAACGGCGCGGGAGCCGCCGCCGTCGCGCAGCGCGGTACGGCGTTGCGCCTGGTGCTGCTGCAGATCCCCGGGCAACTGCTGTTCGGCCTGGCCGGTCAGGTGGCGCTGGTCGCGCTCGCCGGAGCCGTCACCCTGCTCTACCTCGACGGAGGCCTCGGCGCCCCGGAGGCGGTCGCGCTCGTCGTGGTGGCCGTACGGTTCCTCGAACCCTTCACCGTGATCAGCGAGCTGGCACCCGCGATCGAGTCCGTCCGGGGCACCCTCGACACCCTGCGCGCCATCCTCGACGCCCCGGCACCCCCTGTTTCAGCCGCCGCTTCGGCCCCCGGCCGGGACGCGCCGCGCGTCGAGTTCCAGGGGGTGGGCTTCGGCTACGGCGACGACGAGGTGCTCAGGGACCTGTCCTTCAGCCTCGAACCGGGGACGACCACGGCCGTCGTCGGCCCCTCCGGCTCGGGGAAGAGCACGATCCTGTCGCTCGTCGCGGGCTTCCACGAGGCCTCACGGGGACGCGTCCTCATCGACGGCCAGGACGTCTCCGGGCTCGACCCGGCCACCAGGCAGCGGCTGTCCAGCATGGTCTTCCAGCATCCGTACCTGTTCGGCGGGACCATCCGCGACAACGTCCTCGCCGGTGACCCGGACGCCGAACCGGCACAGGTCGCGCAGGTCATGCGGCTCGCCCAGGTGGACGAGATCGTCGGGCGGCTGCCCGACGGGGAGCGTACGGACGTTGGCGAGGCCGGGGCCGCCCTCTCCGGCGGTGAACGGCAGCGCGTCAGCATCGCCCGCGCCCTGCTCAAACTGGCGCCGATCCTGTTGATCGACGAGGCGACCAGCGCCCTGGACACCGAGAACGAGGCCGCCGTGGCCCAGGCGCTGAGCCAGGACGTACGGCGACGCACCCGTGTCATCGTCGCCCACCGCCTGGGCGGCATCCGCCACGCGGACCGGGTGCTCTTCGTCGAGGACGGCGCGATCGTCGAACAGGGAACCCCGGCGGAACTACGCGCGGCCGGTGGCCGCTTCGCCGAGTTCTGCCGCCACCAGGAACAAGGAGAGGACTGGCGCCTGCGCTCGGCCGCCCCCGACCACGACCTGGTCCTCTCCCCGGACCCGGACTGAACCGGCCCCCGAAGGAGAGGGTTCAGACGACGATGACCCGGCGTCCGCGGGTGTGACCGGCCTGGCTGTCGGTGTGTGCCGCCGCCGCTTCGGCGAGGGTGTACGACTTCTCGACGGGGATGTGGAGTTTCCCCCGGGAGATGAGGTCGGCGGCCTCGGCGAGCGCGTCCGGCACGCTTCCGGCCACGCCGGAGAACCGGACGCCGAACTCCGGCGCGCCGAGATCGGCGATGGAGATCACCTTCTGCGGATCCCCGGTCAGTTCGACGAGTTCGCGGATCACGCCGGAGCCGGCCAGGTCGAGAGCCGCGTCGACACGACCGAGCCGTCGCACCCGCTCGACCCAGCCCTCGCCGTACGTCGTGGGGACGGCGCCCAGGCCGCGTAGGTAGTCCTGGTTCGCGGCCCCGGCTGTGCCGATCACCGTGATGCCACGGTCACGGGCGATCTGCAGCACCGCCGATCCGACTCCGCCGGAGGCGCCGCTGACCAGCAGCGTCTGCCCGGGCCGTACACCGACCTGGTCGATGACGCGCAGCGCGGTCTCCACCACGGAGGGGTATCCGGCCGCCTCCTCGAACGTCAGTCCCTCGGGCATCGGGGCCCAGGCCGACAGCACGGCGAACTCGGCGTAGGTGCTCGAACCCTCGCCGAACACGTGGTCACCGACCTTGACCCCTTCGACACCCGCGCCGACCTCGTCCACCACCCCGGAGGCGTCCAGCCCGACCCCGGCGGGCAACTCGATCGGACGGGCCTTCTGGAACTGGCCTTCGCGAATCCGCCAGTCGACGGGGTTCACCCCCGCCGCCCGTACGGCGACGCGTATCTTCCCATGTCCCGCGTGGGGCTCCTCGGCGTCCACGAGTCGCAGGACGTCCGGGCCGCCGAACACGGCGAAGCTCACTTTCCTCATGCCGCCGACCGTAGCACTAACGGTTAGTGTTTTGAAACCGTTGTTATTTCGTATCTGATAGCATCATGGCATGACCGTGCCGTCCGGGCGCCGCGAGCGCAAGAAGGCCGCGACCCGCCAGAAGATCGCCGAAACCGCCCTGCGTCTCTTCCTGGAGCGTGGATACGACGCGGTGGGCATCCGGGACGTGGCGGCCGAGGCCGACGTGGCCGTCACCACGGTCTTCTCGCACTTCGCCTCGAAAGAGGCCCTGGTGTTCGGGCAGGACGAGGACTTCGAGCGACGCCTCAGGCAGGCGGTCACCGACCGGGCGCCGCAGGAGCCGCTCATCCCCGCGCTGCGCCGCGAGATCCGGGCCATGGTGCGCCACTGCGCGTCGAACAGCGGCACCCCGATCTGGGGCATGATCGACAAGACGCCCGCCCTGCGGGAGTACGAGGAGTCGATGAGGCTGCGCCACGCGGAGTCCCTGGCGACGGCCATCGCCGCCGATCCCGACCTGGCACGCACCACCACGGCCTGCCGGACGATCGCGAGGTTCGTGGTCGACGCCTACGCGCTGGCCCGCGAGGCCCCCGACCCGGAAGCCGCCGTGGACGAGATCTTCCAAATGATCGAAGCCGCCTGGTCGGCCACCAAGGGGTAACCCTCGAACTTGGATCCCGCCACCCGGCCTGTCCACCTCCGGCCGGGTGAGAAGCTCTCGCCCTTCGCCCCCGCCGAACCGCACCACGCGACCGCGCACACCCGGTGACAACCCACCCGCCGATCAGCAGGGATTCCGATCCGGACACATCCGGCGCCACGGACGAGAGACCTCAGTTCAGACGCCGACGCCGTACACGAGAAGTTTCGGCCCGCGCCTTACCAACCCCCACACGCAAGAAGTTTCGGTCCATACGCACCAACCCCAAGCGTGAAGAGTTCGGGGTACCGGTGCCAGGTGTAAGGGGTTTGGCCTTACCGGCGCCAAGTGTGAGGAGTGTCCGGCTTGGGCGCGTCGGTGCTTGGACTGAGGAACGCAGGAGCGAAGCGACGGAGTGACGAGGGAAAGCGCCGACTCGAAAGCGCCCAAGCCTGCGGCGCCGAAGGCGGCGCAAAGAAACACGGTTCGGGCGCGCCGACGCTTGGACTGAGGAGCGAAGGAGCGCAGCGGATGAGTGACGAGGGAAAGCGTTGGCTCGAAGCGCCCGGACCCGCGACTCCGAAGGCGGAGCATAGAGGCAGGGCGCCCGGACCCGCGACGCCGAAGGCGGAGCAAAGAGACACAGCTTGGGTTTACCGGTGCCGTGCGTGAGGAGTTTCGGCTTGGGCGCGTCGGTGTCTGGACTGAGGAACGCAGGAGCGAAGCGACGGAGTGACGAGGGAAGACACCGACTCGAAAGCGCCCAAGCCCGCGGCGCCGTCGGCGCCCCCAAAAAAAAAGCCCCGCGCCCCCCCCCGCGGCGCCCGGCGGGGGTGTTGAT
>NZ_JBEXZT010000054.1:0-22646 GCF_040631275.1 Streptosporangium sp. NPDC020145 | reverse complement strand
CCTCGATCCAACCCCCGGCGAGGCCCGTGTCAACGCCCTTATGCCCCGGCGATCTCACACCTGGTTACGCGCAGAACTTCTGGATAGGCGCTTAGGGAGAGAACCACTCTTTTGATCACTTTTCGATCATGATTTGTTACGTTACGGACGGATTGCTGGCAGACCTGCGCACGCTCTCTGCGGAACAGGTCCGCAGCATGCGGCGCCCCCTTGCGGCCGCACCCGAAGGACCGGACCACAACGCGACGGAAGGACCACCATGGGCGAGGCCGGAATAGCGGCGTTCACCGCCGAGGAGCGCACCCGGCACCTGGAGCGCTGGCAGGCGGTGCTGTCCGGGCAGGGCCTGCGACAGGCCCAGGAGGCCAAGGCACAGCGGCTGTACAAGCGCGGCCCGGTGAACCTGATGACCGGCGTGCTGCTGCACGCCGCGGCCCGCGCCGACCAAGGACTGGAACTGACCGACCTGGAGCGTTCGGTGCTGGCGCCGCTGGAGCGGGTACTGGGCACCGACTACCTGCACGGCCTGGGCCGCATCTACCACCAGCAGCTGTCCGGCGGACGCTCGGCGCAGGCCGTGCCCCAGGCCGTCAGCTCCCGCCCGCTGCGCGACGGCTTTGACGAGCAGTCCTACAAGGCCGCCTTCGCCGAGATGCTCCCGCTGATGGCCGAGATGCCGAACCTGGCCATGGTGGACCGCAAACACCTGGCTGACGGCCAGGTCCTCGACACCGAGGAGTTCACCGCGGCGATGGCCGAGTACGGCTTCGGCGTGACCGGCTTCGCCGGCCCCGACGACGACACAGCCGCCAGGTCGGGGGAGTCGTTCCACGCCAAGCTGGAGCTGGACACGTTCTACTGCCACAAAGCGGTCGGCGACCAGGGCGGCGGCAGGGATGAGATCTACTGGACGGTCGTGGCCGCCGCCACCGGCTACGGGCGCAGCCTGCGCACCAACGAGACCGGGTCGGTCACCGAGAACAAAGAGTTCCCCATCTACGGAGAGAAGGTCTTCTTCGACACCCGCCTGAACGGCTGCGGCTCGGCCATGATCACCCTGTGGGAGGCCGACGACTCCAACGCCGAGTGGTACGAGGCGCTCGGCGAGGCGCTGCGCCGGATCGTGGACGAGCTCAAATGGAACGACCTGTTCCTCAGCCTCCTGCCCAACATGGAGCTGTTCGGCTACGTGTATGCGGGCCTGAGCCTGATCACGGACATCTGGGAGCATCTCGTCAACGAAGACGACCTGGTGCTCAGCCGGGGCTTCGCCTTCGGGCGAGCGGACCTGGCCGCCCTCTACCACTCCAGCAGCGATCACCGGATGCGCTGGGAGTTCAACCGCGACCCCTACGGCATGGGCCACTTCGGTCTGCGGGTCCGCTACACCGGCGGCGATCCCGGCAGCCCGCCCTCCGGCGACGGCTCGTACATCGCCACCGGCTGGCGCGGCCTGTACGGCACCATCTTCACCCGCGACCTGGGAGCCGCCTGCACCGTCCCCGACGTCGACGGTGAGATCTACTTCTTCAAAAGAGACGAGTACGTGAGATACGACCTGGACACCGAAAGCATCGTCGTCGGTCCCTCGCTCGTCAAAGACAACTGGGACGGCCTGAACGGCACCGCCTTCACCAGCGGCATCGGCGCCGCCTGCCCCGTGCCCCTCGCGGACCGTGAGGTCTACCTCTTCCGCGGCAGTCAGTACGTCCGCTACGACGTCCGCGACGACGAGCACACCGGCGTCAAGGACATCGCCACGAGCTGGCCCGGTCTGAAGGGCACCATCTTCACCAGCGACATCGACGCGGCCTGCGAGTCCTGGTTCCTTTCCTGGGTCTATCTGTTCAAGGGCGATCAGTTCGTCCACTACGACGTCAGCGACGAAAGGATCGTCCGCGGCCCCATGGCTATTTCCGAGGCCCTCCCCGCCGTGGCTGGCACCGTCTTCGCCTCTGGCCTGTCGGCCGCCTGCCAGGTTCCCGGCAGCAGCAGCGAGATCTACCTCTTCAAAGGCGACCGCTACATACGCATCCAGGCCATGCCCTTCTAGCCCAGCCGCTGCTCACCTGCCGCTCGCCCAGACCCCACGGCCTGGACGAGCGGTGCCCGGCACACCAGCGCCGCCCCGGCAGACGGTCCGGGAACTCAGAGGCTCCGGCGACGGCGGCGCGCGGGACGGCGGACGCCAGGTCGCCGGGCGTCATCGGGTGACGCCCACGGCATGCCTGCCATTCCCGCAGTCCGGTACCGCCGTTACGGGGCCGAAGCCACCAGATGGTCAGCTGGCGCAGGCGGCCGATACGGGAAAGATCGTGGTGCTGTCCCAAGCCCCGCCGGAGGTCTCGCCGGTGCCGACCGGGATGGGCGGGGCCGGCAAGACGCCTGCTGGGCCCCGACCGCCCCGACACTTTGTCCACCTGGAGCCACTTGGCGTATTGCCGGTCTTGAGTAAAAGCCTGCTGACAAAGGGTTTGGCCGCCGATGTCATCACCGCGGCCTACCGTCCCGCCCTAGAAGGGGTGCCACCGGAATACGGCGGAAACGGGCCGCGTCGCTTCACAGACCGGACAGAACCTGAATTCTGTTCGGCTTATAGGACGACATCTGGCCAGGTCAGCGGACCCAAACCGCTGCGGGAACCAATCCGGTCCCATGCTGGGCACGGCTGTCCACAGCCGAAAACTCGGCCTTCGCACCCACCGTCTGACCTGTGGTCTCTGAAGGACGTGGCCCCTTTCTGCTTCCTGCCGTATTCCGGTGGCACCCTAAGGTGCGTCAAACCGCCCACCGGTAAGCCAGGTACTGGAGCACGTCCTCGACGGAGAAGTCGTCCGGTTCGCGCTGCAGCCACCATTCGGCGAAAGGCCGGCCGTACTGCTCGAAGGCCGCCTTGTGGATCGGGGCAAGGTCATGGAGCGGCTTCAGCCCGAAGTGCTCATCCAACCAGGCGAGATACTCGTGATGACCTTCGGTGTGATCCTCCTCCTCTAGTTCGGCACCGTGAATGTGGGCACCGTCGAGAGTGAGAATCCGCAGCAGGTCACGCAGGCTGGCCGCCTCGATGAAGATCTCCCCTTCGTCTCCGCAGAAGATGACGGGCAAGGTGGCGAGGTCTTCCCGGTCGTCACACCGCCACAGGGCGTACAGCGAGGGAGCATCGGTGGCGTAGGCGAAGACGATCAGCCGCTCCTGGAGCTCGGGATCGTCGAGACCGCGGATCTCGCCATAGTCGACCAGCATGAATTGACCCGCGTAGAGGCGGCCTTCGAGCCGGTCTTGAAATTCCTTGAGCAGGTTCAGCTCAGGGATGGGAGAGTACGCGTCGCTCATGGAGCCTCCGTATGCCAGCGGGCACCTGGCCGTTCTCGGACCTCGTCGAGGTCTTTTCTCATCAGCGTCGCCCACCTGCCGCGCTTGGCCCTGTCGCGTCGGGCAGAGGGACCGCGGATGAGGCTAGAGGCCGGCGTTGGAGAACGGCTTGTAGATCATTGGGACAACGACGTCGGCGCCGACGGGGCTCGGGAGCCGGACGGCCCCAAGCCCAGGGGCGGGCACGGGCATTGAGCTGCGCGGTCGCCATGGCGGTGGCGTAGGCGATCTCGGCGGGGTCGGCGAAGGTCTGCCCGGCCAAGGCCTGACGGCGAAACAGTCGCCACCAGGCTTCCTGCAGGTTGAGCCAGCAGGCGCCCTTGGGGATGAACACCTGCTGGATCCGCGGATGCTCGATGAGCCGTTCGCGGGTGGAAACGCTGTTGTGGCTGGACAGATTGTCGGTGATCACCGCGATCGTCCCGGTCGGGTTGGCCTTCTCCAGCAGCGCCAAAAAGCGCTGCCAGCCGGCGCTGTCACGCGAGGACGCGCACATGGTGACCGCATGGCCATCGACGATGCGCAAGCCGCCGTACACCCAGGTCTTCTCCGGACCGCGGCTGTAGGCCAGGGGTGTTTTGACGCGCCGCCCGTCAGAGGTCCACCCAGGCGCGGGATCGAAGGTCCGGGGCACGACAGGGCCGAGCTCGTCGGCGGCCACGACCGTCACTCCCGGCGGGCAGGCATGAAGGGCAACGATGCGGGTTCTTTTGGGGCGAAGTGCGGATCGTGGCTGGTGGCCCAGGACCGGGTACGGCGCCGGCGCACGCCCTCGGCCAGCAAGATCCGTCGTACTTGCGAGCGCGCCACCACGATGCCCAGTTCGTGGGCGGCCGCGGTCAGGGTGTCCAGCGTCCAGGCCCCTGGCCCGGTCTCATCGTTCACGGACAGTTCATCGGTTGCCGGATCGCGCACCGGCCGCCCGGCGGGCTGGGTGCGGGCCAGCGCGATGATCTGCGCCCGGCGGATCCAGTCGGCCGAGGCGTGCCGGGCACCGGCCAGCCTGCGGATCTTGCGCTCCTCAACCGCGTCCTTTGGCGCCCGCGCGAACAGGAGCTTCGGCACCGCCCCACCATCCATCAACGACCTGCTGGGCCCTGATGGTACGTCTAATCTCACCACTCAAAAAGGAACGAAGCAGCTGGTGCAGACGCCGGGATGGGCGACGGCGATGCGGTCGATGAGGGCGGCGCCGGCGACCGAGTCGGGCATGGAGGCGGCGGTGACCAGGACTGCGAGCAGCAGGCCGAGCGTGTCGATCATGATGCTGCACTTACGGCCGACGATCTTCTTGGCGGCGTCGATGCCCCAGTGCGCGGGCGGGGCGTTCGGCGCGCCAGGCGGTCAGGATCGGTTCAATGAGCCGCCAGCGGGCATCCGACAGGTCGCTGGCGTAGCGCCGTAGAGGGCTGTCGGCCAGAGGCATATCGGTCAGGTCAGGCAGGTGAGAATCTGCCGCCACCTGCCAAAACGAATATGACGGGCATTTCTGGATCAGACAGGAATCTGGGCGCAGAAGGCGCCCGTTTGCGTCTTGCTTTCCTCGGGCGGCGCACATCTGTTCCAGGGTCTCCAACTCCATCGGCGCAGAGAGCGTGAAGAACCATCATCTTTCACCGCATTTATGGATCAAACACTCGCTAAGTGCTGATCCTCGCGAGTAGGGTCCACGCCTCGCCTCATCGCCGGCGCCGGCCTGTGCTTCCGGTCAGTGGTTTTGATCGGCGATGACGGTGACGCGCTGCAGATGGCGAGCGACTGTGGGCGGGTAGGGCTCGCGGGTGTGGAGCAGGGTGTGGTTATCGGCGATCAGCAGATCGCCAACCTGCCAGTGGTGCGCGTACAGGTGGCGGGTGTCGTACAGCGCTCTCCGGATGCCCTCCATGATCTCGGCGGGGTCGTGGCCGTCGGGGACCCGGTCCAGATGCGTGGACCTGACGCGGGTGGCGTCCTTGGCGTGGGGAATGGGCTCGCGGAAGCGCAGCGTGGCAAAGCCGTTGTGGGGATGCTCCATGATCAGGGGGACGTCGACCGAGTGCACCGTCTCTCCCTGTTCGCCGACCTCCCGGCTCTCGTAGCGGAAGGTGAGGTTCTGCCACAAGGCTCGGGTGTCCGGATCGGCGGCGGCCACTACCGCGGCGGTGTCACAGAACAGGGTCGCTCCCGGCTCGTCGGCCAGGGGCGCCTGCAGACACTGAAAGATCTGCAGCGCGGGTGTGAGGTCATGGATGCCGTCCCAGTGCATCGGCATGAATCCCGAATCGTCGAAGACCCGCCGGGGTGTGGGTCGTATGTGAACGTCGAGGACGGTTTTGCCGGGAGGCGGGCCCCACCGCTGCGCGACGCCCAGGGTCGCCGCGAAGTCCTCCAGTGTGGTTTCGGCGACGGGCCCGCCCCACCCGCGCACAACGATCAGGCGATGCTCACGGACCAAGCTTCGTACCAGATCGGCGGACGGCCAGCGCAGGCCGGTGTCGGTGCCGAGAGCGGTCAGTGCGACTCCAAACGGACGTAAGGGGGCACACGTCCAGGCTGGATGGAGGGGTGCGGTTTCGGAGAAGGTCATGATGTGCGCCCCGTCTTGTCGGCGGCCGTGAATGTTCCCGGCCCGATGAGAAAACACCAATACTACTCAATGCTATAGAGTGACTACTCTTGGTGATAGTGGTTGTCGGGTGGTCTGTGCCGCCCTTTTCGCTCCCGTCCGCCCCAAGGGCTCGCCCCTGAGGCTCGGCCGTGAGGAGTCCGAGATGGATGGGCACCGTCGCCTGCCCCCAGCGACCGATCAGAGTCGGCTGCCGCCTCGTCTGTGTCCGGCGAACCGGGAGATTGAAGGAAGCGTGCGTAACTGGCCACTGTTCGACCTGTCGGTCGCATCGCCCCGCCTGGAGCTTCGCCATCCGTCGCTGGCGGAACTCGACCAGCTCGCCGACGTGGCGGCCGACGGCGTGCACGGCGAGAGAGAAATGCCGTTCATCGTGCCATGGTCGGCCGCCGGGCCCGCCCGGCGGGCCGAAAGCGTCATTCGGGAGTGCTTCCGCTCATGGGCGGAGTTCGCCGTGGGCCGGTGGACACTCAGTCTCGTGGTGGTCCATGAGGAGCAGGTGATCGGCCTGCAAACACTCAAGGCCGTCGACTTCCCCGTCACACGCGAGATCAAGACCTCTACCTGGCTGGGACGTGGATTCCAGGGCCAGGGCCTGGGAACCGAACTGCGCGCCGTGGCGCATCAGTTGACCTTCACCGGGCTGCGTGCCGAGTACATGACGACGGTCGCGTTCGCCGACAACCCTGCCTCGATCGCGGTCTATGAGAAGTTCAACTACCAGCAGGACGGGATCAACGTGGTCGACCGCCAGGGCGAGGCGGCGGTCGGGCGCCGCTTTCGCCTGCACCGGTCCTGCTGGACGCCGCGGGACGACATCAAGATCCATCATCTGGAGCGATGTCTGCCGCTCTTCGGTCTGTGATCCTCGATCGCCCGCACGTCCTGGTCGTGACGACGAGGCCGGCTCGCCCCGGCCGCAGGCTTCGGTTGCATGAGACTCCGGCCGTCGCGCGTTTGCGACAAGAACAGCATCAACTACATATAGCAATAAATCCGCTACCCTAAGCGAGAAGTGATGCTTGAGATCATCGGCGCCGGCTTCGGCCGCACCGGCAGCTATTCGCTCCAGGCCGCCCTGACCCGCCTTGGATACGGTCCCTGTCACCACATGTCGTCGCTGGGCGAAGACACCGCGCTGATCCGTCAGTGGGCCGCCATCGCCGATGGGGATACACCACACTGGCAGCAACTGCTCACCGGCTACCGTTCGGCGGTGGACTGGCCGGTCGCTGCCTACTGGCGGGACCTGCTCGACGCGTTCCCCACGGCCAAGGTCATCCTCACCGTTCGCGACCCCGAGCACTGGTACGACAGCGCCCAGGAGAGCATCTACCGCTTCATGGCGCCCCGGCACGGGTCCGCGGCACTGGTGAGCTGGCTGGAAAACCGGCTCTCGCCGTCCCTGCGCCGCCGACGCGAGATCTGCCGCCAGATCATCTGGGAGGGCACCTTCAGCGGCCGCTTCGAGGACCGTGAGCACGCCATCGAGGTCTACCAGCGGCACGTCACGGCCGTGCGCCAGGAAGTGCCGCCCGACCGGCTGCTGGTCTTCGACGTACGCCAGGGATGGCAACCGCTGTGCACCTTCCTGGCCGCCGACACCCCGGCCGAGCCGTTCCCTCACCTCAACGACCGCGCCTCCTTCCAGCGGATGGCGAACCTGCGCACCCGCCGGACGCTGATGCTGCGCCGCACGACACCCGGTGAGGGAGCGGCGATCCGATGACCAGAACGGCCGAACCTCCGGGGCCACCGCCTGGAAACGGATCACCGGCTTCTTGCCCATCCCGCGCCCGAACGTCGACAGGCCGCGCCCGGTCTGCCCGTTCATCACCCCCGCTATCGCGAACAACACCCTGCGGTTCGAGCCCAGGTACCTCTCGGGATTGCCGTAGTTTTCGCGGAAAATCGGACGGATACAGCCTCAGTCCAAAGTGCCTCTGCCAATGGTGAGGGCATGAAGAGCACCGCCCGCAACTCATGGCGGCCGTCTTGCTCGGCGCCGCCGGGTTTGATCTTGCTGATGTGCCGCCGCGCGAGCACCTCGTCGCCGAGTTGCTCGCGCGCCCGGGCCGGCGTCATGCCGTCCAGCGGGGCGGAGACGTGCGGTGGGCCGGACGAGAGGGCTGCGCGTTGCACGGCGGCACGGGCCCGATGGTGGTGCGCCGGCGCCCTGGGTCCGGTCTGTGACCGCCGGTGGCTTCGCGGCCTGTAACCTCGCCTCTCGCCCGGAAGGCATCTTCTGCGGCGGGCGGCCCCTTCGCTTTGTCGATTTGAGCTTCCCCGTTTTTTCGGAGGCTTTGGATCATGATCTACGGATCATGGGAAAGCGGAAGCACCCGCGGTACGAACGCGGCCTTGGCGCCGCGCACCTCCAGCAGGAACTCCACCGCCTCCAGCACGCTACGCTCGGCGGTGGTGACCTCCAACTCGATCGCCCCGGCCAGCGTGAACAGCGCCGGACGGTGCGAGCGGTAGTGCTGGTAATAGTGGCAGGGGTTGTTGCCGTGGTGCGCCGAGACCGCCTCGTGCGCGCTGGCCCGCTCCGCCACATCCTGCACCGTTGGCGCCGCGACCACCACCGAGGCCACGGTGTCCGGCGCGACGGTGCCTCCATCGCCTGCCGGGGTCATGGCCTCCTGCACCGTCGACAGCACGTCACCGAACACCACCAGCGCCAGCAGCTGGTGCTCATCCTGGGCTCGGCCACGAACCCAGGCGACCTCGGCCTCAGTCGGCGTGAACGTCTCCGCCAACTCCCGTGCCGACACCATCCTGGCGAACCCCGGATATGCCGTCCGATCGACCGAGGGCACCCGAAGCCCCAAGACCGCCACCAACACGACGACGATCACCCTAACGACCGGCCTTCAGGCCCCGCGGTGTATTCCGGCCGTCCCCCTCCACCAGACTCTGCCCGGGGCAGATCCCGGCCTGGGCCCGCGGCGCCCTGTGGCCGGGATCCCGGTAGAAGGACACCATGTCCAGATGGAGGGCGAGCGCCTCCGCGGGGCGTCTCAATTCCTGCGGCGCACCGCGCTGGAAGCGCCCGTCTCCGCCCGGAACGGAGACGCCGCGGCCGCCGCCATACCGGACGTCACGCTCGTCCTGTTCTGGGAGCACACCAACCACCAGGGCAGGACAGGAACTACGACGTCACCGCCAGGTCCTGCAAGTTCGCCCCCAAGGGCGACCTGGTCAAGTGGTACCAGCGGTCGTGCCGGGACACCGGCTCCTCTCGAAGGCCGGCCTCGTCGGCGGCCTGTCAGGTCCGGGAGTGATCGAGGACCTTCTCAGGAGGCGAGGGCGTCGCGCAGCGGGAGGGGGTTGAAGTACTCCCGCCACAGGACGACCTTGCCGTCGCTGACCTCCAGCACGGCGGCGTAACGCTGGTGGTAAGCATGCCCGTTCGAGGCGACCCGTCCGGTCGAACGGTACTCCGCGAAGTAGCGGCCCGGCGTCGCGGCGGCCGTCACCTCGATGTCGCGCAGGGTGAACTCGGCGTAGAAGCCGCCGAGGAACCGGCTGAGCAGGTCGGTCATGGCCTGCCTGCCCTTGACCACGGTGACCTGCTCGCCGAAGGGCATCTCGAAGACCATGTCCTCGGCCAGCAGTTCCGCCATGGCGGGTACGTCCCGCCGGGCCTCGGCCTCCAGCAGGGATGTCACGACGTCAGACATGTGAGTCCTCCAAGATCGCCTCGATGTTCAGGAACACGTGGACCGTGTCGCCGACGACGGGGCCACCGGCACGCATGAGCCCCATCGTCTCCGCGACGCCGAACGCCGCCCGGCTGAACCGTGCCCGGCCCAGGAATCCGGCCCGGCGATGGCCGAGGGGGTCATCGGTGACACCGCCGTAGGTGAGCCGCAGCTCCACGGGCAGGGCGGTCGCCTTCACGGTGAGGTCGCCGCCGATCACGTAGTCCGTGCCGCTACCCCGCACGGTGGAGGAACGGTAGGTGATCTGCGGGTAGGTCCCGGCGTCGAGGAACTTCCCACCTCGAAGGTGCAGGTCGCGTTCGGGGTGGTTGGTGTCGATCGAGCCGGCGGCGAGGGTGGCGGTCACCCCGGTCGCGGACAGGTCCCGCCCGACGGTGACATGGCCGTCGAAGCGGTTGAACCGGCCGGTGATCCGGCTGACCAGCATGTGGCCGACGGCGAAGGTGACGCTGGAGTTGGCCGGGTCGATCAGCCAGATACCGGGCTCGGGAACGGTGGCTGGATGTGTCATGTCAGGACACCGCCTCGTCGGTGAGGCCGAAGACCTCCTGGGTGCCGAGCATCACGTAGAGCCGTTCGTCGAAGCGGCTGAAGCGCCAGCCGTCCGGCGTGCGGACCGCGGTGGCCTCGAAGCCGGCGAGGGATTCCTCGAAGAGGTCACCTTCGCCGACGTGGTACGCCCGGACCCGTGCCGAGGCCTCCGCGGTGTCGCCCTGAACGTCGGCGGTGTAGTTGCCCAGCATGTGGTGGGTCCTCAGGGTGCGCCCGACCAGGTCGCTGATGTAGGCGATCACCTCGGCGCGACCGGACACCTGGTAGGCGCCGAACCAGTCGGTGGTCACGTCCTCGGTGAACAGCCGCTCCAGCAGGGCCCACTCCCGGTGGTCGAGGGCGTCGGCGTAGCGATCGAAGAGGGCGAAGATCTGCTCGCGGTCGGTCATTCCGGTCATGGTGCTGTCTCCTTCCGCGGGGCCGTGCGGCCCCGTCGGAGGCGGCAGCCCGGTGCGGAACAGGACGATTCCAAAATCGAACCAGGCACTATTTTCTGCTATAGGTTACTTATGACAACCAACCTGCTAGATGAGGTGCAGCGGGCTGACTCGGTCGCGCGCCAGATCATCGATCGGATCGGCGACAAGTGGACCTTGCTGGTCATCTCGGCGCTGGGTGAGGGCGTGCTGCGCTTCTCACACCTGCGGCAGCGGGTGGAGGGAATCAATCAGCGCATGCTCACGCAGACCCTGCGGGGCCTGGAACGGGACGGGATCGTCACCCGCTCGGTCTATCCCACGGCGCCCCCTCGCGTGGACTACGAACTGACCGACGCCGGAGTCGAACTGCTCACCCTGGTGACCGGCATCTGCGCCTGGACGCGCCGCCACCTCGACACGATCGAGACGGCGCGCCACGCCTACGACACACGCGCCGCCGGCCCTCCTCAGCCGCTCTAGCGCCGCGTTCCCGTGCGCCACGGGGTGTTCCCGGCCGTCGTCGAAGCGGTGACGCCCGGAGTTCCCGCGGCGGTCAGGAGCGGCACGCGCTCAAGGAAGCACACCCGCCGGCCTCGGCCCAGCGAGAGTTTCACGCGTTTCTCAAGCCACTTCGCGCGGGCACGCGAAGAAGCCCGAAGGTGAGTCCCCGGTGTGCTCACCAGGGCCTTCGCCCGCGCGTCAGTCGCCGCTCCGCTGTGCGGACCAAGGGCCGGCACCTACCGGCTTGACGGTTCTGGCGATGACGACGGTCTCCGCGCGCGTGATGCCCAGCGGCCCGAGGACGTCGGTGGTGAAGGCGTACAGCGCGTGCAGGTCGGGGCAGTAGAGCGCGACCACGAGATTGGTGGGGCCGGTGGTGGCGGCCACGGCGTGGGTGTGAGGGTGGGTGGCCAGCGTCTGCCCGGCCGTACGGAGCCGGGCCGGCGGGACTTCGAGCCACAGGTTGGCGTCGACGGCCAGCCCCAGCAGGCGCGGATCGACGGTGACGTGCGTACGAAGCATGCCGCCGTCCGTGAGGTGGCGCAGGCGTCGCCGGACGGTGCTTTCCGAGGCGCCGGTGCGGTGGGCCAGAGCGGCATGGGAGAGCCGGGCGTCCTCGGCGAGCAGGCCGAGCAACCGCTCGTCAAGGAGATCAGGTGTGTGCGAGGCCATGCCAGGCGAGGGCTGGGCCAGGGCGGCGACCTGGCCGGGTGTGAGAACGTCGGCCCGCCAGCCGGCAGCGTCGGCGAAAGTGTGCAGAACGCTGTGCGCGGTGGTGGAGGTGATGGCGCCCGTGGCGGGCAGCTGGCGGAAAAGCAGCCGATCACGATCGGCGGGGTTGGCGACGACCAGAACGTCGATCTCCTCGCCGCCCATCACGATGTCGACGGATCCGACGTCGGGGCGCCTGGCGAAGGACGCGGCGATGGTGTCGACCTTGCCGCGCAGGACCCGCACCCGCAGCAGCGTGGCACCGATGCTCTGTTCGGCCGCGATCGTCCGCACGACGGTGATGCCACCCTCGCGCATACGCGTGAGGCGGCGGGTGACCGTACGGGCCGAGACGCCCAGGACGGTCGCGATACGGAAGATCTCCGCCCGTCCGTCAACCTGGAGGGCCCCGATGATGCGCCGATCCAGGTCATCGAGGGTGATGCCGGAATCCACCGTAGAAACATGCTTCATGTCTGATATCCGCCGTCTGGACAGGTTCCTGGGCCGCCTTGCCGCGCTTCGACAGTACTTCTGGGGTCAAGGACACCGTCGAGGGAGGCAGGACAATGGGCTATCGGGAACTGCTGCCGCAGGTCATCGGGATCGCGCGGCAGGTGGGCGCCTACGTGCAGGAGCACCGCCCCGCCGCGGTCGGGGCGAGTGTGGCCTCGGTCATGGAGGCGTTCGGCACGGTCGACGGGCCCGCGGGGGAGCTCCTGCGCGAACGCCTCGGCGCCCTGCGGCCGCAGAGCGCTTGGAGTCCTGACGAGATCGGCACGGTGGTGGCCGATCACGGCGAGACATGGGTGTGCGACGCGGTGGACGGCGCCGTCCAGTTCCTGCAGGGGCTGCCCCACTGGGGCGTGACGATCACCCTGATCGCCGGCGGTGAGCCCGTGCTGGCAGTGCTGTGGGCGCCCCAGCTGGACGCTCTCTACACCGCGGTCAAGGGTGGTGGAGCCCACCTCAACGGGCGCAGGGTCAGGACCTCGGCCAAACGGCTCTCCGCGGCACTGGCCTGCACCAGCCAGCCCCCTTACAACCTGGAGCCGGAGCGCGCGGGCGCATCGCTGACGGCCATGCTGCGTCACACCCTGGCCATACGCAACCTCGGCCCGACCGCCCTCCAGGTCGCCCAGGTCGGCTCCGGACACGTGGACGTCTTCTGGGAGTACGGCCACGACGCCAACAACCTGCTGCCAGGCTCTCTGATCGCCCGGGAAGGCGGAGCACTCGTCACCGACGCCGACGGCGACCCGTGGACTCCGGCCTCGTCCACCTTCGTCGCCGCCGCCCCCATCCTGCACTCCGACGTCCTGAACGTCCTGCGCGGTCACCGGGGGAGCTGCTGAGCTTGATCGACCCACCCCTTCGCCCTTGGCCGTGGCTTCGGGAGTCCTGGGCCGTCACCGACGGTGGATCTCCACGTGGGCGGGGCGCCCTTCGCCGGCGCTCTGCCGACGGCCGGCGGCCGAAGGAGGTGGGCCCGTCCGATTCGGGCCTACGGAAAGGGCGCTGCCGGGCCTGTGACGCATTTTCTGGGCGAAAGGTTGGTTTGTCCGGCTATGTGATGACTCACTGCGCAAGGCCCCTTATTCCGGGGCGACTGCATGGCAAGATGATCTTTGGTTACCCCGAACGGAGAGAAGAAATGCGCAAGACATCGGCTGTCACGACTCTGGCTGCCGTGGCGGCGTTCCTGTTCGTCGCCTCCCCTTCACCCGCCCTCGCCGCGCCCTCGGCACCGGCCCTGGCCGCCGCATCGGGCCTGAAGACGGTGTACGGCTGGGCGAAGCGGTCCGGCAACTCCGCCATGATCGTCACGCCGTACCGGGCGCACCGCGAGGGCACGGGCGGCGACTGGTATCTCGGCAAGCGCGCCGGTGACCCCGTCAGGATCGACTACACCGAGGGTCTGGACTACCGCCAGATCAACAAGAAGTGCGGCTACGGCCCGTCGCCGTACAAGAGCCGCAACACCCGGAGCACGTCCGCGACGGGCACCGTGAAGTGCGACCCCGGCCACCTCTACCTGCGGCTCCGTGAGGGACGCACCCCGGTGAAGGTCGTCTACGACCCCGCAGGCCCGATGGCGGTCAAGGTCTACGAACTGGTCGGTCCGTAACCGCGTCCGGCATGCCACAGGCCCGCACGCGGGCCGGACATGGACGTGCCGCCCCTGCCTGACATCGGATGCCAGGCAGGGGCGGCACGTTCGGCCGTGTCGACACGGCCCGCAACCAGCTGACGGTGCTGATCGGCACCTCCGCCGGCCGGGCCTATGCGCGTGCCCGGTGGCCTGTGCCGCGGGCCGGTACGGCCAGCACGATCGCGCGGTGGACCAGCCATTCCAGCGGCCCGCGCCGGAACCGGCGCAGCCACAGCGGGGAGAAGACCAACGCGAAGACAGCCATACCCGCGAACAGGGCGAAGCCGTACGGTGGGCCACCCGCCACCCGCTCGATGAAGACCTGGTGGGCGGCGTACCACGTCAGCGCCAGGCTTCCGACGGCGGTCAGCGGCAGCAGCGCCCGCCGCCACCCGGGCCGCTCCAGCAGCGTGAGGAAGGCGGCCAGCAGCAGCAGGCCGACCCCGGTCATCATCGGTGCCATCGGAACGCTCAGCGCGTACAGCTGGTGCGGCGGCAGGGTCAGCACCGAGCTCCACGGCTGCAGCATCGGCCCGCCGGTGGACTCCATCATCGCCGCCAGCGCACGCTCGGCGCCCAGCGGGCCGAGCGCGAACCACGAGATCAGCCAGCAGAGGGCGACCAGCGACGAGCCGAAAAGAACCATTCGCCGACGTACGGCGCGGCTGCGCAGGTCCAGCCGACCGATGGCCAGCCCGGCCAGCAGCAGCGGGATCGCGTACGGCGTCTGGAAGCCACCGCCCAGCAGCAACTGGTGGAGCTTGGCGAGCCAGTCCTGCGGGTGGATCAGCAGCGTCAGGCCGAAAACGGGCTCGGCGCCGGTGTTCATCGGGGAGATGGCCCAGGTGCCGCCGTAGTTCAGCACGACGAAGCAGAAGACGGGCAGCACGGCGCCGAGGACACCGGCCGCGGCCAGCAGCGTGCCCGGCCGTAGCCGCACCAGCGGCATCAGGATCAACAGCCACACGGCGTAGAACTCAAGGATGGACAGGTTCAGGCCGGACAACTGGTCCACGCACAGGCTGACCAGCAACAACATGGCCGCGCGGATCGCAAGCCGTTTCCTGGCCACCTTCAGCCGATCGCCGTCCAGTGGTTCGGCTCCACCGGTCATCAGCGCCACCGAGATGCCGGCCATCAGCACGAACAGGCTCATCGACCGGCCGGAGACGCCGTGCTCGATCCAGTCGAGCACGGCCGGTTTGTCCCGCATCGGAGCCGGGCTCAGCCATCCGGTCGGGCTGACGTGCATGTAGACCATGCCCATGATGGCCAGCGCCCGTACGGCGTCCAAGCCCAGCAACCGCCCCCGCGGGGGCTGGGATCGGACCACCGGCGGAGCGGCCACCGGGGCGTCGTACGGAACGTGCGCGGGATGGTTCATTTCAGGTAGTCCTCCAAGAGCGCGGGCGTCAGCCCGTCTTTCCTCGCCTGATCGATGAATGCTTCGATGTCTTCTTTGAATTCGTCACGGAAATGCATGAGAACGATGTCGCCCGGAACGAGACGGTCACCGGCGGCGAATTCGATATGGCCTTTGGCGATTTCCGCGCTCCAGTGCACCAGGTGTTTGACGCCGCATTCGGCGGCGACCTGCACGGTGGTGGCGTCGAAGCTGCCGTACGGCGGCCGCAGCAAGGTGGGGCGGCGGCCGAAGACCTTTTCGAACCGGTCGGAGGCCGCGCAGATCTCCTTGTGCTGAAGAGCGCGCGGCCTGCCCGCCAGATCCGGGTGGCCGACGGTGTGGTTCTCGACCACCGCGCCGGTCCGGTCGCGCATTCGGCGGAAGAAGCCGCTGTCCTGCCGGACGTACTGGCCGGTCAGGAACAGCGTCGCCTTGATGCCTGACCCGCGCAGCAGGTCGATCATCCCCGCGTGGCGCTTCAGGCCGTCGTCGACGGTGAGGAAGACGACGCGATCTTCGGTGGGGACGCGGTGGACGGCCTTGCCGGCCTGACCGGTCTGGCCCGCCGGTTGTGGCGCGGCTGCGAGCGTCCGGGCCGTCAGGCCGGACGCGAGAACCGCGGCGGCGGCCAGCACCGGAACCGCGCCGGTGAGAACGGTCCGCCTCCGATGCTTTCCCGGCCCTTTTCCGTGTTCCATGGCCGCCACCGTAGGGGCCGCCTCCGTAGGTTTATTTCAGCTTTTCCATCGGCCGCCCAGAGGTAATCCATAGGTTTTGTAACAATGCGTGGACGGTATTATCGGCGGCATGTCGCTGAAAAAACGGTTCACCGCCGCGGGAGCCGTGCTGTTCGGTCTCGTGGTGGCCGGGACGGTCTCCCTGGCCGGGTGCGGGATCGATCCTCGGGTGCGTCTGGAGCACCCGGCCGGGCAGGAGACCGGGCGGAGCACGTCCTCCACGGCGCCGGCGCAGACCGCGGTCGCCGTCCCCTCCGACCTCGACGGTCTGCGGGTGCTGCGGGAGGATCCGCGCCTGGGCACGAAGACCACCTCCGCGATCAGACGCTGCGAGGGCGGCCGGTTCCCGGTCTACTCCGAGGAGATCTCCCTGTCCGGTCAGTCGGAAGGCGTCCACCTGATGGCCGTCACCGTCTACACCTGTCCCGGCCGCAGCTGCGGGTACGAGGGGACCCGCGGCACCTACGTCTACCGCCTCGAACAGGGCCGGCCGGGTGAACGGGTCTACGCCCATCAGGGCGCGGGCAGCCGCGTGGAGGTCCGCGACGCGGCCCTGGTCCTGATCCGGCCGGACTACCTGCCGGGCGACGACGCCTCCTGCCCGACCACCACCCGGGCGACACCGCTGCGCTGGAACGGCCGCACGCTCGTTCTCGACGGCGCGTGAGATGACACGAAAGGACGAGGGCAGGATGTCCATGGACGCCGCCGAGACCCCGCATGTGCTGTTCGTCGAGGACGACGAGGTGATCCGGGAGGTGACCCAGCTGACCTTGGAACGCGACGGTTTCACGGTCACCACCGCCGCCGACGGGCCGGCCGGGCTGGAGGCCTTTCGCGCCCGCACTCCCGATGTCGCGCTGCTGGATGTGATGCTGCCCGGGATGAACGGGGTGAGCCTGTGCCGGCGCATCCGCGCCGAGAGCCTCGTCCCGGTGATCATGCTGTCGGCCCGGGACGACGCCGTCGACGTGGTCGTCGGTCTGGAGGCCGGAGCCGACGACTACGTGACCAAGCCCTTCGACGGCTCGGTGCTGCTGGCCCGCATTCGCGCGGTGCTGCGCCGCAGCGGGCGCAACGGCGCGGCCGGTGCGGACACCGGGCAGCGTGCCCGTCAGCTGCGCTTCGGCGATGTCGACATCGACGTCGACGGCGTACGGGTGCTGCGCGGCGGCAGGCCGGTGGCGCTCACCCCGACCGAGATGCGGCTGCTGCTGCGTTTCGCCGAGTCCCCCGGCACGGTGCTCAGCAGGGACGTGCTGCTGGAGAGCGTCTGGGACTACGCCTACGGCGGCGATTCGCGCCTGGCCGACATCCATGTGCAGCGCCTGCGCAACAAGATCGGCGCCGACCGCATCGAGACCGTGCGCGGGTTCGGCTACAAACTGCGCGCGGAGAACGAGTGAGGTCCTGGCCGAGACCTCGGCGTACGGCGGGAGCGCGGCGGATGAGCCTGCGCTGGAAAATCAGCGCCGCCGTCGCCGTGGTCAGCGTCCTGGTCGCGGTGGCGCTGAGCCTCAGCGTCCATCTCGCCTACGCCCGCAGGCAGGCCGACGACGCCCACCGCCTGCAGGCCGAACGCATCCGCCTGCTGCTGCGCGAGTACCACCGAGGCGGCCAGACGGTCTTCGGCAGCCGGCTGGACGACCCGGCCGTGCCGGCGGACCTGCGCGCGGCGGCGCGGGACGGGGCCGTCGCCACCGCGCTGCGCCGGACCCGCGAGGGCACCTTCGTCTGGGCGGCGGCCGGGACCGGCGGTCACGTCCTGTCACTGCGCTCGGACTACGGCCCCAGCCTTGCGGACCTGGCCGCGCTGGACCGGGTCCTGGTCCTGGGCTCGGCCGGGGCCGGTGTCGGCGGCACCCTGGCCGGGATCACCGTCGGCGCGCGCCTGTCACGCCGGCTGCGGCGGGCCGCGGCCGCCGCCCGCCACGTCAGCGCGGGCGATCCCACCGTCCGGGTCGGCGCGGAGATCGGCGGCCGCTCCCATGACGAGGCCGCCGAACTCGCCCACGCCGTCGACGCCATGGCCGAGGCCCTGCAGGGCCGTCTGGAGGCCGAACGCCGGGTCACCGCCGACATCGCCCACGAGTTGCGCACCCCGCTCACCGGCCTGACCACCGCCGCCGAGCTCCTGCCGCCGGGACGGATGACCGACATCGTCCAGGACCGGGTCAAGGCGCTGCGCGCCCTCACCGAGGACGTGCTGGAGGTGGCCCGCCTGGACACCGCCACCGAACGTCCCGCCCTGTCCGACGTCGCCCTCGGCGATTTCGTCACGCGCCGGGCGACCGCCTTCGTCCCCGACGCGCAGGTGCGCGTCCGCACCGGCACCGTGGTCGCCACCGACCCGCGCCGCCTGGAGCGCATCCTGGCGAACCTGCTCACCAACGCCACCCGGCACGGCCGGCCGCCGATCGCCGTGGTCGTGGACGGCCTCCGCGTCACCGTCCACGACCACGGTCCCGGCTTCCCCGACCATCTGCTGCGCGCCGGGCCGATGCGTTTCCGCAAAGGCGGCGACCCGGCCGCCGCGGGCCACGGGCTGGGTCTGACCATCGCCGCGGGCCAGGCCGCCGTGCTGGGTGCCCGTCTCACCTTCACCAACCCTCCCGAAGGCGGCGCGCTGGCCACGCTCGACCTGCCCGTGGCCTCCGACGTTCCATGACGCGGCCTGCTCAAGGCGGTTTCAAACAGGTCGACACGGCACGCGGCGGGCATCTGCCCCGTGAACACCGTGTGAGGGGCGGCCTCTGACCGACCTCCGCGCCTCCGCCGGACGCGGTTTCCGCCTGAGCCGCGCTCACCGCCCGGCCGTGTGCGCGAGGACGGCGGCGGCCAGTTCCTCGTGCACCTCCGGCGGCAGCGTGTGCCCCATGCCCTCGATGACCATCAGCCGCGCCCCGGGGACGCGTTCGGCGATGATCGCGCTGTGGCCCGGCTTGGCCGGCTCGCAGCTGCCCTCGATGACCAGGGTGGGCGCCTTCACCCGGTGCAGCACGCCCTCCGGCTCGAAGTCCGGCTTGGCCATGGCGGCCAGCCGGTGGTTGGCCACGGCCGACAGGTCGCGGGCACGGTCGTAGATCCGCTCCTGCAGCCGGCGCGCCGCGTCCTCGTCGAACGGCAGCTCGTCGCCGTGCAGGAGGCGCTGTTCGGCGATCATGCCGTCGATCGTCGCGCGCCTGCCCTCCGGCGGCGGGCCGGCGATCAGCGCGCGGTAGAAGTCCACGAACGCCGGCGTCGGCTCCGGCAGGCTGCCCTCGGGCTGAGGCTGTCCCATCAGGGCCCGCATGATCACCTCGCCCTCCCTGCCGCCGAGCGGCGAGGAGCCGATGACGGTCAGCGAACGCACCCGCTCCGGGCGTTCCACGGCGACGTACTGGCCGAGCAGGCCGCCCGCCGAGTGACACACCAGGTGGGCGCTGTCCAGCCCGTGGGCGTCCATCACGCGGTAGACATCGTCCTTGATGTCGTTCCACGTGTACGGGTGGGCCGCGAAGTCGACGGTGCCCGACATGCCGGTGTCCCGGTGGTCGTACCGGATCACTCGGCGGCCTCCTGCGGTCAGCCGGCCGACGAACTCGTCCGGCCACAGGATGGCCTGCGACATCGAACCCATGATCAATAGGATCGGCGCATCCGTCTCGGCGCCGAACTCTTCACTCCAGATGGTGACGTTTTGCATGTCTCAAAGCATGCCGTCGCCGACTACGGGCGCCTTCTGTAGAACTACTAGCCGCGCCAGATCCGTACGGGAGCCGATGCCCAGTTTGGGATAGATCTTGTACAGGTGGTACTCGACCGTACGCGGGCTCAGGAACAGCTGGGCGGCGATCTGCTTGCTCGACAGACCGTCGGCGACCAGGCCCGCGATGCGCAGCTCCTGTGGGGTCAGCGCGTCCAGCAGAGACGCGGGGGCCGCGTGCGACTCACCCGCCGCGCGCAGTTCCTCCTGCGCGCGCCGCGCCCACGGCCTGGCCCCCGCCCGCTCGAACGTCTCCCATGCCGTACGCAGGTGCGCCCGCGCCTCACCCGGCCGTTGCGCGCGGCGTAGCCGTTCGCCGAGCAGCAGGGACGTCCTCGCCGCCTCGAAGGGGTTGGTGTGCAGCTTCAGCGCTTCGAGGAAGGCGTCCTCGGAGGAGCAGGCGAGGCCGCGGCAGCGGGCCAGCAGCGCGCGTGACTCGGGCGTCGCCGCGTTCGCCGACCATCGTTCGTACGCCTCCAGCGCCGCCCGCGCGCCCGCCTCGTCACCCGCGCCCACGGCCGCCTCCACCCGGTCGGGGGTCGTGCGCCACACCACGGTCGGGTGCCCGCCGCCCGGCCCCGCCGACGCGATGGCCGTGAAACGGTCGTGCGCGGAGGCGTACCGGCCGAGGCACAGGTCGAGCAGCGCCCGTGCGTACGCGGCCACCCCGATCCGCAGCCCCACCCGGTGCGGGACGGCGATCGCCAGCGCCTCCCGCGCCTGCCGCTCGCAGGCCTCCTCCTCGCCGCGCAGCGCGGCCAGCACCGCCAGGTTGGCGAGATGGGCGGCCACCGTGTTGGCGTATCCGGCCTCCCGGGCCAGCTCCAGGCCCTCCTCCGAGACGGCCTGGCTGCGCGCGAGCTGCCCGGCGATGCGCTCGGCGGTCGCCACGAACTCCAGCACCACCGGCAGCTGCCCGGCCATCCCCGACACTCTGGCCACCCGCCCCTCCCGGCCCGCCAGCTCGTTGGCCAGATCCGGCTCGCCCAGGTAACTGGCCGCGGCCGACGCCCACAGCCATCCCGCCGCGTCCTCCAGCTCGCCCGTCCTGGCCAGCGCCCGCCGCAGCAGGACCGGTCCGGAGGCGTCACCGTCCACGGTCAGGCCGATCCCGGCCACGACGTCCCGCAGGAACCCCTCCGGGTGCGCCGCCGCCCGCCTGCCGAGCTCGACGACCGAGCCCATGTCGCCGACGTACGAGGCCGCCTCCGAGGCGTCGGCCAGCATGTCCAGGCCGTCGCCCGCCGCGAGGATCCGTACGGCTTCGGCGGCGTTGCCCGAGTTGAGCTCGAACCTGCCCCTGAGCCGGGCGATCTCCATGGCCAGGGTGGCGTCGGCACCCGCGCGTTCGCGGGCCTCGGCCAGCAGGGTCTCCGCCTGTCCCGGACGGCCGCCGAGCCAGGCCGCGACGGCGGCGTCCTTCAGCCGTACGGCTCGGGTGTGCGGTCCGGGCGTCAGCTCGGCGGCCCTGGCCAGGGCGGTCGTGGCGGCGGCGTACCCGCCCCGGGCGCGTGCCCGTTCGGCGGCCTGTTCCAGTTCGGCGGCGACCCTCTCGTCCTGGCCCAGCGCGGACCTCGCCAGATGCCAGGCCCGCCGGTCGCCCGTGGCCGACTCCGCGAGGACGGCATGCACCCGCCGCACGTCAGCTCCTTGGGCTGCCTCGTGGACCGCCGAGCGTATGAGCGGATGCCTGAACCGCACCCCGTCGCCCGCCGCCTCGACCAGCCCCGCCGTCTCCAGCTCGCCCAACGCGACCCGCCCGGGTTCGGAGCCGGGCCGGGGGAGCAGGTCGGCGGCGGCGCGCAGGACGAGGGACAGGTCGGTCTCGACGGCGGCGACCAGCGCGACCAGCCGGGCATCGGGGGACAGACCGGCCACGAGGTCGCCGAACAGCCGGGAGCCGCCCGGCAACGGATCGGGCAGTGGCTCACGGCCGGTGAGCTGCGCGGGCGTCAACCGGGCGGCGATCTCGCCCAACGCGAGCGGGTTGGCGCCGGTCAGCGTGACGAGTTCGCGCCTCACCGGCGCGGGCATCTCCCCGTGACGCGTCTCCAGCAACTCGTCCGCGGCCGCCTCCGGCAACCCTCGTACGTCCACCGCCGCCGTCACCCCCTTGACCGGCGCGTCACCGCGTACGGCGAGCAGCATGGCGACGCGTTCGGTCCCGAGCCGCCGGGCGGCGAACAGCAGCGCGTCGGCCGAGGCGCGGTCGACCCACTGGAAGTCGTCGACCACGCAGATGAGCCCGTCCGGCGCGGCGGCCTCGGCCAGCAGCGACAGCACCCCGGCCCCCACCAGGAACCGGTCACCCGCGCCCCCCGCCGCCATGCCCAGCGCGGCGCGCACGGCGTCGCGCTGCGGCTCGGGCAACGCGTCGAGTGACCCGGTCACCGGCCACAGCACCTGGTGCAACGCCGCGAACGCCAAATCGGACTCCGACTCGACGCCCGTGGTGCGCAACACCCGCATCGACCCGCCCCGTGCCGCCGCCGCGTCGAGCAGCGCGGTCTTCCCCGTCCCCGCCTCCCCCCGCAACACCACGGCGCCGCCGCGTCCCTCACGCGCCCCCGCGATCACCTCGTCAAGCGCACCGATCTCCACCGATCTCCCAAAAAGCACATCCCCACCCTAGGAGCTGTTTGGGGTTCGGATCTAGGTGTGGCCCAGTGGCGGGCCGGCCGTGGCTGGTAGAACTCGGACGTGGCGCGTTTTGATGTGACCG
>NZ_JBEXZT010000053.1:0-23115 GCF_040631275.1 Streptosporangium sp. NPDC020145 | reverse complement strand
CCTCGATCCAACCCCCGGCGAGGCCCGTGTCAACGCCCTTATGCCCCGGCGATCTCACACCTGGTTACGCGCAGAACTTCTGGATAGGCGCTTAGCCACTACGGCCGGGCCCAGCGGCCATCACGTCCAGCGTGGTGCAACCCGGCAGCTCACACCGCCGCCGGATCAGCTCCTCCAGCGCCACGTTGATCAGATCGGCCGGGTCGTCCTTGGACTGCACCGCCTCGCGGATCGCTTCCTCGGCGATCCACCGGACCTGGGGCGCGTCCTACCCCACGCCCAACCGCTCGCGGACGAACGCGCGACATCAACTGGCCGACATCGGCACCGCCCGCCGCAGCTCCACCTCTTCGGCCAGCCCCAGCGCGCCACGCACATGCCCGACCACCGCCGCCGGAACGTCCTGGACCTTCGGCCGCTGGTAGGACTTCAGTCACGCCACCAGCGCCATCGGCGACCTGGCCTGGCAGGAGCGGGTCCGCCGGGCCGTGGCGGCCGTGCCCGGCGTGGAGACCGGGTGCGCTCAGTTGAGCGGGGCGTAGCCGAGGATGTGGTCGCGAAGCAGGGCTCCCGCGTCGGGGTCCCCGCGCTCGAACGCCGCCATGAGCGGCTCGTGGTCGGCGGTGTTCTCGCAGAGCCGCATCCGGAACAGCCGTATCGACAGGTGCGTCCACACCTCGATGCCGAGTGACTCCCACACCGCCAGGAGCACGTCGTTGCCCGAGGCCTTGACGATCTCGCGGTGGAACGCGACGCCGTGGCGTACCTGGTCGGCCACGGAGGAGGCGGCCGCGGCCTGTCGCAGGCCTGCGTGGTGGACCCGCAGCGCCTCGACGGACGGGTGCCGCAGCCGCACGGCCGTCTCCTCCAGGCCCGCCCGCACCTCGTAGATCTCGCGCAGGTCGGTCGCGGTGATCCGGCGGACCCGCGCGCCCTTGTGCGGTGACGACTCGATGAGCCGGAGCGCCTCCAGCTCGCGCAGTGCCTCACGCACCGGAGCCTGGCTGACGCCCAGCTCCGCCGCCATGTGCCGTTCCACGACGCGGTCGCCGGGCTCCCACCGGCCGCTGATCAGGCCGTCGAGTACGGCCTGCCGGATCTGATCACGAAGCGGGAGTCGCATGACAGGTTTCACAGTCCCATAATGACGGATGGAAACATCCTACGATCGATCATAGGGTGTTTAATGGTGGTATGGAGAAGGACATTGACCCGCAGGAGACCGCGGAATGGCTGGAGTCGCTGGAGGCGGTCCGCCGGGCGGCAGGCCCCGAACGGGCCGAATACCTGCTGAAGCGGCTGGCCACGAGCAGCCGGTACATCAACACCGTGCCGACGTCGGAGGAGCCCGGCTACCCCGGTGACCTCGAACTGGAGGAGCGGATCGCGGCCTACGACCGGTGGAACGCGGCGGCGATGATCACCAGGGGCAGCCGGCTCGGCCTCGGGGGTCACCTGGCCACCTACGCCTCGGCCGCCTGGCTGTACGAGGTCGGGTTCAACCACTTCTTCCACGGCGGTCATGACCAGGTCTACTTCCAGGGCCACGCGTCCCCGGGCATCTACGCCCGCGCGTTCCTGGAGGGACGGCTGACCGAGGGCCAGCTCGACCTGTTCCGGCGCGAGCCCGAGGGAGGCCTGCCGTCGTACCCGCATCCGCGGAGCATGCGCGGGTTCTGGCAGTTCCCCACGGTGTCCATGGGCCTGGGGCCGCTCAACGCGATCTACCAGGCCAGGTTCAACCGCTACCTGCACAACCGCGGCATCAAGGACACCTCGCTCAGCCACGTATGGGCCTTCCTCGGCGACGGCGAGATGGACGAGCCGGAGTCCACGGCGGCCATCACCCTGGCCGCCCGCGAAGGGCTGGACAACCTGACCTTCGTGATCAACTGCAACCTGCAGCGGCTCGACGGGCCGGTGCGCGGCAACACCCGCATCGTGCAGGAACTCGAAGGCGTCTTCAGGGGCGCGGGCTGGCACGTCGTCAAGGCGCTGTGGGGCGCCGAATGGGACGGGCTGCTCGGTTCCGACGAACTGGTGTCCCGCCTGGGCGAGATGCCGGACGGGCAGTTCCAGACCTTCGCCACCTCGACCGGGGCCTACATCAGGCAACACCTGTTCCACGGGCTGGACGTGCCGTACTCCGACGAGGACCTGCGGCGCATCGTCGGCGGCTCACGGGCCGGTCACGAGCCGCGCAAGGTGCACGCCGCCTACCGCCGGGCCCTCGACCACCGCGGCGCGCCGACGGTGATCCTCGTGCAGACCGTCAAGGGGTGGACGCTCGGGACCGGCGTGGAGGCGCGCAACGCCAACCACCAGATGAAGAAACTCACCCGGGACGAGTTCCGCGCGCTACGTGACCGGCTCGGGCTGCCGGTGCCGGACGAGGCGCTCGACGCGGACCTGCCGCCGTACCTGCACCCCGGGCCCGACTCGCCCGAGGTCCGCTACGTGGCCGAGCGCCGCCGCGCCCTGGGCGGGCCCATCCCCAACCGAACCGTCTCCCACCAGCCGCTGCCTGCGCCGGCCGAGCGGCCGTTCCAGTCCCTGGAGAAGGGGTCCAAGCAGCCGGTGGCCACCACGATGGCCTTCGTCCGCCTGGTCAAGGACCTCATGAAGGAGCCGGAGACCGGGCGCCGCTGGGTGCCCATCGTGCCCGACGAGGCCAGGACCTTCGGCATGGAGTCGCTGTTCCCCACCGCCAAGATCTACTCGCCGCTGGGCCAGCGCTACGAGTCGGTCGACCGGGACCTGCTGCTGTCCTACCAGGAGGCGGTCGACGGCCAGCTCCTGATCGAGGGCATCACCGAGGCCGGATCGATGGCGTCGTTCACGGCCGCCGCCTCCAGCTACGCCACCCACGGCGAGGCCATGATCCCGTTCTACATCTTCTACTCGATGTTCGGCTGGCAGCGGACCGGCGACCAGATGTGGGCGCTGGCCGACCAGCTCGGCCGCGGGTTCCTGATCGGCGCCACCGCGGGACGGACCACGATGACCGGCGAAGGGCTGCAGCACGCCGACGGGCACTCCCAGTTGCTCGCCTCCGCCAACCCCGCGTGTCTGGCCTATGACCCCGCCTTCGGCTACGAGGTCGCGGAGATCGTGCGCGAAGGGCTCCGGCGCATGTACGGGCCCGACGGCGAGGACGTCTTCTACTACCTCACCCTCTACAACGAGCCGCTCCCCCAGCCCGCGATGCCCGAAGGCGTGCGCGAGGGAATCCTCAGGGGCATCTACCGCTACTCCTCCGGCGGCGGCCAGGCCCATCTGCTCGCCAGCGGCACGGCGATCCACTGGGCGCTGGCCGCGCAACGGCTGCTCCAGGAGGAGTACGGCGTGGGCGTCGACGTCTGGTCGGTCACCTCGTGGAGCGAACTGCGCCGCGACGCGATGACCTCCACCGGGGTGCCCTACCTCCGGCAGGCCCTGGCCGGGACCGAGGGTCCGGTGATCGCGGTCAGTGACTGGATGCGCGCCGTGCCGGATCAGATCAGCCCGTGGATCGACCGGCCGTGGACCTCCCTCGGCACCGACGGGTTCGGCCTCTCCGGCACCCGGGAGTCCGTACGCGAGCACTTCGGCGTCGACCCACGTTCGATCGCCGACGCCGTCCTCAAGTCCGTCGAGGAGACCGGCCGGAGATGACCGGCCCGGCTTCGCCACCGCTGCGGCCGAGCCGTCCGGGGGTGTCGCCCCGTTCCGCCGTACGCGGAGCGGGGCGGTGCCTGGCCGTGATCTCCAGGGACCTCCAGGTGGCTGACCCGGTCGAGGGGCGCCCGAAGTCCTACGCGCGAGACGCCGGTGTCACCGGTGGGGGCGGCCGGTCGCCAGGTCCGTGAGACGTGGGTCGACTTCGGGAAACGAACCGTCGCCGAACAGGATCCGTGCCGCCAGGGCGCGGCCGGCACGACCGCGTAGCGCGGTCACCGCCGCCTCCGCCGCGGCAGGGGATCGAATACCGGCGAACACGCGGCGCAGCAGCAGCCGGCCGCGGAACCGGGTCCGCAAAGCGTCTCCGTCGTACCGGCTCAGCACACGCTGGTCGCCGGTACGCAGGTACCCGGCGATGACCGCAGCGGCCAGCTCGGACATGCGGAGACAGGGGTCCAGCCCACCGGCCGTCAGCGGCGAAACCGCGCCCGCCGCGTCTCCGACGAGCAGCCCGGCGGGACACGCCAACCGTCGCAGCACACCGCCGACCGGGATCGGACCACCTCGGCGCTCAACCGGCCCGGCCGGCGGTTTGCCGCCGGGCGCGTCCGCGGCGAAGGCGTCCAGCAGGTGGCGGATGCCGGTGCGCATCGCGTTCGGATATCCCGCGACGCCGACATGCGCGTGCCGGCCGTCGTCGATGACCCACCCCAGGTACCCCGGGGCGATCCGCGGGTCCAGCACGCAGTGGAACGCCGGGGTGGTCGTGCCCGACGCGATCGGGTGGACGATCTCGGCGCCGACGAGGAAGCGCCGGTTGACATCAAGACCGAGGTCACGGGCCACCCGGGAGCGGGCGCCGTCCGCGCCGACGACGAACCGGGTCGTCACCGGTTCCGCGCCCGCGAACCGTACGAACCCCATCGTCGTGTCGACATACCGTACGCCCAGAAGGACTCGTGCCCCGGCCGACTCCGCCGCGCGGCGCGCGTGTTCGTAGACGGCCTCCATGTCGGCCACGCGGTACTCGTCCCGGTCGCTGGTGAGCCGGATCGGTGCCCGCCGCGACGGCGGATACAGCAGCACGTCCCGGACACCTGGCCCGAGCAGGTGATCCGGCACGTCGAAGTCGTCGAGGGTGCGGCGCACGAAGATCCCTGTCGTGCGGACGCCCGTCGACAGCGACCTGCGACGGTCGACCACCATCACGCTCAGGCCCCGTCCCGCGAGCAGGCGGGCCGTGCTCAGACCGGCCAGTCCCGCGCCCACGACCAGTACATCCACTGTCTGCATGCCTTGTGACGGTAGGGGCAGTGCCTCATCCATACGCTGGTTTGCACGCTACCTGCCCCATACCTCCACACCGTGGCCATACTCAAGACCGTGAAGCGTTCCCAGGTCCTCGGAAACGAGGAGATCCCGCCCGATCAGGCGACCAGACGGGATCTCGCCAACCGTTCTTGATCTGCCTCAGGAACGGCCCGCGGAGCCGCGCACCGCGCTTGGGCCGTGTATCCCGGCGTCCGGTTTCACCGGGGCCGACCGACCTGGGCGGTCCAATAAGATCATCCGCATCGTAGCCTTACTCCGGGCCGCCGTCGCCCGCCACCGCTTCGGGCGTCCGGCCGCCGTCGCCGTCGCGCTCTACCTGACCGCCGTCGCCGCCGGATACGACGGCGGGCGGTGGTTCGCCGTCGTCGCGACGGCGAGTCTCTGGCCGTGGGACGACGGGGCGCGGCTCCTGCCCGCGGCGATCGGCGTGCTCAACGCGTGGGCGCTGTGGCAGATCCTGCGCGGCCCGGCCTTGCCGCGTGCCGGGGCGTTGCCGCGTGATGTGGTGTGGCTGCGGCGCCTGCTCTACACGGACGTGGCCGGCGACCTGCTGCTCTGGGAACTCCTCGACGAGGTGTCCGGCGTCGCGGAGTACGTCGCGCGCTGGGCCGTGTGGGCCGCCACCATGTTCCTGCTGGTGCGGGCCCTGGCCGGGGTGTCGGCCCGGTTCCGGGTCATCGCTCTCGGGCTCGGTCTGACCGGGGTGCTGGCCGCGGCGCTGCGGCCGTTCGCCGAGATCCCGTTGACGGCGTCGTTCCTGGTGGCGATGGCGGCCCTCGGCTGCAAGGTGATGATCATCGCCGGGCAGAGACGCGACAGACGGTTCAGCGCCGTCACGGTCGGCATCGGCTGGACCGCCCTGCTGGTCCCGCAGGTCTACTCGTTGCTCCAGATCGGACGGGTGGCATTCGACGGCCTGTCGCTCGCGGTGCACGCGCTCGACGGGCTGCTCGTCGTGTGGGCGGCGCGCACCGCGCACGAGCTCGCCGCGCCCGGACAGGGCGTCCCGGCGCCGGGAACCGGCCGGACGCCGCGGCTGATCGCCGCCGCCTTCGTGCTCGCGCTGCCGGCTGCGGTCGTCGGCGCCGAGGAGGACGCCCGGCTCACCTACACGGCCGCGGACGAGGGCTGCCGCGACCGGCTCCGGCCCGCGACCGCCCTCGGGCCCGAGGAGCGGCGGCGGTCGTTCCTCTGCCTGGCCAGGAGCGAGACCTTCGCGGCGAACGCGATGTTCCCCGAACGGCTGGCCGACCAGCGCGTCCTCGCCCACGGCGCTCAGCTGTGCGCGCTGCCCGGCGACCGGGAACGGAACGCGCTGCACGAGCGGGCCGGTGGTACGGCGGACGCCATCGAGCTGGCCGCGGCTCTGGAGTACCTGTGCCCCGGCATCGTCGCCCGGCAGACCGCCGATGCGCACCGCCGTCAGGCAGAGCGTGACCTGCAGGAGGCCAGGTGGAAGGCCGAGGCCAACGCCCGGTGCGACGACCCGTGGCCCGGGACGCGGGCCAGACGGCAGGGCACGGCCGCGTACATGCTGCCCGAAGGCGGCGGCTACGCCGTCTTCGACGACCGTGACGACAGCGCAGGCGGTCCCGGGGACATCTACGGCGACGGCGACGAGGTCGCCGACATCTTCGACGCCGTCGAGGACGGCTTCGTCGACGTCGTGGGCAGCAGCGCCGCCATCGTGACCAGAGGGGACTCGGCGATGTGCTTGACGGTCAAGGCGTTCGACCGTGCCCCGCCGCTCCGGCTCACCGGCTGGGACCAGGTGGTCGAGGTGGGCATCGCCAGCCGCAGCGGCCGCCTGGTCGTGCCGACGTACCCCGAGGGCGGCGATGGCGGCGCGGCCAGGCCGCTGCCGGACCTGGCCGTCGCCGGCCCGGGCCACTACCGCCTGCGAATCTACGCCCGCACGCTGCCGTGGGACGAGAACGACCCCGAAGCGCCGCTGGAGGAGCACCTGCTCGTCGTCCATCCTGGTCGCTCGACGGACAAGGTCGTCCACCGTCCGCGCGACTGACCTCGCCGCGCCCGCCTTCGTCACAAGGGTCGGGCAGACCCGCACGAGATGAGGCGCGAGGGCCGTGACCCCTTCGGCTCAGCTCGTCGTCAGCCGCAGCACCGCCTTTCTGCTGGACAGCGAGAGGGCCTGGACGGTGATGCCGTTGACCGTGACCGAGCCGCTTCCGCTGAAGTACGCCGAGCCGCTCACACCCGGCCCGCTGGACTTCACATGGACGCCGCCGGCGTTGAAGGACAGGGTCAGCTTGGTGATGCCGAAGCCGGGGTCGATCCGGAACGAGACCTTCCTGGTGATGGAGATCTTGCAGTTACCGTCGTAGCAGGCACGAAGGTTGGGCTTGGCGGCGGCGGCGAAGGCCGTGGTCGCGTCGGCGGGGACGATGGTGAGGGACACGGCGACCGCCAGGGCGGCGGTCCGGATTTTGCCGGACATGATCCTCCTCGGGTTTCCATCTGCGGACGGAACGGAAAAGTCCTGAGCAAGTTCAGTGTGCGCCTGTTCCTCCGGGTCCGCTCCCGGAACGGGCCCGGTTTCCCGTCGCGGTCGGAGCCGAAGGTCGCCGCCTGCGAGGCGCGGGCACCCCACAGCGCCACGGGCGGTGGTCCGCCGCGGACGCCCACGACGATCAGCCGTAGGAGGCCGCCTTCCTGGCGATGGCGTGCAGCATGACGCGGCGGATGACCCCGCTGAAGGGCCGGATGAGCCGCCAGTAGGCCAGCATCCTGCGCCGGGTGTCCACCGACCCGGCGGTGACCCGCGTCTCGGTGCGGAGCAGGGTGCCATGCTCGGTCGGGATCAGCTCGAAGACGGACGCCGACTTGGCGAAGCCGGGCACGTCATAGTCGCGGAACTGCCCGGTCGGGCAACTGCGGCGGAACTCCGCCGACCGCAGACGCCAGAACTGACTGATCGAGCCGAGCACGACATACCGCTGCGACTCGCTGGCCAGCTCGAACCAGCCCCGGCTGAGCATCGTGCCGATCATCGTCGGCGCCTCGTTCGCCCCTGTCGCCGAGAGCGAGCGGACGCTCATGAGCAGCCGCACCAGCGGAAGCTCACCGGGCGACAGCGTGTTCAACGCGGTCCAGACCGTTTCCGGCCGCTGCCGGATGTGCAACTCGTGGCGTTCGGAGCCCAGCGGCTGCGGGATGAAGTCTTCCAGGACCTTCGGCATTCGCATGTCCCTTCGTTCGTCAGTTGTGCTGCGACAGGTGAGCAAGCTTTTCCGGGTTCGCCATGCCGTAGATGGCGCGTACCCGGCTCCCGGAGGAGTCCGCCTCGACGGTGACGACCGCGACCGGCCGGTCACCGGCGACGATCAGGGCGGTCGGCGTGCCACCGGGGAACGCCCAGCGGACCTCGCACCCCGCATAGCGGGGCCCGACGGCGGCCAGCAGGCGGGCCACCTTGTCGGCGCCGTGCACCGGCCGCAACGCGGCGCGGACCCGGCCACCTCCGTCGTTCCACAGCGTGACCTCGGGCGCCAGTACGTCGAGGAGATCGGTCACACTGCCTCCGACGGCCGCGTTCACGAACCGCTCCGCCGCCACCTGGGCGTCGCGCCGGTCGGCGGTGAAGCGGGGTCGCCGCGCGTGGACGTGCCCCCGCGCCCGGTGCACGAGCTGGCGCACCGCGGTTGGCGTCCTGTCGAGAATTCCGGCGATCTCGTCGTACTCGTAGGCGAAGGCCTCCCTGAGAACGAACGCGGCCCGTTCGAGCGGCGACAGCGTCTCCAGAACGACCAGCAGACCAAGCGCGACACCATCACGGCGTTCCTCCCGGCCGTCGGCGCCCTCCTCGGTCCACAGCGGTTCCGGCAGCCACGGGCCGATGTAGTCCTCGCGCAGCCTGCGCGCCTTGCGGAGCTGGTCGACCGCCCGGTGCACGACGATGCGCATCAGGTACGCGCGCGGATGCTCGATCGCCGCGTGGTCGACCCTCTCCCAGCTCAGCCACGTGTCCTGCACGACGTCCTCGGCGTCGGTGACGCTGCCGAGAATGTCGTACGCCGCCGCGAACAGCAGATTGCGGTTCGCGGCGAAGACCGTCGTCCGCTCGTCCACGATGTCGTCCGCCACTTCCGTCCCCCGACTCCCCCGGTTGCCTGCCTTTCCCACATAGGACGAACCCGTCGCCGGCCGTGTGACATCTCAGTCGACACGGCCGTTCCCGGTGTCCTCAAGGTCGAGTTCCACCGGAGCGGCTGAGCTGCCTGCGGTGCACCACGAGACCGGCCAGCGTCAGCAGTGAGACGAGGCCGAGCTGCCACCAGTTGTCCGGACTGCCGCCAAGGTCCAGGTCGGCCGCGTGGTTCACCGCGTGCAGCGTGTTGGCGACGAAGAACCCGACCAGCACGATCGACAGCACGTCATGCCACACCAGCGCGCTCAGCATCATCAGTCCGATGCCGATCTGGAAGACCCCGGCGTCGTGCAGGAAGTGCACGTGATTGGGGAACCGGGCGAAGACCGCGAAGCCCGCCGGGTCGATGCGCATCCACACGCCGAAGACCAGCATCGTCAGCGCGCCGACCACCACGGCCACCTGGACGAAGGTCCTGGCCTGCCTGCTGTAGCCGTTCGTCATGTCGTGTCCCTTTCCTGTGCTCGCTCTGGTGATAGGACGAGCGCCCAGGGCGGTGTGTGACACGGCTCATCCCGCCTCGCCGGTCAGCCGACGGCGTCCGCGCCTTCCCGGTAGCCGACCTGTCGCAGGATGGTCACGAAGTAGGCCTTGACGGCGTCGGCGCTCTCGGTGGCCGGGTAGGAACCCAGGTGGTGCAGCACCGCGCCGTTGAGCAGCTGCTGGACGGCGTTCAGGTCGCAGTCGCCGGGAAGCTGCCCGCGCTCACGCGAGCGGCTCAGCGCGGCGTGCTCGGCCGCCGCGCGCCGTCCGCCGTGGGAGTCGCGGTACGCGCGCAGCAGTTCGGGGTGGTCGTCCACGGCGCCGTACAGCCGCCGCAGCATGCGCCGGTTGCGCGGGTTGCTCAGGTAGGTCGCCCAGTTGCCGAGCATGTGCTCGATGTCGGGCCAGTCGAGGGCGCCGGGGTCGTGATCGTGGTGCACCGACTCGATGGCTTGGATCAGCAGGGCCGTCTTGTCGGGGAACCGCCGGTAGATGGTGGCCCGCGTGACGCCGGCGCGCTGGGCGACCTGCTCGATGCTGGTTCCGCCCGCGCCGCGTTCGATGAAGAGGTCGAGAGCCGCCGCGAGAACCGCCGCGTCCACCTCCTGGCTGCGCGGCCGCCCCGGTGGGAGTCGTCGAGGTCGTGTCACGGCGGCGCTATCCGGCCTTGGTGACCAGCGCGTCGAACGCGCGGTCGGGCAGGATCCGGTTCAGGGCCAGGAGTGTCCTGGCCAGGTAGCCGACCGGGTAGCGCGGTTTCGGCCTGGGTGATTCGACGGCGCTCCTGATGGTCCTGGCGACCACGGCGGGGGCGGAACCCCTGGTGTTGCCCTCGGCCCGGCTCGCCATCGACTCGGCCAGCGCGCCGTAGGCCCCGTGACCGGAGGTCTCGCGCAACTCGCGTGGCGTGTCCTGTTCGAACTCCGTCCTGATGATGCCCGGCTGTACGACCACCACGTGGACGCCGAAGGACCGGCACTCCTGGCGCAGCGAGTCGGAGTAGGTCTCCAGGGCGTGCTTGGAGGCGTGGTACCAGGCGACGAGCGGCAGCGAGATCTCACCGGCGATCGAGGAGACGTTGACGATCGTGCCTGAGCGCCGTTCACGCATGTGCGGCAGGACGAGCTGGGTGAGCCGGGCCGGGCCGAAGAGGTTGACCTCAAACAGGTGACGGGCCCGTTCGACGGGCACGTCCTCGACGGCGCCGTGCAGACCGGCTCCGGCGTTGTTGACCAGCACGTCGATCCGGTGCTGCTCGTCCAGGACGGCGTCCACGACGCGGCCCAGATCGTCCTCCCTGGTGACGTCCATCGCCAGAGCGTAACCGCCCGCCTGACGCAGTTCCGCCATCCGGTCCACCCGGCGGGTTGCGCCGTACACGATGTGGCCGGCCCGGCGCAGCTCCAGTGCGGTGGCGCGGCCGATGCCGGACGAGGCACCGGTGACCAGGCAGATCTTGGGAGTCAAGGTGGCGTCCTTCCCCTGTCGGCGACCCCTGATTTCAATACAGTACTGTACTGTATTGAAACATCGGGTGAGAGACAGGATCCGCCATGAGTGCCTATGTGCTCGGGCTCCACGACATCGATGAGACACGACTGCCCCTGGTCGGCGGGAAGGGGGCCAACCTCGGCGAGCTGTCCGCGATCCGGGGCGTCCGCGTGCCGCGCGGCTTCTGCGTCACCACCGACGCGTACGAGCAGGTCGTGGAACGCGACGCGTCGGTCAGCGCGCTGATCGGCGGGCTGACCGGGCTGCGGGCCGACGACCGGGCGGGCATCGCCGCCGCCTGCGCCCGGCTGCGCGCCGCCGTCGAGGGCCTGACCGTGCCCGACGAGATCCGGCGCGACATCGAGCGCAACCTCGGCGACATGGGCGGCGCGGACGTGGCCTGCGCGGTCAGGTCCAGCGCCACCGCCGAGGACCTGCCGTCCAGCTCCTTCGCGGGCCAGCAGGACACGTACCTGAACGTACGGGGCGCCGAGGCGGTGATCGACAGCGTGCGGCGGTGCTGGGCGTCGCTGTTCACCGACCGGGCGGTGGCCTACCGCATCCAGAACGGCTTCGACCATCGCGCCGTACGGCTTTCCGTGGTCGTCCAGCAGATGGTCTTCCCCGAGGCGTCGGGCATCCTGTTCACCGCCGACCCGGTTTCGGCCAACCGCACGGTGGTCTCCATCGACGCCGGGTTCGGCCTCGGTGAGGCCTTCGTCTCCGGGCTGGTCAACGCCGACAACTACCGGGTCAGGGCGGGGCGGATCATCGACAGGAAGATCGCCGCCCAGACGAAGGAGCTGCGCGCTCTGCCGTCGGGCGGCACCGAGGAGCTTCCCGTCGAGCCCGCGCGGCAGAGCGCGCAGAAACTCGGCGACGAGCAGATCCTGCTGCTGGAGAGACTGGGGCGGGAGATCGAGGCGCACTTCGGCCGCCCCCAGGACATCGAGTGGGCGCTGTACGACGGCGCGTTCCACATCCTGCAGAGCCGCCCCATCACCACGCTCTATCCCGTGCCGCCGGCGCACGACGGCAAGAACCACGTGTACGTCTCCTACGGGCACCGGCAGATGATGACCGACGCCTTCGCCCCACTGGGCCTGTCGTTCTTCTCGCTGCTGCACGACAAGCTGGGCCGTACGGCGGGCGCCGTGGCAGGCAACCGCTTCTACAAGGACGTCTCGGCCGAGCTCACCTCGGTCTGGGCCAGACCCGCCACGCTCAAGAGTCTCGACCAGGTCGACGTGCTGATGGCCAACGCGCTGCGGGCCGTGCTGAAGCGCAAGGAGTTCGCCGCCGGGCTGGCGCGCGGCAAGACCTCGATGCTGGACTTCGGCGAGGGCGGCGTGCTGCCGATCGTACGTCACTATCTCAGGCTCGCCCGCGAGGACGACCCCGGCGTCGTGCCGGACCTGATCGCGCGCACCGAGGCGACGGTGGAGCGGCTGCGGAGCGAGATCGCCGGCAAGTCGGGCGACGAACTGTTCGCCTGCATCATCGACGACCACGACGTGCTCGCCGAGCTCACCTTCGACCCGCGCAGCGTGGCGGCGGCCTTCCTCGGCATCCAGTCGGTGAACTGGGTCAACAAGCACATGGAGGCCTGGCTGGGTGAGAAGAACGCCGCCGACGCGATCGCCCAGTCCGCCGACCACAACGTCGTGGCCGCCATGGGGCTCGACCTGCTCGACGTCGCCGACGCCGTCCGCGAGCATCCCGACGTGCTGCGTTACCTGGAGACCGCCCGGTGCGACACCTTCTACGAGGGGCTGGCCGCGTGCGCGGGCGGGGCGGCCGTGGGTGACGCCGTCCGCGGTTACCTGGACACGTACGGGATGCACTGCGCCGGTGACATCGACCTCACCAGGACCCGGTGGAGCGAGGACCCGACGCTGCTCGTGCCGCTCGTCCTCAGCGACATCAGGAACTTCCCGCCCGGGGAACGCCGCCGCAAGGCCGAACAGGGCCGCGCCGAGGCCGAACGCGCCATGAACGACCTGCTCGCCCGCCTCCGCGAGTTGCCGGGCGGCGCGGGCAAGGCCAGGAGGGCGGCCAGGAAGATGAGCCTGATCCGCCACTTCATCGGCTACCGCGAATACTCCAAGCACGCGCTCCTTCTGCGGTACGAGATCTACAAGCGGGCGCTGATGAAGGAGGCCGCCGGGCTGGTCGCGCGCGGGGTCGTCAAGGAGCCCGAGGACGTGTACTTCCTGTCCATCGAGGAGTTCAGGAAGGTGGTCAACACCGGCGAGCTGGACTACTCGGTCATCACGCGGCGGCGGGAGGAGCACGAGACCTACCAGAGGCTGACTCCGCCGCGGGTGATCACCTCCGAGGGCGAGGTGATCTCCGGCGCGTACGAGCCGGGCGCCCTGCCGGAGGGGGCGCTGGCGGGCATCGCCGTTTCGTCGGGAGTCGTGGAGGGCCGGGCGCGGGTCATCCGCAGCATGGCCGAGGCCGACCTTGAGGACGGCGACATCCTCGTCACCGTCTTCACCGATCCGAGCTGGTCGCCGCTGTTCGTCTCGGTCAAGGGGGTCGTCATGGAGGTCGGCGGGGTGATGACGCACGGCGCCGTGGTGGCCCGCGAGTACGGGCTGCCCGCGGTCGTCGGCGTGGAGGACGCCACCCGGCGGATCAAGGACGGCCAGCGCATCCGGGTGAACGGCGCCGAAGGGTACGTCGAGATCCTCTGAGACCGCCGGGGCGGCCCCGCCCCGGCGTGTTCTCAGCGAACCTTCAACCCGTCGGACACGCTCCGGTGCACCGGGGTCCAGCCCAGGTCGCGGGTGGCCTTGGCGTGCGAGACCTGCATCGTGGTGTCGATCAGCAGGCAGCCCAGGTACGGCACGGCCAGCCTGACCAACCATCTCGGCGTCACGACGGGACGAGGCGTGCCGTGCGCGCGGGCGACCGTGGTCAGGAAGTCGCGCCAGCTCATCGGCCGGTCGTCCACGATGTTGTACGCCTCCCCCGCGCCGCCGTGTTCCATGGCCGCGACCGTGGCCTCCGCCGCGTCCTCCACGTGGACGAAGGAGGTGGTCCCCGTCCTCCCTCGCGGGAGTACGGGAGCCCGCCTGCGCATCAGGTCCGCGAACATGTCGCTGAACGCGTTCCTGCCGTAGAACATCCCGTACCGCAGGGCGATGCCCTCGATGCCGTCCGCGTCGAACACCTGCCGTTCGGTCGCCACGCTGGAGTCCGTCACCAGGTCGCCCACGTTGCCGACGCGCAGCCCGAAGACGTCGTTCTCGGTCAGGACCCTGGTGCCGTGATCGCGGTAGCCGTACCCGGTGATCAGTGACTGGGTGACGAAGCGACGCGCGCCCACCACCCGCGATGCCTCAAGGAGGTGCGCGGTGCCCCTGTCGCGGAGGGCGATGGTGGGGTCGTCGGGGCGCAGCCTGAGCCCGGGTTGCCGCAGCGCCGTGGCCTGGTGCATGACCACGTCGGCCCGGTGCCCTTCGACCGCGCGCAGCAACCCGTCACGATCCATCACATCCGCGATCACCGGGAGCGCGCCGCGATCCACGACGAGCCGCCGCTTGGCCGGGTGACGGATGAGCGCGATCACCTCGTGCCCCGACCCGGCCAGCGCCGACAACAGCGGCAACCCGATCGCACCGGTCGCGCCTGCGAGCAGCACCCTCATCGCACCCGCTCCCACGCCTGCGGCCAGCTCCACGTCCATACGCCGAAGACCGGCGTGCGGAGCACGTTTCCCGTGACGGCCTGTGCCATGACGACCTCCTGTCTTGGTTGAACACATCACAAGGACGAGACGGCCGGCGCCGTTGTGACAGACAGGTTCACGGCGTGGATCGCCACCACTACCTCTTCGCCCGCACCCTAGCTAGAGTTAGAGCATGGGTAAGCCTCCCAGGATGACCATCCCGACCCAGCTCGTGCTACGCGCCTTCCTCGACGACCCCACGCGGGAGATGTACGGACTGGAGGTCTGCGCCGCCTCCGGCCTGGCCAGCGGCACCATCCATCCCATCCTCGCCCGCTTCGAGGGCATCGGCTGGCTGGAGTCACGCTTCGAGGACGTCAACCCCCACGAGGCGGCCCGGCCTCGCCGCCGCTACTACCGGCTCACCCCCGACGGCGCCGAGAACGCCCGCCTCGCGCTCGCCCAGGCACACACCAGGATCGGCACGCTGCGTGGTCTGAGCCCACGGCTGGGCGGCGGAAGTTGAGCGACCTCCCCCAGGGTTCCATCGCCAACCCCAGCAGGTTCGTCATCGACCGCCACCTCGCCCTCGCCCTCGACCGGGCCCTCGTCCACGCCCTCGACCAGGCCCAGCTCCTCGCTTCCGGCCCCGTTTACCTCCACTCCTTCGAAGATCAAAGCTTCAGCCGCACCAACGTCATCGACCTGGACCGCGCCCTGACCCTCGCTCGCAGGCTGGACCACACCCTCACCTTCGTCCGTACCTACACGCTGGACTTCCAGCGCGGCTCCCACCAGGCCCGCGACCTCGCCCACGCCCTTCACCACGCGCTCGAACGCACCCACGCCCTCGGCTTCGACCTTGACCGCATCCCCACCTACGAGCTCGACCTCGACTACGCCCGCACCCGTGCTCGCGCCCGGATCCTCGCCGACCACCTGGACGCCATGGGGCAGAGGGCCGTGGAGATCTCCGAGCGCCTCGAAAGGCTCAGCGCGCAGGCGTCGCCGGCGGAGCCGACCGTGGTGGAGGAGAAGGCCGTCCCCATATCCCGGTCGGCGGAACACATGGTGAGCCTCATGATGAAGCTGCTCCCGGCCGTACGCCGGGACCGCTACGCCGAGGAGTTCAACGCCGAGCTGTACGACCTGGCACAGCTGAAGTCCACCAGGACCGTGCAGGTCGTCTACGCCCTCCGGCAGTTCGGCCGCGTGTGGCAACTCCGCGAGGCCCTCCTGAGGCCGGACCGGCCACGGTTCCATCGGCTACGCCGGATCGCGTGCTGGGTGCTCGCCTCGGACTGGCTCACCTGGAGCCTGCTCGGCCCGCCCCTGGCCTTCGGCGTGATCAACGTGCATCTCTCCCAGGGGTGGGGCTCCGCCCTGTTCACCCTGCCGGGTGTCGCCGGCTTCTACGCCGGGGTGGAGTGGCTCCGCAAGCGCTGGGGCATAGAGGTGAAACGGCGGGACGAGTCAGCCGGAGAGCCGCCGAACGATGACCTGAACAAGCCGAGACGGCCCTGACGTCCCGGAGAGGCCGCGTGGCGTTCAGCTTTCCAGATAGCGCAGGACCGCGGCGACCCTGCGGTCGACCTGGTCGGTCGGGGCGAGGTCGAGCTTGGCGAAGATGCTGCGGATGTGTTTCTGCACGCCGCCGTCGGTCACCACCAGACGCTGGGCGATGGCGGTGTTGCCCAGCCCTTCGGCCATGAGGGCCAGCACCTCGCGTTCGCGGGCGGTCAGCCGTTCCATCGGGTCGCGGCGGCGGGTGAACAGCTGGGCGATCACCTCGGGGTCCATCGCCGTCCCGCCCGCGGCCACCCGGTGCAGGGCGTCCAGGAACTCCTCCACCTTGCCCACGCGCTCCTTGAGGAGGTATCCCACCCCGTGGGTCCCCTCGGCCAGCAGGTTCGTGGCGAAGGCCTGCTCGACGTAGGCCGACAGGACCAGCACCGCCAGGCCGGGGTTCAGCCGCCGGGCCTCGACGGCGGCCCTGATCCCCTCGTCGGTGTGGGTGGGCGGCATGCGCACGTCCACCACTGCCACATCGGGCCGGTGCTCGGCCACCGCGGCCAGGAACCCCTCAGGTTCGGAGGCCGCGGCCACCACCTCGAATCCCTCGCCGGTCAGCAGCAGCACCAGGCCCCGGCGCAGCAACGCGTCGTCCTCGGCGATCACGATCCGCACGGCAACTCCACTTCGATGGTTGTCGGCCCGCCCCGCGGGCTGGTCAGCACGATGGTTCCGTCGTGTGCCTCGACCCGGCGGCGGATGCCGCCCAGCCCGGTGCCGTCGGCCTCCGAGGCTCCGCCCTTGCCGTCGTCGCTCACCACCACGCGTAGCAGGCCGCCGTCACGGCGCACCTCGACCAGGGCTCTCCGCGCGCCGCTGTGTTTCGCCACGTTGGTCAGCGCTTCGGCGACGACGAAGTAGGCGGTGGTCTCCACCGACAGCGGCAGCCGCCCCAGGTCGTCGGCGGTCAAGGCGCACGGGATCGCGCTGCCCGCCGCCAGAGCGCTCAGCGCCCCGGACAGCCCCCTGTCCTCCAGGACAGGCGGCAGGATGCCGCGGACGACCCCGCGCAGTTCGGCCACCGCCTGCTCGGCGGCACTCTGCGCCTCGTCGAGCGCCTCCCGCGGCCCGTCGAGCGCCAGGCCTGTCCGAGCCGCCTCTCTGGCCAGCGCCCGCTTGGCCACGGCGACCGTCACCACGACGGCGACCAGCCGGTTCTGCGCGCCGTCGTGCAGCGCCCGCTCGATCCTGCGCAGTTCGGCCGCATGTGCCCGCAGGGCGCCCGCGCGCGTCGCGGTGAGCCGGGCGACCTGCCGCGACAGGTCGATCGACGGATGCGGGCGCAGGAGCCGCACCCCGGGCAGCGCCTGCAACCTGGCCATCCGCGGGGCGAGCATGACGGCGATCACCTGGACGACCACGGCCGCCAGCGCGGCTGCCAGCGCGGCCGGAAACGTGGTGATCGGCAGCTCGTAGCTGGTGATCCGGCCCTCCGGCGGCATCAGGCCCCACCAGAACGGGGACGTCGCGTCCCGCAAGGTCATCGTCGGCATCAGGACGGCGACAAGGCCAAGCGTCAGCCCCAGCGTGGCATGCGCGGCCACCCAGCCCAGATCGCGAAAGGTCGCCGGGTCGCGGCGGGCGGCGCGGATCCTGGCCGTCCAGCCCGTCGCCGTGTCCTGCTGCGGATAGGGGGTGACGACCTCCAGCCCCCAGCGGTTGAGCCGGCCGCGTTCCCGTTCGGCCACCGCCCTGGTCAGCGCCAGCATCGGCGGGATCATCAGCAGACCCACCCCCACGAGGCAGGCCGCGGCGACCATGATCCAGAACACGAGGACCAGGAAGGCGAGGATCGCGGTGCCGAGACCTCCCGCCAGGCGCTCCAAAGCCTCGAAAGCGTCCCTGCTCATCTCCCCCACCCTAAGCTGAGGCGGAGGATCGTTTCATTCCACCCTGCACTACCATCGGCCTGGCAGATTACGGCATTTCCCCAGGCAGAGCCAATTTCTAGGGTGATCAGTATGAATGACCCCTGCCGCGTCACACCTGCCGACCGGCCTCGGCCGTCCGCCCCCTTCCGTCGGCCCGAGCCACCGCGCGACGGCACCGTGCTCCGCGTGCTCCTGTGGACCGGTTTCACCGTGTGCGCCGTCGTCAACAGTGTCGGCAACAGCATCGGCGGCGTCGGCGAGGGCGTCGGCCTGGTCGCCGGGATCATCTCCGGCGGCTCCATCGCGGCCTTGATCGTCCACCACTACGCCCGGCGCCGTTCATGAGCGGTGTCACCTTCGGCGGCGTCTCCGAGAAGTACGGTGACCCGGTCGCCCGACGAGACCTCATTCGCCTTCCCGCGCCGGTCGGCTCGTCACCGTCACGGGTTCTCGGCGAGTTTCCTGCGGCGTGACGGTAGGGCTGGCCGTACCTTCACGACTCCATTCAGCGGGGTCGATCACGGATCATCTCGGCACCATGCTCGATAGCACCGCAAACCGGTCATCAAGCAGGGAGACAGATCCATGTCGCACTCCACCGTTCCATCCCCGCCGGTCACGTCCGGTCCTGCCAGGAGGCACGGCCTGCCGGCCCTGGCCACCGCGGCCGCCGTCGCGCTGGGCGCCCTCGGCCTGGCCGCCGCCCCGGCTTTCGCGGAAACCCCCGCGGGAGCCGACAGGCCGATCCGCTTCCACCATCAAAGGCTCGACTGGCACGGTTGTAAGACAGGACCGGACGACAGGGCGGGCGCGAGCCTGGACGCGGCGGGCGCCCAGTGCGCCGAGGTCACCGTCCCGCTGGACTACCGCAGGCCCGGCGGGCGAACCATCTCGGTGGCGATCTCCCGGATCAAGGCCACCGACCCCGCCGGACGGCGCGGCGTTCTGCTGACCAACCCTGGCGGCCCCGGAGGACCCGGACTGGACCTGGTGGCGTCCCTCGCGCAGTGGTCACCCGCCCTCACCTCCCGCTACGACCTGATCGGAATGGACCCGCGCTTCACGGGCCGCAGCACACCGATCCGCTGCGGATGGAAGACCGACGTCTTCCTGCGTTCGGCTGGTCCGAACCGCCGTACCTTCAACGAGAGCGCGGCCCTGATGAAGGAACTGGCGGCCAAATGCGCCCGGGGCAACCGCGACGTGCTGCCGTACGCCTCCACCCGGAACACCGCCCGCGACATGGACGTGGTCCGCGCCGTCCTCGGTGAGCCGAAACTGTCCTATCTCGGATACTCCTACGGCACCTACCTGGGGGCGGTCTACACGCAGATGTTCGGTGCGAGAGCCGACCGGATCGTGCTGGACAGCGCGGTCAACCCCGACACCTACGGCCCCGGCCTGCTGTCGGGGAACGCGCCGGCCATCACCGCCGCGCTGAGAAACTGGGCCGCCTGGGCCGCCGCGCACGACAAGGATCACGGCCTGGGCGACACCACCACCGAGGTCCTGGCCACCGTCAACCACGTCAACCGGGCCGCCGCCCGGCGCCCGCTGCGGATCGGTGGGTACCGGATCGACTCTCACCACATCCCCTACCTGCTCTTCGGGCCTCTCTACGAGGACGGCGAAAAGGCCTACGCCGACTTCGCCACCCAGGTGCGGGCGCTGGCCGACGCCACCCGCGGCATCGTGGTCACCGCCCCGCCGTCGCTGAAGGCGTCCCTCGACAGCCTGTTCACCGGGACGGGCGCGCTCGACGCCCAGGCCCCGATCATCTGCGCCGACCGGGCCGCCTCCCGCGACCCGGAGACCTACTTCCGCGACATCCAGGCCCACCGCGCCGACGAGCCGCTGTACGGGCCGCTGATCCGCAACATCACCCCGTGCGCGTTCTGGCCCACCGCTCCGGTGGAGGCGCCGACCAAGGTCCGCAACGGTGTCCCGGTGCTGGTCGTCGGCAACGACGGCGACCCAGGCTCCCCCTACCTCGGCCAGCAGGCCATGCACCGGGCGCTGACCGGCTCCCGCATGGTCACCCTGCGCGGCGCCTATCGCCACGCCACCTACCTCGGCGCCGGCAACTCCTGCGTCAACACCACCGTCGAGCGCTACCTGATCGACGGCGTCCTGCCCGGTGGCGACGTCACCTGCGTCAAGGACACCACTCCGGCAGGGTGACGACGCAACCGGCCCGATGCCTCGTCGCGGACCGGCTGATGCCAGGTCAGCTTGTCAATCGTTCCCGAGGCCCTCAAAGCAGGATGCGAGCCTGGGCGCCGGGTCGGTGACAGTACTCCCGAGGAGCCGGCGTCGAGTTCTTGTCAGCGGCGGGCGTCGTCCGCGGTACCGCCTGCCACTGATGACGCGGTTCGGTGCCCTCGATGAGGCTGACGTCCTGCTCCAACACGGCGCGGTGAAGGGTGAACGGGGCCGACGGGCGCAGCGAGTGGCCCTGGCCGCGGCGGATGACCTGCCCGACGGCGAGGGCTTGGCGGGCAGGGCCGTCGCCGGTGGTCGGCGAGGAGGCCGGGCAGATCGAGTTGCGGTACCGCTCATAAGGTGAGCCCAGGCGGTGGGCAGACCCGCTCAGGGCGCCGGCGGCTCAGGAATGAGGGCAAGAATCTCGTCGACAAGCCGCTCCCTGACCCCGCTGGGCAAGGAGGCGCCGAGGGCGTTCTCGTATCCCCAGAACCCGTCGGCGGCCATGCGCGCCATGAGGCACCGCATCGCCTCGTCGTCGTGCTCGTCGATCGGCGCCGCGTCACCGGGGAACCAGCGGTCGTAGACCCGCTGCCAGGGAGCCATCCAGTCGGGCTCGTTGCCCGCCTCGGCGATCAGACGCGTCTCCAGACGCGTGGAGGCTCCGGTGCATGCCAGCACGTATCCCCTCGTGCGTTCGGCGAGCGTCGCCTCCTCCGGTTCCTTGCCGGTCGCCTCGCGCAGCCCCCGCTCGACGCGGTCGGCGAGGAACTCGTGAATCCCGGCGAGCAGCGCGTGTTTCGTCGGGAAGTGGTAGATCAGCCCGCGCTTGGTCACCCCGGCTTCGGCCGCGACCGCGTCCAGGGTGAGCGCGGTGATGCCGCGCTCCTCGACGACGCGCAGGGCCGCCTCGATCATCGCCGGTCGCGCATTCGGTCGCGCCATGTCCCCTCCTCGTCTCCGCAGGGTTAGTATACCGCCTGGTGTAGTATACTGTTTGGTGAAGTAACTGGCTCGGGAGGGAAAGATGACCGAGAACACACAGCGGGCGACAGCTCGTACCTGGATCGGACTGGCAGTGCTCGTACTGCCGATGCTGCTGATCGCCATCGACGGCATGGTGCTGGTCTTCGCGCTGCCCGCGATCACCACGGATCTCCAGCCCTCGGGCACCGAGCAACTGTGGATCCTCGACATCTACTCGCTGATGCTCGCGGGTCTCCTGATCACGATGTCGTCCCTCGGCGACCGGATCGGCCGCCGTCGGCTCCTGCTGATCGGAGCGGTGGGATTCGCGGCGGCGTCCGTGCTGGGAGCGCTGGCGAGTGCGCCGTGGATGCTGATCCTCGCCCGAGCGCTGCTCGGGGTCGCCGGCGCGACCATCATGCCCTCGACGCTGTCGATCATCCGCAACATGTTCCTCGATCGAAACCAGCGCCGCACGGCAATGGCGGTGTGGGCCGCGATGGGTTCCGCGGGCGCCGCGGCGGGCCCGATCGTTGGAGGCTGGATCATCGAAGCCTTCAGCTGGCATGCCGCTTTCCTGATGAACATCCCGGTCATGATCATCCTGCTGGCACTCGCCCCGATCTTCGTGCCCGAGAGCGCCAACCCGATGCCGGGACGCATCGACGTCCCCAGCATCGCGCTCTCCCTCACCGGAATGGTGACGCTCGTCTACGGCGTCAAGACCCTCGCCGAGGGAGAGCAACCACTGGCGGCGCTCGTCACGTTCGTCTCCGGCGCCGTGCTTCTGGTGCTGTTCGTGGTGCGCCAGCTGCGCATCCCGAACCCGATGATCAACGTCCGGCTGTTTTGGGTCCGCTCCTTCACCGGCGCGGTCGTGGTCGACCTGCTGTCGGTGTTCGCCCTGGTCGGCGCACTCTTCGCGCTGACGCAGCACCTGCAGCTCATCGCAGGGCTCTCCACCGTTCAGGCCGCCCTCTGGATGCTGCCGCAAGCCGCGGTCTCCGCGATCGCGGGGTTCCTCGCCGCCGCACTCGTCAAGAGGATCCCTGCGTCGATCCTCGTGTCGGCGGGAGGCGTCATCACCGCGGCAGGATTCGGGATGCTGCTGTTCCTCACACCCCAGACCCCGCCGTTCGTGATCGCGATCTCGCTGTGCCTGGTCGGCCTCGGCGCCGGGGTCGGCCTGACGCTGACCAACGACATCATCATGAGCTCGGTGCGCCCGGAGCACGCCGGGCAAGCCGCAGCCGTGAGCGAGACCGCCTACGAAGTGGGCACAGCACTCGGCACAGCCGTTCTCGGTTCCATCCTGCTCGGGTTCTACCGGACCGGCCTGGCCTCCCATGCGCCCATCGGCCTGCCCGGCACTGTGCTCTCAGCGGCTGAGGAGACGCTCGCCGCAGCCCTCGCCTTCACCGCCGAACTGCCCGGTGCGCTCGGACAGGCGCTCGCCGACGCCGCGGTGACATCATTCACCCAGGCACTCGCATGGACAGGCGGCTTCGCGGCCCTGATCCTGACCGGGGTGGCGATCTTCGCCGCCATCATGCTGCGCGGAGTCTCCGCACAGGCCGACCTGGTGAAGGCGGACCACTAATAGCTCCTAACAGAATGATCTCCGTTGTGGTTTGATCTCTCGCTGTAATGACAGTGGGAGGGGTGAGCGGGTTGGCGCGGCTGAAGCCGTGGGA
>NZ_JBEXZT010000052.1:0-23137 GCF_040631275.1 Streptosporangium sp. NPDC020145 | reverse complement strand
AAAGCTATGAAGCCGGGCTCTATCTCCGAGGCTCGGTCATGTGGTTGAAGCTCCTCACTTCAACCACATGATCCGAACTCTAAACAGCTCCTAGGGGTGCCACCGGAATACGGCAGAAACGGGCCGCGGGCTTGATCGCTGATCGTTAAGATCTTGACGTTCCGGCTGCTTAGTGGTGGTTTCTGGGGGTTCGGGTGGCGTCGATCGATCGGACGGCGTACCCGAGGTTCACCCGGGCGGTGTCGGTGCGGGAACTGGCGGAGGTGTTCACCCCGTCGATCGGTGAGGTGGAGTGGGCGCGCGGCAGAACACAGGACGACCAGCATTTCCTGGCGTTGCTGGTGTGGCTGAAGGCCTACCAGCGGCTGGGGTACTTCCCGAAGCTGGCGGACGTCCCGGCGACGGTGGCCGAGCACATCCGTGGCGTGCTCGGGTTGCCCGAGGGGCTGGTGCCGGCCGATACCGCGGAGCGCTCCGCCAAGCGGCACCGGAGTTTCGTGCGCCAGCGCATGGGCGTGGTCTATGACGCGGCCGGGGTACGGGCGGTGGCCGCCGAGGCGATCCGCAAGGCGGCCCAGGCCAAGGACAACCCGGCCGACCTGATCAACGTGGCGTTGGAGGAGCTGGTCCGGGAACGGTGCGAGCTGCCCGGCTACACGACGCTGGATGAACTGACCAAGAAGATCCGTACCGAGGTCAACCGGGGGTTCTTCACGCTGGTCGCGGGCCGTATCGACGCGGCCGCCCGGGCGAGGCTGGGCCGGTTGCTGGTGGTCGACCCCATCACCCGGCGCAGCGCCTACGACGGGCTGAAGGACGTGGCGCAGGCCGCCTCGCTGGGCAAGTTCAAGGGCCGCCTGGCGTTCTTGCGGGACCTGGACGCCCTGGGGGCGAGTGAGGTGTGGCTGGAGGGCGTCCCGCCGGGGAAGATCTCGCACTTCGCGGGTGAGGCGCGGGTGACCGACGTGGCCGACCTGCGCAAGGTGCTGGATGAGGACAAGCGCCTGACGCTGATCGCCAGCCTGTTGCACACGGTGCGGACCGGGGTCCGCGACGACGTGGTGACGATGTTCTGCAAGCGGATGGCGGCGATCCACAAGAAGGGCCGCGACCAGCTGGAGACGCTGCGGGAGATCCACCGCGCCGAGTCTGAGCGGCTGCTGGGCGTGTTCGGCGACGTCCTGGACGGCGTCCGTGAAGCCCTGGGCCCCGAACAGCAGCCCGGCGGCCACAGCGGCGACGCCTCGGGCCAGGAGGTGGTGGCCGAGCGGGCGGGCCGGCTGGTGCTCAAGGCCCTGGAGCAGGCCGGTGGCCTGGAGGCGCTGGCGGCCGCGCACGAGGCGGTCTCGGCCCATCACGGCAATAACTACCTGCCGCTGCTGGAGGCGCACTACCGTTCGCACCGTTCGGCGCTGTTTACCCTGGTGGAGTCGATCGAGCTGGAGTCGACCAACGCCGATCGCAGCGTCTTGGACGCGGTGGAGTACCTGTACGCCCAGCGCGGCGCCCGCGGCGCGTTCGTCCCCGATCAGGTGAGCGTGGAGCGGACCGGCCCGGACGGCGCTCCGGTGACGGTGTGGCTGTCGGTCGATGTGGACGCCTTCGCCTCGGCGATGTGGCGCAAGGTCCTCAAAGATCCGGACCGGCCTGGCATGCTGGTGCGCCGTCACCTGGAGGTGTGCGTGTTCTCCTACCTGGCGGCCGAGCTGCGCTCGGGCGACATCGCGGTGAGCGGATCGGACTCCTACGCCAACCTGCACACCCAGCTGATGTCCTGGCAGGAGTGCGCGCCGCTGGCCGAGACGTTCTGCGCCGAGGCCGGGCTGCCGGCCGACCCGGCCGAGCTGACCGGCCACTACCGGCGGCTGCTGGCCGAGATCGCCGCCGGGGTGGATGCCGGCTACCCGGGCAACACCGACCTGAAGCTGGAGGGCGGCCGTCCCGTCCTGCACCGCCGCAAGGGAGCCGAACGCAGCAAGGAGGCGCTCACCCTGGAGGCGGCCGTGCATGACCGGCTGCCGCAGCGCGACCTGCTGGACATCCTCACCCGCACCGCCTACCAGCTGGGCTGGCACCACCATTTCGGGCCCGCCTCCGGCTCGGACCCGAAGATCAAGGACACGCTCGGCCGGTATGTGCTGATGGTGTTCACCTACGGCACCCTGCTCGGCCCGGCCCAGGTCGCCGCGCACATGCGCGGCCAGATCAGCGCCGCCGAGATCGCCCTGGCCGCCAACAAGCACGCCACCGGCGAGAAGGTCGGCAAAGCCTCCACGAGGGTGGTCAACGGCTTCAATCGGCTCGACATCACCTCGATGTGGGGCGACGGCAAGACCGTGGCCGCCGACGGCTCCCAGGTCGAAACCTGGGAGAACAACCTGCTGGCCGAGTCCCACATCCGCTACGGCGGCTACGGGGGGCTGGCCTACCGGCACATCTCCAACACCTACGTCGCCCTGTTCTCCCACTTCATCCCGTGCGGGGTGTGGGAGGCGGTCTACATCATCGAGGGCCTGCTGCGCAACGCCTCGGAGATCCAGCCCGACACCATCCACGCCGACACCCAAGGCCAGTCACTGCCGGTCTTCGGCCTGGCCGCACTCCTGGGGTTCGACCTGCTGCCACGCATCCGTAACTGGCACGACCTGATCTTCTACCGGCCCGATCCGGAGGTCCGCTACGCCCACATCGACTCGCTGTTCGGTGACGAGGCGATCGACTGGCGGCTGATCGAGACCCACTGGACGGATCTGCTGCGCACCGCGATCTCCATCCGTGAGAACCGGATCTCCTCGGTCACCCTCCTGCGGCGCCTGGGCAACCACTCCCGCAAGAACCGTCTCTACCGGGCCTTCCGCGAACTCGGCCGCGCGGTGCGCACCATCACGCTGCTGCGCTACCTGTCCGACCCCGACCTGCGCGAGCAGATCACGGCGATCACCAACCGCAACGAAGCCTTCCACGGGTTCGCCGACTGGCTGATGTTCGGCGGCAAGCTCATCCCGCACAACGACCCCGACTACCAGGAAAAGATCATCAAGTTCAACGAGCTGCTGGCCAACTGCGTGATCTACTCCACCGCCTGCGACATCACCGACGCCGCCAACGCCATCGCCGCCGAAGGCCATCCCGTCGACCCCGACGACCTGGCCACCATCTCCCCCTACATCACCCATACCATCCGCCGGTTCGGCAACTGGACCCTCAACCTCACCCCACCCGCCGCCGCCCCCACCACCCGGCTCGATCTCGAACCCCGCGTCCTGTTCGCCCCCTGACGCACCCTCTCGCCCGCCGTGCCTTCAGCCCTCTGCTCCTGAACGTGTCCCTAGCCGCCAGGTAGAGGGCCCACGGGCTCGAAGCAGCAGTCACTGGTCACTTAGCACTATTAGTCATCCGAGCCGGTGGCCACGGGTGGTACCTCGACGACGAAGAACAGGAAGCAGGTGTTGGTCGAAAAGTCATGGAAGTCGTCGGGGAACAGCTCACGGGCGGCCGGATCGGGCTGTGGCTCGCCGATGATGGAAAGACGGAAGCCGGCGGTGGTGAAGGCATCGGTCATCGCGTGCAACGGCCTGCGCCAGAACTTCATTGGGAAGGACTGCCCGTTGAACGTCCAGTCGACGATATAGCTGGTGGTCGCAAAGTAGTCGGGCCGAGACTCTTGGATCGTGAAGGCCGAGAAAGGGTGTTCTACTGACGCGATCAGCCTGCCGCCGGGCCTGAGCACGCGCCGCAACTCGGCCAGCGTCGGCCCCCAGTCCTCCAGGTAGTGCAGCACCAGCGAGGCGACCACGTCGTCGAACGCACCGTCGTTGAACGGCAGACGGTCGCTCAAGTCGACCACGTGCATGTCCGCGTCGTCACCGAGCCGCCGCCTGGCCAACGCCAGCATCCCGGCGCTGGCGTCGACGCCGGTGACGACGGCACCGCGGTCGCGTAGTGCAGCGGACAGGGGGCCCGAACCGCAACCGGCGTCCAGGATCCGACGGCCGGCCACGTCTCCGGCGAGGGCCAACATCGCGGGCCGCGCGTAATAAGCGTTCACGAGGCTGTCCTCGTTCTCCACCGAGTACGCCTCGGCGAAGCTGTCGTAGTCATTCACCTGGTCCCGATCCGCGGACTGGGCGAAGCTCTCGGAGACCTCAGCTGCACGTTCCATCGGCACACCCTAGCGAGTAGCCATGACCCGCGGGGCAGGCCCTAGAAGATCGCTGAAGACCTTGGTTTGGTCCGTTGCGGGCGGGGTTGGTGGACACGGTCTACTTTGGGGCTGGGGACACCTTCGGGAGTGGAGGGCCTTCACACCGACTTTCTGGACAGAGGTTTCTGGACGGTGTCGTGCCTGGTCGTCACAGTGTCCAGAAAGGTAGACGTTTCTGGACGGAGGATCTCATGGTGTTCATCTACGAAGGTCAGCGGCCGAAGGTCTTGCGGGCCCAGGTCGACGGGAAGGAGGGATACGTTCTGCTGCCCGACCAGGACAACCCCGAAGAAGCGATCTACTTCTCCTCCTGGCAAGGCGGCCTGACCACGTGGGTGCCGGAGCTGACCCTCATCGTCGGCCAGGCCCCGCCGGAGGACCTGCCAGCCCTCGACGACCACCTCCAGAGGCCCTGACCCCAGATCACATCACCGAGGACCCGATGGGCCGCACCATCGCCTACGCGCGTGTCTCTACCCGCGACCAAAACCCCCAGCTCCAGCTCGACGCCCTCGCCGCCGACGGCTACGACATCCTGTTCCAGGAGAGAATCTCCAGCCGTCTGCGCGGGGACCGTCCCGAGTTCGCCGCCGCCCTGGCCGAACTGCGCCCCGGTGACACGTTGAAGTTCTGGAAGTCCGACCGGTGGGGCCGCTCAGCCGCACACGTGTTGACCGTGGTGACCGAGCTGCGCGAGCGCGGCGTCAGGGTCGTGTCCCTGACGGAGAACTTCGACCTGGACACCAAGGAGGGCCGCTTCATGTTCGCGGTCCTGGCCGCGGCCGCCGAGTATGAGGTGGAACTACGCGCCGAGCGCCAGGCCGACGGGATCGCCGCCACCAAGCGCCGCGAGGCCACCGGCGCCATGCTGCCCGGCAAGAAGAAGACCGGTCGGCCGCGCGTCATCGGCCCCGCCGAGCTGGCGACGCTGCGCCACCTGGTCGACGACGGCGTCTCGGTCACCGAGGCCGCCCGCACTCTCAAGATCGGCCGCTCCACCGCCTACGCAGCTCTCGCGCAACGCTGACCAGCGGCTATCTCACCTCGCGGCCCGTTTCTGCCGTATTCCGGTGGCACCCCTACTACGTCGGCGCCGGCTGGAACGACAACATCCGTTCCGCCCGTACCGAGAGCAGCCGCCTGGTGGAGCTGTGGGACAACTACGACTGCACCGGTGGAGCGATCGTCGTCGACAGCAGCGGCTACAACTCGATCGGCAGCTGGGTCAGCGCCTACCGCATCCGCTAGTTCGGTGACGCTGGACGCAAACGGTGAAGGCGGCCCTGTTCCGGCCGCGGGCGCGCGGAAGGAGCGGTACGGAAACCAGCGGTAGAACCTGCCGCCGGTGAGAACACGGAGGCCGCACCCGACAGGACATCCGTCTTGCCGGGTGCGGCCATGCCGTGGCGCGGTCACGGGCCGGAGAGACTCCTCCGCCCGTCCTCACACCGTCCCGCTCGAACGCGGCCCCGCGGCTCAGTCCTCCAGCTCGTCCAGCAAAGAGGCCAGCAGGTTCTCCTCCGGTCGCACGATCCGCTCCGCGATCTCGCGCAGGGTCAGCTTCTCCAGAAAGAGCGTGACAGGGACGTCGAGGTCGAAGTCGTCGCGCATGCGGCCGACGAGGAAGACGGCGGTGAGCGAGTCGCCGCCGGCGGCAAGATAGGTCCTGTCCAGGTCCTCGGCCCTGGTCAGCCCGAGCGTGGCCGACAGCAGTCCGATCACCGCGTCCTGCAGGTGACCGGTGTTCGCCAGGGCGGGCACCGAGACGGGCACCGAGACTAGCGCGGACAGGGAGAAGGCTCCGTAGGAGACCCCGGAGAAGGCGCGGGTGCGAATGGCCGGCCGGCTCCCGGCCCACTCCTCGACCGCCACGTGCACGTTGGTTCCGCCGATGCCGACGGAGGTGATCCCGGCCCTCCGGATCCCCCGCGAGGACGTCCAGGGAGAGGCGGCGGTGACCAGGTCGAAGGGGGAGGCCTGGAGGCGGAGGTCGGGGTGCGGGCGGGTGACGTTGGCCGAGGGCACCAGGGTCCGGTTCTCCAGCATGAGCACTGTCTTGATCAGACCCGCGACTCCGGCGGCGGTGTCCAGGTGGCCGAGGTTGGACTTGACCGAGCCGATCAGACAGCGGTCGGCCTCGGCGAAGGCGGTGGAGGCGGCGGCGATCTCGATGCGGTCGCCCAGTTCGGTGGCGGTGCCATGGGTCTCCAGGTAGTGCGCCTGCGCGGGGTCGAGTCCCGCGGCCGCCCACGCCTCGACGATGGCGGCGGCCTGCCGGTCGACGCTGGGCGCGGTGAAGCCGACCTTGGCCGAGCCGTCGTTGGTGATCGCGGAGCCACGGATGACCGCGCGGATCGGGTCGCCGTCGGCCGCGGCGTCCTCCAGCCGCCTGAGCACCACCAGGCCGACGCCGTTGCCGGGGACCGTGCCGGCCGCCTTCTCGTCGAACGGGCGGCACCGGCCGTCGGGGGAGAAGACGCCACCGGGCCGGTAGAGGTAGCCGCGCCTGCGGACGGAGTCGATCGAGACGCCCCCGGCGAGCGCGGTGTCGCATTCACCCAGCAACAGTGCCTGCGCGGCCAGATGGACCGCGGTCAGCGAGGTGGAGCAGGCCGTCTGCACGGTGAGGCTGGGGCCGTCCAGTCCCAGGCGGTAGGAGATCCATCCGGCCAGGAACTCGCGGTCGGTCAGGACACGCAGGTGCATGGCGCCGTACCGCGCGGCCAGACCGGGGTCGGCATGGGCGGCGATCATGTGCTCACTCAGCCCGCCGCCCACATAGACGCCGGTACGCCGGGGTGGTCTGCGCGGGTCGTGGCCGGCGTCCTCCAGCGCGTTCCACGCCGTCTGCAGCAGCTGGCGGTGCTGGGGGTCGAGAGCGACCGCCTCGGCGGGATTGAAGCCGAACAGTTCCGCTTCGAACCGGTCGGCGCCGACGAGGTAACCCTTCGACGGCACGTAGGCCGGGTCGCGCAGTTCCTCCTCGCCGACTCCGGCGTCGCGAAGCTCCTTCTCGCTGAAGTCGGTGATCGAACAGACCCCGTCGCGTAGGTTGGCCCAGAAGGCGGCGAGGTCGCAGGCACCTGGGAAACGGCCGCTCATTCCGATGACGGCCACGGCCGCATCAGTCACGATCTCCTCCTTGTTCTGGCCGCCAGGCGCGCCCGCCTGTCCGCGCCGTGTCGCCGGGCCTGGTCGTGGTGGGGTCGCGTGACGCCGTCGAGCCGGGCCGCGAGGGTGGCGACGGTGGGATGCCGGAACAGTTCGACCAGGGCCAGCTCGTCGTGGTCTTGGTCGTGCAGGGCCGCCAGGACGGTCAGCAGCCGGATCGAGGTGCCGCCCACGTCGAAGAAGTTGTCGTGTGTTCCGATGTGTTCCACGCCCAGTACCCGCCTCCAGATTCCGGCGATCAGTTCCTCGGTCGCGCCGGACGGGGTGTGATGGGGTTCGGTGGGACCGCGGTGTACGGCGAGCGGCTCCGGCAGCCTGGTCCGGTCCACCTTGCCGGAGCGGTTGACCGGCAGCTCGTCCAGGAGTGTGACGGTGTCGGGCATCATGTAGCCGGGCAGGTGTTCGGCCAGCCAGGACCGTAGGGCGGCGGGGTCGGCTCCCGGGGCGACGGCGTAGGCGGCCAGCCGTCGCCCGTCGTCCTCGCCGACGACGCGGGCGGCGGCGACGGAGACCAGCGGGTGTGTCGCGAGCAGGCTCTCGATCTCGCCCAGTTCGATGCGGAATCCTCGGATCTTGACCTGGGTGTCGGTCCGGCCCAGATACGACAGCACCCCGTCGGCGTCGTAACGGCCCAGATCCCCGGTCCGGTACATGCGTGAGCCGGGCGGGCCGTACGGGGCTGCGACGAACCGCTCGGCTGTCAGTCCCGGCCGTTCGGCGTAGCCTCGGGCGAGCCCGGCTCCGGCCACGTAGATCTCCCCGGTCACTCCTACCGGGACCGGGCGTAGCCGTTCGTCCAGCACGTAGACGCGGACCCCGGTGACCGGACGGCCGAGCACCACCGGTTCGCCGGGTTCCAGATCGGCGAGGGTCGAATAGACGGTGGTCTCGCTCGGTCCGTAGGCGTTCACGATCCGCCGGTGCGGTGCCCACCAGCGTCTGACCAGTTCCGGCGGGACCGTCTCGCCACCGACGGCCAGGGTTCGCAGGTCCGGCAGTTCGTGCGGGGGCATGGACATCGCGGCCGCGGGGGGCAGGAACGCGTAGGTGATGCGCGAGTCCTGGAGACGTGCGAGCAGGTCTTCACCGAGACGTTCGTATTCGTGGGGGATGTGCAGTTCGGCGCCCGCCGTCCAGGTGAAGAGGAGGTCGGAGACCGCCACGTCGAAGCCGAAGTTGACGTACTGCAGGACCCTGTCGTCACGGGTGACGGGGAACTGCCCACGTACGGCCGTCACCAGGTTGAGCAGAGCGCCGTGCTCCACGGCCACTCCTTTGGGGGCGCCGGTGGAGCCGGAGGTGAACAGGACATACGCGAGGTTGCCCGGCTTCGGCGGGCCCGGGGGCGGCTCCAGCGGGCCGAGCTCGTCGAGTACCGGCACGTCCAGTTGACGGGCGAGCGCACGGGTGCCGTCGCCGGTGACGAGCAGGTGGACACGGGTGCCGGAGACCATGGCGGCCAGGCGGGCGGGTGGGTGACCGGGGTCGAGCGGGACGTAGGCGCCGCCGGCTCTCAGTACGGCCAGCGCGGAGACGGCCATCTCCAGGGATCTCGGCAGGAGCAGGCCCACGGGGACCTCCGGTCCCACCCCCGCCCCGCGCAGCCGGACGGCCAGGTCGTCCGCCCGTTGCAGGAGCTCGCGATAGGTCAGGGTGGCCTCGCCGTACGTCACCGCGACGGAATCGGGCCGCTCCGCGGCTGTCGCGGCGATGAGATCCGGCACGAGCGGGGACGAGGGGGCCGGGGGACCGGCCGGAAAGCGGGTCGCCAGGGCGAACTGCTCGGCGTTGAGCATGCCGATCCGGCTGATCGGCAGGTCGGGGCGCTCCAGCAGTCCTTCGAGCATCACCCGCAGGCTCCGGGCCCAGTGTCCGACGGTCGCCGCGTCGAACAGGTCGCTTCGGTAGACGACATGCCCGAGGAGTTCCCCGTCCCACCGTTCGACGTAGAGCAGCAGGTCGAACTTGGCTTCGTCCAGTATCAACTCGATGCGTTCCACCCGTGTGCCGGGCAGCCGCAGGGTCAGTGAGGTGTCGCCGTAGTAGGAGAACATCACCTGGACCAGCGGGTCGTGGCTGAGCTGTCGTTCGGGCATCACCGCTTCGACGACGGCTTCCAGGGGCGCGTCGTGGTGCAGGCGGCCGTCGAGCAGGCGGTCGTGCAGCCGATCGACCAGCTCCCCGAAGGTGGGGTCGCCGGTGAGGTCGGCCCGGACGGCCAGGGTGTTGGTCAGCAGGCCCACCACGCCCTGGACGGAGGGGTGGTCGCGGCCGGAGACAGGTACGCCGATCACCAGGTCCCGCTGGCCGGTGACGCGGCCGAGGAAGGCGGCGAAGGCGGCGAAGAGCACGGTGAAGGAGGTGGTTCCCCGGTCGCGGGCAAGCTTGGCGAGGCGGTGCGGTGTGTCGGGAGGCAGGGGGAGTCGTTCGACGCCACCGGCGGTGCCCTGTACCGGCGGGCGGGGCCGGTCGGTCGGCAGGGCCAGGGTGTGCGGTGCGCCGGACAGGCTGTCGGCCCAGTAGGCGACCGCCTCCTCGGCGGGGTGTTCACGGCGCCAGGCGGCGTAGCCGGGGTACTGCAGCTCCAGGGGTTCCAGTTCGGCTCCGCCGTAGGCCGTGGCCAGCTCGTCCAGAAGGATCTGCAGGGACCAGCCGTCGCAGATCAGGTGGTGGGCGACGAGCAGAACGCGGTGCAGGTCCGCCGAGACGGTGTGGACCGCGCACCGCAGCAGCGGTCCTCGCTCCACGTCGAAGGGCCGGGCGGCCTCCGCTCTCAGGTCGAGCCGCGCCACGCCGGTGAAGGCGGGTTCGGCGGAGTCCCAGACCACCTGGACGTACTCGCCGTCGCGGACGCGGAAGACCGTCCGCAACGACTCGTGTCTGGCGACCAGCGTCTCCAGCGCCCGGCGGAAGGCTTCGACGTCGAAGGGGCCGTGGACGGCGAAGGCGACCGGCACGTTGTACTGGGCCGTGCCCGGGTGCATGCGATCCAGCACCAGCAGCCTGGCCTGGGTGGGGGAGACGGGGAATTCGTAACGCATCGCGACTCCCGTGGGTTCGGGGCGAGGGCTGTGGTGACCGTCGCCACAGCCCTCGGCGCCCGCATGCTCCGCTCGGCGAACCGTGGGGTGACGGCGTTGTTCCACTCCGCCGGAAGGAGGCGGGTTCACCTACTCGGCCCCGTCCGCCAGCTGTTCGAAGGCATGCACGAGGCGTCCCATGATCAGCGCGGCCTCGGTGCGGGTGCGGCAGTCGGGCCGGTAGGCCAGCCGTATGTACAGCCGGTCAGCCGGATCGATCATGACGGCCAGCGGGTAGTGCGAGGAGTCCCAGACCTCGGCCAGCCGCAGGCGCCCGGGACGGTCCAGGCCGTCGCGGGGATAGTTCTCGAAGCCCAGCGCGGTGTCGAACAGGTCGCGGTGCCCGGCCAGCCGTTGCAGGTCGGCCAGGCGCACGTACTGGTGGGCGGCCAGCCGGGCGTGCTCGTCCTGCAGGCGGGCCAGGAGGTTGTCGCCGAGCCTGACCCGTACCGGCAGCGCGTTGATGAACAGGCCGATCATCGACTCGATTCCGGGGATCTCGGGCGGGCGGCCGGAGACGATGGTGCCGAAGACGACGTCGTCCTGGCCGGTCATCTGGGCGAGGACCATGGCCCAGGCGGCCTGGGCGAGGATGTAGAGCGTGACGTCGACCGCGCGGGCCCGCTCGCGCAGCCTCCTGCTCAGCTCTTCGGTGAGTTCGAGGTCGAGCGTGTGCGGGATCACGCCGTCGAGGGCGTCCGGATGCAGGCGGGTGGGACCGGGCAGCCCCGCCAGGACCGGTTCCCAGGCGGCCGTGGCCTTGTCCGACTCCTGGGCGCGGAGCCAGGCCAGGTAGTCGCGGAACTGGGGGGCGGGCGGCAGCGTCTCGCCCTCGTACAGCGCGATGAGCTCGCGGGCCAGGAGGGGCTTCGACCAGCCGTCGATCAGGAGGTGGTGGACCGTCAGCAGCAGTTCTGAGCCGACCAGCGCGGCGCGGAGCAGCGGTGGCCTGGTGACGTCGAAGGGCCTGATCCGGTCTGCCGCCATCACCTCCTCCATCGTCTGTCCGTCCACCTCGACGAAGGGGACGGACACGTGTTCCGGCACCAGTTGCACCGGCCTGCGCAGCCCCGCCTTGTACCGGAAACAGGCGCGCAGGCCGGCGTGCCGTTCCACCAGGGTGTCGACCGCCCGCCGCAGTGCCGCCACGTCCACCGGCCCGTCGATCCGGAACCGGCCCTGCATCATGTAGACGTCCGGCCCGGACTCGACCAGGAGCGCACGGTAGAGCATGCCCTCCTGGGTGGGGGAGAGGGGCAGGATGTCCGACAGCCTGGACCCCACCGCCGCCTCCAGCGCGTCGACCTGTTCCTGCGAGAGCTCGACCAGCGGGAAGTCCGAGCTGGTCGAGCCGCCCCCCTGTTCCCTGGCGAGCACGCCGAGCGCTTCGAACCACAGGTCGGCCAAGGCCTCGGCCTCCTCTGCCGACATGCCGGCGTAGGACCAGACGGCCACCAGGTGGGGTCCGTCGGCGATCACGTCGAGTTCCACGGCGTAGGCCGTCGGCACGTCGGTCGTGCCGACCGGTTCCAGGTCGTCGCCGGAGAAGCGCCCGAGGTAGTTGAAGCGCAGGTCGGGCCCGGGCGAGGCGGCCAGCCGTGGTGCGGTGTCAGGGTTGAGATAACGCAACATGCCGTAGCCGAGCCCGCCGCCGGGAACCGCCCGCAGCTGCTCCTTGACCTGCTTCAGCGTGACGCCGGCCGCGCCGTCCCAGAACCCTTCCGCGGCCTCCAGCCGGACCGGGTACTGCGCGGTGAACCAGCCGACGGTCGCCGAGAGGTCCACGTCGCCGGTCGGCTCCTCGCGTCCGTGGCCCTCCAGTTCGACCAGCAGGGCGTTGCCGTGGCCGCGCCACCTGGCCGCCGCGGCGGTCAGCGCGGCCAGCAGCACGTGGTCCGGCCCGCAGCGGTAGGCGGTGGGCAGCCGGGTGAGCACCGCCTCGGTGATCTCGGGCGCGAGGGTCCTGGTCAGGGTGGTACGGCTGCCGCCGCTCGTCCTGCCGGGCACCAGCCCGGCCTCCTCGCCCGCGTCCATCCCGGTCCAGAAGGGCAGCTCGGCCAGGCGCGCCGGGCTTACCGCCTGCTCGTGCAGCAGTGTGGACCAGCGTTGCACGGAGGTCCCGCGCGGAGGAGGCGCATCGGCTCCCGACAGCAGCACCGCCATCTCGGCGGCCAGGATGCGCATGGACACGCCGTCGGCGGCCAGGCGGTGCACGGTGAGGAGAAGCTTGCCCGCCTCCTTCTGCCAGACGGCCTGGAGCATCCTGCCCTTCTCGGGATCCAGGGCGGCCCCGCCGAGCCCCACCGGCTCGGCGGTCGCCGGGACCTCTAGTTCCCAGTGCTCGCCGGAGTGGCGGACGAGCCGCGTCCGCAGGCTCGCGTGCCGTTCGGTCAGGGTCTGGAGCGCTCGACCGATGCGCTCGGCGTCGGCGTCGTCGGGCACCGGCAGCAGGGTTGACAGCGCGAAGGCGTGCAGCGGGCCGTGGTGCTCGCGCCACCGGTGCATGATCGGGGTGAGGGGGAAGCGCCCGACCGGCGAGTCGGTCGCCACCTCGCTCGTGGCTCCGGCGAGCGCGGCGAGCCTGGCCGGGGTCCGTGCGACGAAGACGTCCTTCGGGGTGAGGACGATCGCCTCCTCCCTGGCCCGGGAGACGAGCTGGAGGGCCGCGATGCTGTCGCCGCCCAGGGCGAAGAAGCTGTCCTGCGCTCCGACGTCGTCGACCTTGAGGAACTCGGCGAACAACTCGCAGAGCCGGGCCTCCACGGCGCCGGTGGGGGCACGGGTCCCGGCCCGGCGCGGCGGCGTGGGCAGGGCGGCCCGGTGGAGCTTGCCGCTGCGGGTCAGGGGCAGGCTCGCCAGCTCGACGAAGGCGCCGGGCACCATCTGGACCGGCAGCCGGGCCGCCGTGTGGGCGATGAGCGCGTCCTGGTCGAGCTCGCCGTGCGGCACCACGTAGGCGATCAGGCGTCCGTCCCGCAGGACCACGGCGGCGCCGCTCACCGAGGGGTGGGCGGAAAGGACCGCCTCGATCTCGCCCGGCTCGACGCGTACGCCGGACACCTTCATCTGGTCGTCGGTGCGGCTGAGGAAGTCCAGCTGCCCGTCGGGCCGCCGACGCGCGAGGTCCCCGGTCCGGTACATGCGCGCGCCGGGCTCGAACGGGCAGGCCACGAAACGCTCGGCGGTCAGCCCGGGCCGGTTGAGATAGCCGCGCGCCAGGAGGTCCCCGGTCAGGTAGAGCTCGCCGGGCACGCCCACGGGTACCGGGCGCAGCCGGGCGTCCAGCACGTAGGCCCCGACGTTGTCCATGGGCAGGCCGATCGGCGGGAGCCCCTGGGGCTGCTCCGTGCTCAGGGTCGCCAGGACCGTGCCCTCGGTCGGCCCGTAGGTGTTGTGGAAGCGGCGCCTGCTGTTCGCCCAGGCCCGCACCAGCTCGGCGGAGCAGACCTCGCCGATGGTGGCGATCACGCGCAGCGCCGGATACTCGCCCGGCGGCACACTGGCCAGGATCGTCGGTGAGATGAAGGTGCCGGTGATCTCGCGCTCCACGAGCACCTCCGCCAGCTCACGGCCCGTCAGGGGACCGGGCCTGGTGACGACGAGTGTGCCGCCGGAGCCGAAGGCCATGCACAGCTCGCCGACCAGGACGTCGAAGGTCGGGGCGCTCAGCTGCAGTATCCGGCTGGAGGCGTCGATCCGGAGCTGCTCGACCAGGGAGACGGTCAGCGTCGCGTGCCCGGTGTGCGAGGCCACGACGCCCTTGGGGGTGCCGGTGGATCCGGAGGTGTAGTAGACGTGCGCGGCCTGCAGCGGTTGGAGGGCCCGCGGGAGCGGGGCCCGGCCGGAGTCGCCGGGCGACAACCGCGAGACACCCGTCTCCGGTAAGGGCGTCGCCGGGTCGGCCACGACGGCCACCGGCGCGGCGTCCCGCAGGATGAACGCGATCCGGTCCTGCGGGTATTCGGGGTCGATGGGCAGGAAGGCGGCTCCGGCGCGCTGGACCGCGAGGATGCCCACCACCAGCTCCACCGACCGGCCGAGGACGAGTGCGACGATCCGCTCCGGACCGGCGCCGCACTCGCGCAACGCCCCGGCCAGGCGGTCGGCCCGCGCGATCAGCTCGGCGTAGGTCACCGCCTCCTGCTCCGACTCGACCGCCACGGCGTCCGGTGAGAGGGCCGCCTGCCGTACCGCCAGATCCGCCGGCGAGGTGGCGGGCAGCTCCCGGGGGACGGCGGCGCCGGGCGTCTCTCCGGACAGCAGCGCCGCGTGGGAGATCGGCGTGTCGGGGGAGCGCACCAGGTCGGCCAGCAGGACGGTGAAACCGTCGGCCCAGGCGCGGACCGCCTCGGGGTCGTAGAGGTCGGTGCGGACCTCCAGCGCCCCCGCGAGACCGTCCTCGGTGTCGCGCACGATCCCCATCACGTCGTGCTCGCCGCCGGTCTGCACGCGCTCCGGCTCGGCGATCTCCTGCAACATCCGCACGCTCTCCTGGCGGGTCAGGTGCATGAAGACCCACTGGAACAGCGGCGAACGCCCGACAACCCGCTCGGGGCGGATCGCGCTGACGATCCGCCCCACAGGTACATCGGCGTTGTCGAGCAGGCGCGGGAAGTCGGCGGTGAAGCGGCTCAGCAGGTCGGCGAAGGTCGTCTCCGGCTCGAAGTGCCAGCGGGTGGGAACCTCGTTCATGACGTAGCCGATGACGCGTTCCAGGCCCTTGGCCGCCCGGTTGGCGACGGGCGTGCCGATCGTCATGTCGTCCTGGCCGCTCAGCCGGTGGGCGAGCACCGCGAAGGCGGTCATCAGGACGCCGTAGACGGTCGCGCCCCGCTCCCTGGCCAACGCGCGGATCGCCGCCTCTCCCTCCAGGTCGATGTGGAAGGGAAGCCGCGTGATGCCGAACGGGCCGCGCGGCGCGCCGAGCGGCCCCACGGTCAGCGGGGGCGGAGGGGCGCCCAGATAGTCGCGCCAGAAGCCCAGCTGGGCCTGGAGTACCCCGGCCTCCTCCAGTTCGCGCTGCCACGAGGCGAAGTCGGGGTACTGGATCTCCGGGCGGCCGAGTACCGGCGGGGTGCCGTCGCGCACGGTCTTGTAGGCGGCGGTGAACTCCCTGTGCAGGATGTCGAAGGAGAACCAGTCGGTCACGATGTGATGCAGTGCCAGGACCAGGGCCGAGCGCTTTTCGTCAACCCTGATGAAGCGTCCCCGGATCAGCCGGTCCCTGCTGAGGTCGAAGCGCCGCCGGCTGTAGGCGGTCAGCTCGTCGTGGAGGGAGTCACGTAGTTCGGCCCGCTCCAGGACGAAGGGCCCCGCGGCGGGGAAGTCGGCGCGCAGTTCGTCGACCGATCCGGTGATGCGCATGCGCAGGATGTCGTGCTGCTCCTGGACGATCGTCAGGGCGGCTTCGAGGTCGCCGGGGTCCACGGGGCCGTCGAAGTGGTAGGCGCAGCAGAGGTTGAGGGCGGACAACTCCGAATAGAGCGCCTCGTAGACCCACAGGTCCTCCTGGCCTGGGCTGAGCCGTACCGGCCGGGAGGGGTCGCGTTGCGGGACGATGTCGGGGATCGCCCCGATCTGCCCTGCCTCGACGAGGCGGCGCAGGAGTGTGACGCGCTGCTCACGCGGGAGCGCGGCGAAACGGGTCGTGGTACTCATGGGGCCTCCGTCATCAGCGTGGACAGTCGCTCCAGCCCGGCGAGCACCTGCTCGGCCGGGAGCCCGAAGTCGACGAAGCAGGCCACTTCGTCGACGCCCAGGTCGCTCAGGTCGGTGAGGAACTCGCGGCAGCGCTCGGCCGGGCCGAGCAGTCCGCCCCAGTTCAGGTAGCGGCGGAGGGCGAACTCGGCCAGTGCGTCGCTCTCCCGTTCGGTGAGCCGGGCGGCCCGGCCGTCGTCCAGCCGGTTGGTGGCGGTCTGCGCCACGTAGGACTTCAGGTAGGCCTTGAGCGGCTCGCCTACCGTCCGGGCCGCGTCGTCGGCGACGTGGGTGTGGGCCATCAGGGTCACCGTGCCCTTTGGGTGCAGCTCCCGGTAGAGGGCGATCCTGCCGGCCAGTTCCTCGCGGGTCTGGCCGATCGTCGCGGCCAGTACGTTGGTGCGCAGCCGCCCGGCGGTCCTCCAGGTCTGCGGGTTGCCCGAGGTCGTCAGCCACAGGGGGAGCTCGGGCGAGTAGGGCGTGGGCTGGGGCCGTACCGCGACCGGCCTGCCGCTGCCGTCGGTGAACTCCACCTCCTCGCCCGACCACAGGCGGCGCAGCAGTTCGATGCCGTCCAGGGCGTGTTCGCGCCGCCCGGCGAACCGCTCGGGGGCGAGCACGAAGTCCTTGGAGTGCCAGCCGGTGGCCACCGACAGGCCGATCCGGCCGCGCGACAGGTTGTCGACGACGGCCCAGTCCTCCACGACCCGCAGCGGGTGGTGCAGTGGCAGCACCAGGCTGCCCGCCCGGATCGCGATGCGCTCGGTGGCCACCGCCAGGGCCGCGCTCAGCACCGACGGGTTGGGGAAGACCTGGCCCACCTGCTGGAAGTGCCGTTCGGGGGTCCAGACTGCGGTGAAGCCCAGTCGGTCGGCCACTCTGGCGATGTCCAGGATCTCGGTGTACTTCGTGGCATGGCCGACGCCGCTGACGTTGTCGGCCCCGAAGAACATGACGCTGATATCCATCGGGACGTCAGTCCTTTCCCGGGACCTGGGCGGCCGGGTGATGGGGACGCCGTGGAGGCGAACCTCGGTGCCGGCGCGGCGAGAGGCCGTGGACCGTGTCAGGCACGGGTGACGCTCGCGGGCCGGATGCCGCGCCCGTTGGCCTCGACGTGGTCAAGGCGCTCGGCTCTCGGGGAGGTTCCCAGCGCGACCCGCCGGCCCGCGGGGACCTTCGGGCCGAAGGGCCACAGCGCGTGCCGGTTCCCGTCGTTGACCAGGACCAGGTAGGTGCCTTCGGCTTCCTCGAACGGGTCGGTCATGTCGCGGTCTCCGTTCCGGTCGGGCGGGTGGACGTCGATCTCACGTACGGCGATGCCGGCCAGGCCCGCGGCAAGGAGCCGGGAAGCGTCTTTTCCACGTCGGCTATTTCGGGATGGCGCGGTTTTGCTCCGGAGGTGAACGCGGGATATATCCCGGGCCCTCACGATCCAATGCGTGCGCGAAGAACCTCTGCCGCAGCTCCGCCTCCCGAAAGACTCGCGCCTGGTTCAGGCGGATGCGTGAATCCATGTTTCGGTTGTCCGTGAGGGATGAGACTTCGAATGTGCTCTCACGTTCACGGCGTGCTGCTAAAGAACTCTTGCGGAAAGTATGTTGCCCACCAGGTCCTGTCAAGGGGAGGTCCCGGCGAGGCGGGGGTTTCGGTTGGTCGAGCTGAGTCCTGATGGTGGGCCGGGTAACGCCGACCGGCGTCCCGAAGCTCGCGGCGAGCCTTCCCGCCGTGTGTGCAGGGGATTTCACAAAGGTGATTGTTCATATCTTTTGAAGCCGTGTCGCAGAACAGCGTTCGGTTCCGCCGATGAGCGACGGGGCCGGTCACGGACGGTGGCAGGGGAGGCGGGAAAGGCCCGTACCTCGACGCACCTGCGCCGGCCTCCGCTCGGATCTGTGTCACCGGCCGCAGAGCGGATCGGCTCGGTGCATTTTCGGAATCACCTCCCGAAATCCGTGCTCGCAGGAGAAGTTTCGCGAACAGTAATTGAGCGAACGGTCCGCGGAACGTCCGTGGCGTCGGCTTCGCGCAATCGGCCATTTCTGAGAGCGCAAAAAGCCGCGAACGCTGCGGAAAGTCACATCGCGTCCGGCCGTGGCGACCCGAGTGGCGAGACCGCGTGAGGAGTTCTTACAGGCCGAATCAGGTCGTTCCACCTGTCGGCCCGGCGGAAGCACGGAGCCGAAAACCTCGCGTCGCCGATGAATGCGTGGCCCGCGACCGCCGCTCACCGGGGATGCGCCGGCCGACCGGTTCAGTCGCGGACGGCTCGTTGCAGGACGGCCTGGATGTGATCAGGGTCGGCGGAGGCGTTGTCGAGGAGGATCGCGGTGCACAGCCCGTCAGAGGCCGCGACGAGGGCGGCGATGGCCGCAGGGTCGTCGGTCAGCGTGGCGGCGAGTTCGGCGATGTTCTCCCGCCAGCGGCGTGCCACGGGCCGCAGTGGGGGGCGGCGGGCGGCCAGGGTCGCCAGCTCGCGTTCGGCCAGAGCGCGTTCACGTCCGGAACCGGCGGACTCGGCGATGAGGCGGGCCAAGCCGGCGAGCTTGTCGCCGGGGGTGTCGATGATGTCGCGAATGCGGGCGGTGTAGGCGTCGGCGACGCTCGTGAGGGCGGCGACGAGCAGGTCGTCGAGGGTCGCGAAGTAGTAGGTGCTCAGGGACGTCGTGGTGCCGGCCTGCTTGGCGACCGTGCGATGGGTGACGCCCGCCGCGCCGTCGCGAGTGACCACGGCAAGGGTGGCCTCGATGATCTCCGCGCGTCGTCTCTCACCACGCGCGCGGCGTCCGTCGATGTGCTCGCCGTCGTCGGTGGTGTCGTCCATGCTGCTCCTCGGCACGACCCCAGGGTAGTGGGACCGTCGTTCAACCGTCCGTGTCGCGGCTCCGCGCCTCCCCGAGCGCGGGCACATGACGCAGCATCTTGAGGCACAGCACCGTGGCGGCGGCGATGACGACCCCCGCGACCAGGGAAGCGATGTTGAGTCCGCTGGTGAAGGCCTGCCGGGCCGCCTCAACGGTCCCGGGCGGAAGGTTCTCGGTGATCGCCGCGGTCGCGTTCAGACTGTCGGTGAGGGGACTGGAGGTCTCCGACGCCAGGCCTTCGGGCACCGTCACCTGAGTACGGTAGACGGCGGTGGTGAGGCTGCCGAGCAGGGCGACGCCGACGGCGATGCCGAGCTCCTGGACCGTCTCGGACATCGACGCCGCCGACCCGGATCGCGTCGCCGGCACCGCACCCACCACGATGTCGGTGCCCAGGGCGGCGAGGGCGCCCAGCCCGAGATAGACGAACGCGAAGCCGGCCGTCACAGGGATCTCGTCGTCGAGCCCCGCGGTGGCGAGCAGCGCGTATCCGGCGAGGGACACCCCGAGGGCGGCACCCATGACCGAGCCGGGACGCAAGCGCCGGGCGACCAGGGGAGCACCGATGGCGGCGGCGAACATCGCCAGCGCCGGTGGACCCATCCAGAGTCCCGCGTCGAAGGGCGTGAGCCCCACGACGAGCTGGAGGTACTGCGTGACCAGGTACATCGAGCCCCCGACTCCGGCCAGGCCGATGAGCAGCACGCTCAACGCCACGGTGAAGGCCCGGTTGCCGAACAGTGTCACGTCCAGCAGGGGGTCGGTGAGGCGGCGTTGGCGACGTACGAACACGACTCCGGCCAGAACGCCCGCCACGGCACAGACGAGGGCCGGGCCGCCGGGGCCGTCGGAGGCGATGCGCTTGACGGAGTAGACGACCGGAAGGATCGCCGCCAGGGACAGGCCCACGCTGATCAGGTCCGGCCGGCCGGTGGCCGGGGCCGCGTACTCGGGGAGCAGTGCGCGTGCTCCGGCCAGGACGACGAGGGCGACGGGCACCACCGTCAGGAACGGCGCTCCCCACCAGAAGGAGTCCACCAGCGCTCCGCCCACGATCGGCCCGGCGGCCATCCCGAGCGCGAACATCGTGGCCCAGACCCCGATCGCGACCGCGCGCTGACGTGGGTCGGGGAACATGTTCGAGATCAGCGACAGCGTGGAGGGCATGAGCGTCGCCCCGGCCACCCCCAGCAGGGCGCGCGCGAGGATCAGCAGTTCGGCCGTGGGGGCGAACGCGGCGAACACCGAGGCCGCCGCGAAGGCGATCATCCCGATCTTCAGCAACCGGCGTCGCCCGATCCGATCGCCCAGCGTGCCCATGGTGACGAGGAACCCGGCGACGAGGAACCCGTAGGCGTCCATGATCCATAGCAGCTGGGTGGCCGACGGGGACAGATCGGCCGCCATGCTCGGCGCCACCAGGTACAGCACGGTCACGTCCAGCCCCAGCAGCACCGTCGGCATGGCCAGCAGGCCCAGGCCCGCCCACTGGCGCGCCCCTGCCCGCGTGAACCGTTGCCCCGCCATCACGCCCCCTTCGCTCTCATAAAATTGAACAGTAGTACAACTAGTACAAACGTTCAATTTAATGAGAGCGGGCGTCACCGGCCGGGGATGGGACGTACGTCTCGTTCTTGATCGGGTAAACCATCAGCCGGTCGAGGCCACCCGGGCCGGACGGCGACATGAGCTCACGTTCCGGTGCCGGTCCGCGGTTCGTCGCTCACGGAGGCGGTGCGGCCTCACCTCCCAGGAGGCGTCGTGCGAGGTGAAGGGCGTCGGTCACCGGAGTGGGGCCGGCCACGGGCACGATCGAGGCGCCGCCGGCCAAGTCGGACCTGGAGCTGGGCGAGAAGACCTCCGCCCACATCAAGCACGACCCCGCGGCCCGGCGACACAGGCGCTGAGAACTGGCTCTGCGTCGTCCGGCGCGTTGCCGCCTGTACCGGATGTGCTCGTCGTGCGTAGCGCCAAAATCCGGTCGTCCGATCCTCCCCGGAGGCCGGTGTGCGCCTACGACCTGCCGCACATGTTCGCCCGGCCGGGGGGTGACGGTGTGGGTGTGGTCAGTCCGGCAGCAGGTGTGACACCAGGGTGCGTGCCCATTCGGGAGTAGGGGCCTGGTCGGTGAAGACGGCGCGGTAGTAGAGGGGGGCGAGCAGGGCGTCCGTGGCGCGTTCGACGGGCGGGGTCTCGTTACCCCGGGCCTGTTCCCGTTCGAGCATGGCTTCGAGCTGCCGCTGGCGTTCCGCGCGGCACACGCCGGCGTTCTCACCGCCCGTGCCGACGATGGCTCGTACCAAGCTGAGCGTGTCCGGGTCGCTGAGGTCCCTGGCGAGGTCGGAGGCGAAGCGTTCGAGGTCCTCGCGCAGGCTTCCGGTGTCCGGCACCACGATGTCCCCGGAGAAGCGGCTGGTCGCGACGTCGGCGAGCAGGTCTCCGACGGAGCCCCAGCGGCGGTAGACCGTGGTGGCGTGCACGCCTGCGCGGGCGGCTATCACCGGGATCGTGAGTTCGTCGGCTTCGTCGCTGAGCAGTTCGCGAACGGCCTGATGGACGGCGGCGCGGACCCGGGCAGAGCGGCCGCCGGGTCGGCTCTCGGCGCGAGGCGAGGAAGGCGCAGGACGCATGCAATCAGTATCGCATTGATCACTGCTTTATAATCGCAACGATCACTGCTTTTGTAGTACGTTGAAGCTACTAACGCAACGATCACTGCGAGATGCTCATGTCTGTTGAGTCCTCCGCCCTCCCCACACCGCCCGTCGGCGGTGCGCACTGCCGCGTGCCGTGGAAGGGGGCCTTCCCCTCCGTGGCCGCCGTCCTCGTCCTCTTTCTGGCCGCGTCCAGCGCCCCGTCCCCGATCTATGTCATTTACCAGCAGCAGTGGCAGTTCACGGCGTGGGTGCTGACGGTCGTCTTCGCCCTGTACGTGTTCGGCCTGCTCGGCTCGTTGCTCGTCGTCGGAGCGCTGTCGGACCATCTCGGCCGCCGGCCGGTGCTCGCCGCGGCGATCGCACTGGAGGTGATCGCACTCGTCCTGTTCCTGGTCGCAGGGAACGTACTCGTCCTGTCAGCCGCTCGGGTGTTGCAGGGCATCGCGACCGGGGCGGCGACGACAACGCTGAGCGCCACGCTGGTCGATCTAGAGCCGTCTCGGGGGCGGGCGGGCGTCGTCACCTCGGTGGCTCCCCTGACCGGGCTCGCCGCCGGTGCTCTCGGCAGTGGCGCGCTGGTGGAGTTCGGCCCCTCCCCGACCCGGCTGATCTATGTGCTGCTGCTCGGCGGGATGCTGCTGGCGGCGGTGGGCGTCGCCTTCGTCCCGGAGACGTCGCCGCGCCGGCCGGGAGCCGTCGCCTCCCTGCGACCCCGGGTCGCGATGCCCGCGCACCTGCACGCCGACATCGTCCCGGTGGTGCCGGCGATGATCGCCACCTGGGCCCTGGCCGGGATGTACCTCTCGCTCGGCCCGTCCGTCGCGGCCGAGTTGCTGGGGCTGCACAACCACCTGATCGGCGGCGTCGTCGTGACGCTCCTGGCCGGAACCGGAGCACTCGCGGTCTTCCTGCTCCGCTCCCGATCCGCCTCCTGGCTGCTGGCTCCCTCGTCCGCGATGCTCGGGCTGGGCACCCTGATCTCGCTCGCCGGGGTGGCGCAGAACCTTGCCTGGCTCGCCGCCGCCGGCACCGTCGTCGCGGGTCTCGGCTTCGGCGCGTCGGTGCTGGCGACGTTCGGCACGTTCGCCCGGATCGCCAGGCCGCACGAGCGCAGCGCGGTCTTCGCCCTGGCGAACACCATCAACTATCTGGGCAACAGCGTGCCCGCCGTACTCGGCGGGATCGCCGTCACTGCCCTGGGACTGAGGACCGCCACCGTGATCTACGCGCTGGCGATCGCGGTGATCACGTTCTCCGCCTTCGCCCTGCGCCTGAACCAGCTACGGGCCAACCGCCGCACCGTCATGGCCGCGTGCGGCTGAGAACGCGCGCCCGCCCTGCTCCACTCAGCAAATGCGTAACAAGTAATGGTCACGTCCAGCGAAGTGGTGTATGAGCTGACCTTCGCGTGATCCTGTTTCTGCAGGTTAAGCGGTAAGTGTCTGCGGTAGCGGATTATGGGCC
>NZ_JBEXZT010000051.1:0-23885 GCF_040631275.1 Streptosporangium sp. NPDC020145 | reverse complement strand
GAGGTCCGTGACGACATCCACGAAGCCTTCCTCAGCCTCGGCTGCGCCCTGATCTGCTGGCGCCGCCTCAGCTCATTGCGTTAGCAGTTCTTAGGCCTACCTTCAAGGCAGATCCTTTAGAAGAACGACCAAGGATGAGCTTCTAGAAACGTTTCCAAGAAGTTCTCGATCGCGAGGCCCTGGGTTGCGATAACATGCCTTATCGCAACCCAGAAACATGATCGACCCGACCCCGCGGAGAACCCGGTGCCCAACCCCTCCGACGCCCTCTCCGCCCTCGAACCGGACCACGGTCCCGATGCCGGTCCCGAACCACTCGCCGGAACCGTGTTGCCCGCCCGGAGCCGTGAGACGCCCTTCGCGGCCGACGTCCCGGCGAGCCCTTCCGGGACCGACGTCGAGCGGGCGCTGTCTCCGGCGGCGCGGGTCCGGGTCGCCGACGGGTTCGCGGCCACCACCGGCCGCGCCTACGCCCGCGACTGGACCGCGTTCACCACCTGGTGCACGACGCACGGGCGCACCCCGCTGCCGGCCACCGCCGAGACGCTGGCGGAGTACGTCACCCACCTGGCCGCCACCCCCACCCGCACAGGGACGCCGCCCGCGCCGTCGACCGTGGAACGGGCGCTGGCGTGCATCCAGTCCCGGCACAAGCTCGCCGGGCTGGTCGCCGACGCCCGCCCGGCCCGGCTGGCCCTGCGCTCCTACCGCCGCCAGCGCGCCGACGCCGGGCAGCGCACCCGCAAGGCACCCCCGGCCGAACTCGACATCCTGCGCCGGATGCTGGACGCCACCGCCCCAGACACCCTGGCCGGGCTGCGCGACCGGGCCGCTCTGGTGCTCGGGTTCGCGCTGATGGGCCGCCGCTCGGAGCTGACCGCGCTGAACATCGCCGACATCACCCTCACCGGCGACGGGCTGGAGGTGTTCATCGGCCGGTCCAAGACCGACCAGGACGCCATCGGCGAGACCGTGCCGCTGCCCTACGGCTCACACACCGAGACCTGCCCGGTCCGGGTGGTGCAGGCCTGGATCGCCGCGCTGGCCGAGCGCGGCGTGCTCGCCGGGCCGCTGCTGCGCGGCGTCGACCGGCACGGCCACCTCACCGGCACCGTCGGCGCGGCGGGCAAGGCCGTGAAGCGGATGAGCGGGCACGGCCTGAATCTGTTGGTGCGCCGCGCCGCCGTCCGGGCCGGGCTGCCCAACGCCGAGACGTTCAGCGCGCACTCGCTGCGCGCCGGCGGCGCCACCGCCGCGGCCAAGGCCGGGGCGCCGGTCTCGGCGATCGCCCGGCACGGCCGGTGGTCGGAGAAGTCCCCGGTGGTGCACGGCTACATTCGCACCGCCGACAAATGGCGCGACAACCCCATGCGCGGCGTCGGCCTGTGACCCCGGAACCGGAGCCACCGCAGGTGTGCACGACACTGACCGTGACCGTAGGGGTATCGTGCTCCGTCCGCCGCCCGGGCGGATCGGGAGCGTGCCGGGCAGATTCAGGCGGGGCACGTCCATCGGTAGTCGATGCCGGGCAGGTAGCGTTTGCGCTCCTCAGGGGTGAAGGGCCGTAGGGCGATGGCGCAGATGGCCGTCGGCAGGTTGTCCGGCACGCTCACGTCCCACAACCGGACGATGGTGTCGAACGCGGTGCTGGCCAGTGTGCGGCCGTCCGGGCGACACCCTGTGCAGTCAGCTCTCATACGGAGGGCTTGACCTCGAAGAAGGCCGCTCGCTTGGGCTAGCGGTAGGGGTGTCAACGGCTAACCCGAGAACGGCAGCTGCGATAGCGACCCGTGATCATCGCGACCGCCAATTTCTGCACTCAGACTCCTCAAGGGCCGATCCCGCTCGACGACCCGCATGTCCTGGCCCTGGCCAGGGCTCGCCAGCGCCTGCCCACGACAGGGCGCTCGCCCGACCTGGGAGGAGCTGACTGACAAGGAGAGGAGGGCTCTCTTCCCGATGCCCGGACATCACTCCGCGCCCGAACTCCAGCTAGATCCCGGGCCCGCCTGCCTCCCACCCTCGGCCACCACGACGGCCTCGGCGCAGACGCCGACGAACGCAACGGATTCTTGCGGCTCATGACACATTCGTTACCGGCAGGCCTTTCACCGTGGGATGTCCATCCCCACTGAGCGCGCCCAGCAGGCGCAGCCCGTCCTCGGTGGGGCTCCCGGGTGCCGCGGACAGCACCAGCAGCTCCATGCCCGATTCATCCGGCAGCGCAAAGTTCTCCTGATGCAGTTCCAGCAGTCCGACCAGCGGGTGCCGGTACGCCTTGCGTCCATGTGTGCGGGAGCGCACGTCCGCGCGGGCCCAGAGGCGGCGGAAGCGCTTGCTCCCCATCGCCAGCTCGCCGATAAGTGAGGCCAGGCGTGGGTCGTCGGGGTACTTCCCGGCCGCCAGACGCAGGTGCCCGACCACGTCTAGGGTGCATTTCTCCCAGTCGGCGTACAGGCCGCGCTCGGTCTCCTCAAGGAAGATGTGCCGGGCGGTGTTCAAGCCCGGCATCTCCCGGCCGTAGAGGAGCCCGGCGAGGCGGTTCCCCGCGACCACGTCCAGCCGGTGGTCCATGAGCAGGGCGGGCGCGTCGGTGACCAGGTCGAGTACGCGCAGCAGCTCCGGCTGCAGGCGCCCGCTGGGCGACTTCGCGCGACGGCGGCGCTGCCGGGCCAGCCGGTACAGGTGCCCGCGTTCGGTCTCGTCGAGGCCGAGGGCGCGGGCGAGCGCGTCGAGGACCTGTTCGGAGGGCTGGGTGGCGCGGCCCTGCTCCAGGCGTACGTAGTAGTCGACGCTGACTCCGGACAGGTGCGCGACCTCTTCGCGGCGCAGCCCTTCGACGCGGCGGCGGCTGTCGGTGGGGATGCCGACGGCGGAAGGGGCGACCCGGGAACGCCGGGTGCGCAGAAAGCCCGCGAGATCGTCCATGCCCCCCAGTATGGCTCCGGTGACGCGCGTGAAGGTGGTCCTGCTGTTACCAGGAAGTCCCGTCCGATGGAAGAAGCGTCCCTGAACGACGAGGCCTCGGCGGCCGAGCATCTATGGCGACATACCTTGTTGAAGGGAACAGCCATGAAGACGCTCATTGTCCACGCCCACCCCGAGCCGCGTTCGCTGAACGGCTCTCTGAAGGACCTCGCCGTGTCCACTCTCGAAGCCGCCGGGCACGAGGTGCGGGTGAGCGACCTGTACGCGATGAACTGGAAGGCCGTGGTGGACGCGGCGGACTTCGGCGAGCACGCCACGAGCCCGCTGCGGGTGATACCGAGTTCGGCCGGGGCGTACGACGCCGGCGCGCTCACGCCCGACGTGGCGGCCGAGCAGGAGAAGTTGCTGTGGGCCGACACGGTGGTCTTCCAGTTCCCGATGTGGTGGTACACGATGCCGGCGATCCTCAAAGGCTGGGTGGACCGGGTGTTCTCCTTCCACTTCGCGTACGGCGTCGGAGCGCACGACGAGACCCGGTACGGCGAGCGTTTCGGTGAGGGGACGCTGCAGGGGCGGCGGGCGATCCTGTCGGTGACCGTCGGGGGCCCGGAGTCCCACTACACCGATCGCGGAATCAACGGCCCGATCGAGGATCTGCTGTTCCCGATCCACCACGGGATCCTGTACTACCCGGGCGTGGAAGTGCTGCCGCCGTTCGTGCTGTACGGCACCGACAAGATGACGCGCGGTGACTTCGAGGACGCCGCGAAGGCGTGGAAGGAGCGGCTGCTGTCGCTGGAGACAACCGAGCCGATCGCGTTCCGGCGCCAGAACTTCGGCGACTACGAGATCCCGTCACTGCGGTTGAAGGAGGGCCTGGAAGTGCCGGGCCGCAAGGGTTTCGGCCTGCACGTGCGGGATTAGCCGCCGGAGAGGAACAGGACGAGCGACCACCCGCATCAGAACGGCCGGTGACGATAACCCGAGCCCCGACGGCTCGCTAACGTCAGCCGATCAGTGTCCGTTGGAGCTGGAGGATCCGCAGGCCTCCACGAGCGTCAGGGCCGCGAGCCACTCCACCACCGGGCGCAGATCCCTGAGGTTCTCCAGCGCCTGGATCTTTTCGGCGTCGTGGTGGAGATGGCCGCCGTAGGCGACCGGCCCGAAGGTTTCACGGCAGCTGATGATCCGCTGGTTGAGCTGGAAACCGCCCTGCGTCATCCTCGTCCAGCCGTACCACAGGGCTCGGTCGGCCTGCCGAGTCGCCTCGTCCGGGGCGAGAGCGTCGACGATGCCCGAGATGATCTCGAAGTAGCAGTCTTCCGTGGGGCGACGAAGGCGCGGAAGACCGTGAGCGCGGACCTCGGGTCATCGCTTCTCGTAGGAGGCCAATGGCCGGTGGCGGCCCCGAGAACCAGGGAGGTGCTGACGGGTCTGTTCTCGCAGTGCCCGGCAGGTTTCCGGCGGTGCTGACCTGCTTGACGAAGGAGGTCGAGCTTGTCTTGGTCAGGGCCGATTCGCCACCTTCGTAATCGTCGTTCCCATTCTGGTTGAGCCGTCAGTTTCGGTGTGTCCGTTTCACCTATACCGACCTGGAACCCGTCTTCGAGAATGCCTGACCGAGCTGGTGGGCGCGCTGGCCCTGGAGTACTCCCGCCCCGGCACCGCTTAGCGGGCCGGCGACTGCTGGAGCATCTCGCCCAGCAACCGCCGCACCTCGTCCCCCTCGACGACCGCCGACGCCTCCGGCCGCCCGCGGAACCGGAGCCGCGTGAGCACCCACAGTTCCGCGCTCCCGAGCTCCCCCCGGGCCTCCTCCACCAGGTTCGGAGGCAGGTCGTCCGGTTCGGCGGCCTGGTAGGCGACGAACAGATCCGGCACGGTCAATCCTCCTCCGTCCGGGGCGAACCGCTCCGCGAGATCGTCGGCCAGCCTGGCCCGCTCGTGCCCGGACAACGCATGCGCCGACAGCGCGTACTCGAGAAATTCCCCGATGACTCCATCGGGGTCGTCGGTGACACGGATGACCGGCCCGTCACGCAGGATGGCACGCATGACCGGCCAGCCTATCGACCCGCTCTGCGCAGGCCCAGCGTGGCCATCATGGAAGCGGCGGCGAGCCCGATCATGTCAAGGCGTTCGTGACGACGGTCATCCGGGCGTAGAGGACCTTCTCCGAGAGGGCACCGCCGTGGGGCGCAGGCTTGCGGACGAAGCGGAACATCGGCGCGGCTCGTCCCGGCTGAGAGCCGAGGTCATAGGCTCTGAGGGAGTTGATGAAGGCGGATGGAATGGGTCACCGGGCTGGACGTCGACATCGACGCCCACCGGAAGAGCGCCCGCGCCGCCAAACTCCTCGCGCCCCGCCGCCGCCGTGGCGCGATCCCTGTGCTCACCCACACCACCGAACTGCGCCGCCCCAAGGGCGTCGTCACGATCATCTCGCCGTGGAACTACCCGCTGAGCATGGCCGCCGGTGACGCCATCCCAGCCCTCATGGCCAGCAACGCCGTCGCCCAGAAGCCCGACACCCAGACGGCGCTCACCGCGCTGTGGGCGCTCGATCTGATGACCGAAGCCGGTCTGCCCGCTGGCGTGTGACAGAGCTTTTGGAGATGGTTTTGATGCCGAGCTGTTCCACCAGCTTGTCGACTCTGCGGGTGGAGACCCCGAGCAGGTAGCTGGTGGCCACCACGCTGATCAGCGCCTGCTCGGCCCGCCGCCGACGCCCCAGCAGCCACTCGGGGAAGTAGGAGCCCGAGCGGAGTTTCGGAACGGCGAGTTCGACGGTGCCGGCGCGGGTGTCCCACTCGCGGGCGCGGTAGTCGTTGCGTCGGTTGGTGCGCTCGTCGCTGCGGGTGCCGTACTCGGCGCCGCACAGGGTGTCGGCCTCGGCCGGCATCAACGTCTCGGCCATGGTCTCCCGCCATGGATCGCAACAGATCCGGGCCCTGCTGGATCTGCTCCGCCAGTCACGTGGCGGGGCCCACACTGTTGTTCACAGCCATCGCTTTCTTCTCCTTCGATCTTGATGTCGCAATCACGAAGGATCACGAAATGGCCGTCCTCATTCACGGCGCCACGCCATCTAGCTGGGGAAACTCATACACCACGTCCGTGGACGCAACCGGCGTCATCGCAGGTCAACGCTTCTATGGTGGTTCCCTCGCCGATTCGGTTCCGTGGACTGTCCGGCGCCAGAGCGCTGTATGACGGCGCACGCGTCGAGGAATGCGCCCGTCTGGAGACGATCGACGTCACCCTGACCGCCCGCACCGGGCACATGCGCCTGCACGGCAAGGGCGACGAGGTCCGCACCGTCCCACTGCCGTCGGCCGCCCGCGAGCAACTGGCCACCTGGCTGACCGAGCGCGGCCTGCAGGCCGGTCCGCTGTGGCCGGGCCAGCGCGGACCGCTCAGCGTCTCCGGCATCACCCAGGTCGTCCTGGCCGTCGGCGACGACGCCGGACTCCCAGGCCTGCGCCCGCACCGGATCCGCCACACCTACGCCACCCGGCTGCGCGAGGGCGGCGCCGACCCTGCCCAGATCCAGGCCCTGCTCGGGCACTCCTCCATCGAGACCAGCGCCCGCTACTTCCGCGTCGGGGCGGCCGAGCAGGCCGCCGTCGTCGACCAGACTTCGAGCCGTAAGTGCCTGTTCCTCAATGCGGGAGTGGCCAGTTCTTGGTGAGGAACTCCTGGTGCTCGGCCATCCAACGGCGCGACTCATAGCCTCCGAAGGCGGCGTGGGCTGCGGCGGCCCGGCCCCACCAGACGGCGGCCTCCGCGTGATCGAGGCGCAGGCTCGCCTGCTCGGCTGCCGCCCGCGCCCAGCGCACGGCCTCGCGATGAGCGCGGCGTCCCGCCTTGACCGCGTGCCGGGCGATGACCGCCACGTCGGCGCCGGGGCAGGAGGACAGGGAGATCATTACAGCGTGGTGGATCTCGGCCGCACGCGAGGGCGGGATGTCACCGATGATCGTCTCCCTGGCCAGGCCGCAGGCGAAGGCCATGCGACCGGCCCGGAAGACGACCAGCCCGGCCCGGGCCGCCCGGTCCAGCGCGTCGCAGCCCGGTTCCCCCGCGATCTCGGCGACCAGCGCGGGGTCGAAGTCCCGTCCGATCAGGGCGGCGATACGCAGCACATCCCTGACCTGCGGACCCAGCGCGGCGAGCCACTGATGGACCAGCTTCGAGACCACGTCGGGCACCATGTCCGGCCGGCTCAGGACCTCGCGCAGGAAGAGAGGGTTCCCCCCGGTGCGCTCGATCAGCAGGCGCGCGGCCCGCTCGTCCACCGGCGTCCCCAGATCGGCCGCGAGCGCCCGCACCGCCTCGGTTCCCAGACCGCCGAGACGGATGCGGACCAGGTCGTACGCGGCCAGGCCGCCCAGGAGGTCGTGCACGGCGTCGCGGTGCGGAGAGCAGCCGCGCAACGCGGTGACGACGGTGATGGGCGGGGGGCTGCCGGGCACGGCACGGGCGTGTACGAAGACCTCTCTGAGCGTCCTCATCGATTCCGGGTCGGCGCGGTGCAGGTCGTCCAGCACGATCACGAGGGGTCGCTCACGCGCGGCGGTGACCAGCCACCGGGCGACCTCCCGGGCTCGGCGCGGCGGCAACGGGTGCACGGCACCCGGATACGCCTGATCGTCCAAGGGGCCCTCCAACGTGGAGGGGCCGGGCGTCGGGCAGAGCCGCCGCAGTTCCTCCAGCACCTGAGTCCAGGGCTGCGACGGCCACGTCGTGCCGCCGCCGTCGAAGGCACCCCACAGCACCAGACGGCCGTGCCGGGCGCAGCGGTCGCGGAAGGCCGTCAGCAGGGACGTCTTCCCGATGCCCGGCTCCCCGCTGACCACTCCGGCGGCCGGGCCGTCACTCGCCGTCAGCCTCATCAGCTCCGCCAGCTGCGTCTCTCGTCCGTGCAGCGCCTGCCGCCGCCGCGGGGAGCCCGTGGCGGAAGGGTCCAGGGCCAGGGGGACCGCGGCGGCGGGGACGTGCCCGAGCGAGTCGGCCTGCCGGAAGATGTCGGCCTCCAGCGCGCGCAACTCCGCACCGTGACGCGTCCCGTGCCGGCCGTCCACGAACCTTCGGGCACGGCGCAGCACGGCCAGCGCCTCGGCCTGCCGGCCGGTGCGATACAGGGCGAGCGTCAGCAGGCACCACAGCCGTTCCCGAAGCGGGTGCGCCTCCGTCTCCCCCTCCAGATCGAGGATGACCGCCTGCGGCCGGCCCACCTCCAGCAACGCCTGGGCACGCCGCTCCACCGCCACCGCACGCCTGTCCCACAGCCGCTGTACCTCGGCGGCAGCCCACGGCTCGTCGCAGAACTCGCCGTATGGGAAACCCCGCCAGAGTCCCACCGCCTCGTCGAGCAGGGGCAGCGCCTCATGGGGCGGGCGGCTGTCCGCGCGGTCCAGCAGCTCGCCGAAGCGCACGGCGTCCACGTCCGTCGCGGCCAGCGCGTATCCCATGGGTCGCCTCACCAGCAGCCGCGGCGGCGTTCGCGGAGCACGACCCGGCTCGACGGCGCGGCGCACGTTCGACACATACGCCTGTAGGGTCACCCGCGCACGCGGCGGAGGCGCGCCGCCGAACACGTCGTCGATCAGTTCCCCTACCGGCACGGGCGCGCCGTACGCCGCGAGCAGCCTGGCCAGCAACGTCCGCTGGCGACGCCCGCCGAGGCCGATCGGCGTGCCGTCGCTGTCGCGGACCTCCACCGGTCCGAGAACGCGGAACCGCACCGCCCCCGCGGCGGCCAGGCCGTTGGACATGTACGTCCTCCAGGTGAGATCCGGCTATCGATCTCACCCAACAAGGACGGACTTGCTGACCACTGGAATCACACTTGGCGGCTGCTGGGAGCGGCTCCGGCGAAGCCGGGCGCCTGGTGCTGGTAGCGGACCAGGTCGGCGTAGTGACCGCCGTACGCCATCAACTCGTCGTGGGTGCCGGCCTCGACCAGCCGGCCCCGATCGAGTACGACGATCAGGTCGGCGTCCCGGATGGTCGACAGCCGGTGGGCGATGATGATCTGCGTCTGCCCGAGCCGCAGCAGGTTGCGGCGGATGCGTTCCTCCGTGACCGCGTCCAGGCTGGCGGTCGGCTCGTCGAGCAGCAGGATCCGGGGGCGGCGGGCGAGCGCGCGGGCCAGAGCGACCCGCTGCCGCTGCCCGCCGGACAGGCGTCCCCCGCCCTCCCCGATGTTGGTGTCGTACCCCTGGGGAAGCCGCACGATCTCGTCGTGGATCTCAGCCAGCCGGGCGGCGTACTCGACCATCTGCCGGCTCACGGGGGCGAAGCCGGCGATGTTGTCCCTGATCGTGCCCGCGAACAGGTGCGGCTGCTGGGTGACCACCCCCACCTGCCCGCGCAGCCACCGCAGGTCGAGCTCCTCCAGCGGGATCCCGTCGAAACGCACCTGCCCCGCGGCCGGCTCCACCAGCCCGACCAGCACCCGGCCGAGGGTGGTCTTGCCGGACCCGGAGGCGCCGACGATCGCCACCCGCGCGCCGGGCGGGACGCGCAGGGAGACGTCCCGCAGCACCGGTGTGCGAGCGTCGTATCCGGTGCTGATGCTGGTCAGGGTGATGCCGCCGCGCAGCCCTCCGTCCAGCCGGACGCCTCCGGCGCGTTCCTGCTCCGCGCTGATCAGGTCGGCGATCCGGCCGATGTGCGCGGCGGCGAGTTGCAGCTGGTAGACGATGCCGAGCAGCGACGCGAGCGGCGCCGTCGCGGCGGCCGCCAGCGACACCAGGGCGAGCTGGTCACCCAGTGTCCGCCCGCCGGCGGTGGCGAACACGGCGACGAGCAGTCCCAGGTCGAGCGCCATGCCGAGGGCGTTGCTGGCTGCCTGCACTCCGGCCACGTGCCGGTTGCGCGCCGCCCCGGTGGTCAGTTCTTCGTCGTGGTGCCCGCGCCAGCGGGCGACGGCGGCCGCCTCGCCGCCGGTGGCTTTGATCGCCTCGATTCCGCCGAGGCTGTCCACCAGGGCGGACTGGGTGGCCGCGTTGCTGTGCACCGCGGCGAGGGCCAGGTGGCGTCCGCTACGGGCCGTGGCCAGCACGACGACGCCTTGGGCGGCGGCGACCGCGAGCGTCAGCGACGCGAGCCCGGGGGAGGCCACGAAGAGCAGCGTCAGGTACGTCACCGCGGTGAACAGGTCGAACAGGAAGGTCAGCGACTGCTCGGTGAGAAGGTCGCGGAGCATCGCGACCCCGCTGAGCCTGCTCAGCAGATCGCCCCTCGACCGCTGCTGGAAGAAGCGGTACGGCAGGGCCAGCGTATGGCCGACGAGCGTGCGCATGACCTCGGCCGCAACCGAGGTCTGCAGCCTGATCAGCGTCCAGGCGCGGGTCCACGCGATCAGCGCGTGCACGACGACGACGCAGCAGGCGGCCGCCGCGAGCGCCGTCACGTCGATCTGCACCGGCCGGTCCACCACGATCTTGGTGAACAGCGGTACGGCCAGGCCGAGGACCTGCGTGGCGAGCGAGGCCAGCAGCACGGCGGCCACCAGCCTGCGGTTCGCCAGCGCGGGGGCGACCAGCGGACGCAGCACTCGCCACGGCCGGGATCTGACGGCGGGCGTGAGCCCGGCGGGGGCGTCGGCGAGCAGCACCGTGCCGGAGTAGCCGGCCCTGAACTGGCGCTGCGACAGCCGCCTGCGCCCTCGGGCCGGGTCGAGGACGGCGACGCCGCGCGATGTCACCCGCTCGACCACCACGAAGTGGTTGTTCTCCCACAGGGCGATGAACGGCGCGGCCAGCTCCGCGATGGTGTCCAGCGGGGCGCGGCAGGCGCGCAGCCGCAGCCCGAAGCGGGCCCCGGCGCGGATCATCTCGCGCAGGCTCACCCCGTCGACGCCCTCGGCGAGGTGCTCGCGCACCTCCGCGAGGCCGGTGCGGCGCCCCAGCGCGCCGAGCACCATGGCCAGGCAGGCGGCGCCGCACTCGCTGCGGGTGAGTTGCATCCGCAGCGGCACCCGCCGTCTCATAGCCAGAACCATTTGATCTCGGATGCGCACCGCCGTTCGTCGAGCCATGCCTGGAACGCCGTGTCCCGGGCCGCGTCGAGCACCTCGGGCGACTCGGGGTCCGGCGGGACGACCTCGTACACCACCCCGGCCAGATGGCCGCCGTCGTACGGGACCGGCCCGGCCGCCGTTCCCGCCGGGATGTCGCGCAGGGGTTCGGGCAGACGAGGGGTGAGCGTCGCGGCGGCCTCCAGCCGTAGCCCGGCGGCTTCGCCAGGTGCCAGCAGAGTGGCCGTGACCCGGTTCGCGAACTCGGTCACCGGCCCGTTGAGCAGGGCCCGCAGCGGCTCGGGGCGCGGCCCGGTCACCCACGCCGCCCGCCGTACGGTGAACCGCTCCGGATGCCCGGCGAGGTAGCGCCGGGCCGGGTCACCGGCGAAGCGCTCGCGGACCCGGGCGATGCGCGCCTGCGTCTTGATGTGCTCCCGGAAGGCGTCCTCGGACAGGCCGCTGTCGGCGAGCCACTCCAGCGTCCGGGCGCGGGTGGTGAGCCCGCGCCGCCGGCGGAACTCGTCGGCGGCCTGCTGGGTTTCCGCGACGGTCAACGTGTCGTCCTCCACCTCGCCGAGGAGGATGCAGTGGTCCACGAGCCGTTCGTGCAGTTGCCGATCGCGTGCGCCGAGCGCCCGGATGGTGGAAAGCGCCGTGAAGATCGACAGCCCGTGCCCGTCGACGTTGACGACCTGCCCCGCCGCCCAGTGGGTGGAGTGGTCGACCAGCCACGGAACACCGTCGTCCACCTCGGCCGACAGCGCGACCGTGCCGCCCTCGGGGTGCTCGAGGAGCAGGTCGTACCCGACCCTGGTCGTTCCCGGCGGCTCGTCGACCACGAGGTCGGCGCGCAGCCACGGCCGCTCTGCGGCCCAGTCCCGCACACGCCGGTGCGCGTCGCGCACTGCGTCCCGGGCGGGCGGCAGGCGGCGCAGGAGCGCGACCGCGTCGGCGAGGTCCGTGGCGAAGGTGTTCTGGTCAATGGGCATCGGCGGGCTCCTTGACAGGGGGACGGACGGTCGCGTCAGCGAGCCAGCCGGCGATCGCGTCGCTGATGGGCAGGCCGCTGAGCAGCTCGACGAAGGCCCACTGCCCGTTGACGTTGAGCTCCAGGAAGACGTACCGGCTGTCCGGCGTCACGATGAAGTCCAGGGCGCCGAAGGTCAGGCCGAGTTCCGCCACGAGCCGGACGCACCGGTCGGCGACGTCCCGCGGCAGATCGTAGGCGGAGTAGCCCACGTTGGGATCGTCGTAGTGCCGCCAGTCGACGGCGGTCAGCCGTGACGCCTGGGAATCGATGCGGGCCGCGAACACCCGCTCGCCCACGACGGTCACTCGCAGCTCGTACGCCTTCGGCACCTGGGGCTGTAGCATCGCGGGGCCGTACCGGAGCCGGTGCCGGCCCGACAGCCGGCGCCGCGGCACGACCGCCGTGTAGAGGTGGCCCTCCTCACCGCCCAGTTTGAACGGGCTGTAGTCGAGCATCTTGGTGACGAGACGGCCCCCGGCCCGGTTCCACGCCGGGGCGAGTTCGTCAGGGTCGTTCGTCACGACGGTGTCGACCACGGCGAATCCGAGTTCGGTGGCGCGATGCAGGTGCAGCAGCTTGTTGTCGATCGCCCGGGCCCGCTGCGGCTGCGCCGGCATCCACCTCGCCCCCACCATGAGGTCGTACGCGCCGGCGAGCGCGTGCTTGGCCCCGTGCTCGGCGAACTCTCGCTGTGACGGCTCCCGCACGTCCGGAGCGGACGGCTTGTCGGGGCGGCGATACCAGACCGCGGTCACCGCCGACAGGTCGTGCGTCTCTCCTCGATAGGTCAGCCGCTGGCGCCAGCGACCGCTGATGAAGCTGGTGGTGAGGGTGGAGGACCCGGGATAGTCGGCCTCGTCCCACCACAGCAGCGGCACGCCGCGCTCCTTCAGCTTAGGCAGCACGGCGTGCACCGAGTCGTCGCGGGCGCTACTGATGATCAATAACACGGTCGGGATTCCTTCGCCGTCATACGTGGGGGGGAGCCGCCGTCCACGGACGTCGGCTCCCCGGTGTGAGGCGTGAGACCGGCCGCACCTGGTCAGGCGGTCAGCGCCAGGAGCAGGCCGCGGTCGTCACGGTCGGCTCATGCCGCCGGTCAGTTGTACTTGATGGTGTCGGTGGGCCGGCCGTAATTCGCGGTGGAGACGTAGGCCGTCCCGGGGCTCATGCTCGCCGAGATCACGGTGCCGTCGTCGAGCACGATGTCGATACCGGCGACGGCGTCCAGGTCCGCGCCCGCGAGCTCGGAGACGCCCGCAGGCAAGTCTTCAATCTTGAGAATGTCGCGCATGACAATCCCCCATCTGGTTGTGCCGGGCCGCGCTCTGCGGCCCTGCACCCATCCTGGGGGCCGGCGTTTGGGGTTCTCTTGGCCACTCTAGGCCTGGCTTGGTCCCTCTTGGTCCCTCTTCACGACCGCCCGGTCCCGCCACCAGGTCAGCCCGTTCTCGTCCGACAGCCGGGCCACCAGTGCGAGGTGCCGCCGTGCGGCGTCCGCGTCGCCCATGGCGCCGGCGAGCAGGGCCAGATACCAGTCGACCGGGCCCGTGCACATCACTCCCGACCAGGCGGAGACTCGCCCGCTGTAGGGCAGCAGCGCCGAGTAGGTCAGCCGGCAGGCGGAGACGTGACCGAGGGCCGCCTGCGCCGCCGCCTGGAGGCAGCTCGCGTTCAGCCACGACCAGTCCTCGGGCGGCGTGCGCCAGCCGTCCCGGGCGAGGTCACCCGCCTCCGCGGCCCGGCCCTGCGCGCACAGCTGAAGGATCCGGGCGGCCCTGCCCATGGAGGGGTGGAAGACGGCCGTGCGGTCGATGTACGGCCCCGCGTCCGCGATGGCATCCCGGTGATAGTGCAGCATGACGCGCCCCATGGCGACGAGGCCGTCGGCGTGCCACATGCCGATCCGGTCCGCCTGGCGTCCGGCCTCGCGATACGTGGCGTCCGCGTCGCCGAACCGGCCGTCCAGCGTGAGCCGTACGGCTCGCCACATGGTGTGCTGGAAACGGGGCCACGGCAGGGGCAGCCGCTCCAGGATGGCGTCGCACCGGGCGGCGGCGGCGTCCGCGCCGCCGACGTCGAAGGTCTCCAGCCTGACGTTCGTGTACAGCAGTTGTGCGAGCAGCTCGAACCCGGGCGACTCCGCGCGCAGCGCCAGCGCGTGCAGCTCATCGGTGATGTCCCGCAGCTCGGAGACATGCAGCGGCTGGGGCAGGGCCAGGTGGCGCGCGTTGAGCATCCCCATCAGCAGGAGCGGGTCGCCCAGGCGGCGCGCCATCCGTACGGCCTCGGCGGACAGAGAGTCGCAGAGCGGGTTTCCGGTCCCGTCGTACAGTTCCTGGGCGAGGCCGCCGAGCAGCCGGGCGCGTTCGGGGCTGTCCGTGGGCGGCAGCATCCGCAGGCAGGTTTCGAACCGGTGGACGAGGCGCAGCTCCACCGCCTCGTAGGGGTCGCGAAGCGTCCATTTCGCGGGCGCGTCGAGCGCGGTCAGCGCCCGGGCGGTCAGCTCCGGCCCCGCCCCGGCCCGGTCGGCGGCGCGCACGGCCTCGGCTCTCGCCCTCCGGGCCCCGACCAGGTCTCCGGCGTCCAGAAGAGCCCGGACCTGACGGAGCAGCAGCTCGACGTGGTCGAGCGGATTTCCGGAGCAGGCGCCGTGCGCGTCGATCGCGCGGCCCAACCACTGGGCCGCCTCCTCGAAGGCCATGCGCAGGCCCGCCTGCTCGGCCGCGGCCCGGGCCCAGCGGACCGCGTCGCGGTAGGCCGCCGGCCCGGCCTCGACCGCGTGATGCGCGATCGCGGCCACGTCGCTGCCGGGGCGGGCGGCCAGCGCGGCCATCACGTCGCGGTGGAGCGCCGCCTTCCGCAGCGGCGGGATGTCCGTGAGGAGGGTCTCCTGAACCAGGTCGTGGACGAAGGCCATCCGTTTGCCCCGCTCGACGACCAGACCGGCCTGTGCCGCGCGATCCAGCAGGTCGTACACCTCCGGGCGGCCCACCTCCGCGACCACCGCGGGGTCGAAGGCCCGCCCGATCACTGCGGCGATCTTCAATGCCTCGCCGGTCTCCGGCGGCAGTACGGCGATCCGCCGACGGACCACGTCCGCCACCCCGTCGGGGAGCGTGTCCAGCTCCCGGCCCTGGGCGAGCAGCCGCACGCTCTCGCGGACGAAGAACGGGTTGCCTCCGGTGCGCTCGGTCAGCCGGCCGACCGCCGGCTCGTCGAGGTCCGTGCCCATCTCCGCCGCGATCGCCCGTACGGCGTCGGCCTCCAGGCCGGTGAGCCGGATCCGCAGCAGCTCGTATCGGGTGACGCGCCCGAGCAGTTCGTCCACCGTGAGGCCGTTCGTGCTTGTGGAGGGCGCGCCGGCGAACGCCGCGTCGCGGAAGGCCGTCACCAGGGTGACGGGCGCCGGTTCGGCCGCGCCCTCGGTGCACATGACCACGTCCCTGAGCAGTTCGAGCGACGCGGGGTCGGCCCAGTGCAGGTCGTCCAGGACGATCAGCGTCGGCCGGGCGCGGGCGGCCGACGCGAGCCATTCGGCGATGGCCTTGTTGCGCCGCAGCCGGGCGGCGTCGGTGGAACCGGTGGGCACCTCCTCGTCCAGGAGCCCGGCCAGCGCCGGCAGGTCGGGCGGGGGGCAGACGAGGGCCAGCGCGTTCAGCACCTGGAGCCACGGCCACAGCGGCGGCGCCCCTTGGGCCTCGTGGCAGCCCCCGCTGAGGATGAGGTATCCGAGATCGTCACAGTGCCGGCGCAGTGCGTCGAGCAGGAAGGTCTTCCCGATCCCCGGTTCACCGGTAACCGCGGCGATGGCCACCCCTCGGTGGTCCGCCCGGCCCAGCAGCGTCTTCAGCTCCGCCAGCTCCCGCTGCCTGCCGGTGGGGGCGGGGGCCGCCGGCCGGGACGGACCGGCCTGCCGGAGGATGTCGTGCTCCAGCGCCCGCAACCCGGGTCCCGGGTCCAGGCCGAGCTGCTCCAGTGCCTCCTTCGCCTGGGCCGCCGCGGACAGGGCGTCGGCGTGACGGCCGACGCGCGAGAGCGCGGCCGCGAGCAGACACCACAGGCTCTCCCTCAGCGGATGCCGCGCGGTCTCCGTCGTGAGCGCGTCGATCGCCGTGTGCGGACGGCCGAGATCCAGCAGCGCCCGGGCGCGCCGTTCGACCGCGATGAGGCGCAGTTCTCCCAGCCGGTTCGCCTCGCCGACCGCCCAGGGCTCGTCGGCCGTCTCCGCGTACGGCGAGCCACGCCACAGCGCGAGCGCCTTGTCGAGGCGGACCAGCACTTCCCCGGGCGGGCCCGACTCCGAAGCCCGCACCAGTTCGGCGAAGCGGATCGCGTCGACGTCCCTCGTGTCGAGGAGGTAACCGGGCGGCCTGGACAGGAGAAGCCGGGCGGGAGTGCGCGGCCCTCGCTCCGGCTCGATGACACGGCGGAGGTTGGAGATGTAGGCGTGCAGCGTGGCACGCGCCCCCGGGGGAGGCGTGTCGCCGTACAGGTCGTCGATCAGCGTCTCGGTGGGGACGACGGTCCCTCGCGCGGCCAGGAGCCGGGCCAGGACCGCGCGGGGGCGCTGCCCGCCCACGTCGACGGCGTGTCCGTCGTCGCCGCGCACCTCGATGGGGCCGAGAACCCGGAACTCCACCTCTGCTCCCACCTCTGGCCGTAGACCGTGCCGAACGACAGCCAACGAGTGTAGGGCGAACGCCGGTCAGGCCCTCGACAACCTGATCACGTTCCAGGAGACGGGCGGCAGCACGATCCGGAGCGGGTCGCTCCGGTGATCGGTGTCGGGGCGGGGCGTCACCCGTTCGGGGTCGTCGGCGCTGTCAGGGACCCCGAAGAACGCGATGGCGGTGTCAAGGTCGTCGACAACGATGAGGACGTTGTCCATCCGCTGGATTGTCATGCTGGGTCTCCTTGATCACGCGGCCGGTTCGTGGCCGCTGGTGTTCCTGGGACTAAAGCTTGTTGCAGAAGGTGGTGTTCAGGCAGGTCGGGGCCGGGGTGGTGACTGTCGTGGTCATGGTGTGAGGGCGAGGTTGTGCATGTGGGCGACGGCTTGGACGGCGTGGTGGAGACCGGTTCCTCTTTGTCGGCGGTCGCGCAGGATCTTGTAGTTCTTCATGCGGCCGAAGACATGCTCAACGTGGGCGCGGATATGCCGATGCTCGGCGTTGTCTTCCTTCTGGGCCCGGAGCAAGGGTCTGCCCGCCCGTTTGCGGTGGGGGACGATCAGGCCGGTGTTCAGGTAGGCGCCGTCGGTTAGGACGTTCATGCCCTGGCACCGGGCCGGTAGGTCTCACGGTCACGCAGACAACCCACCAGAGGGCCGACCGGGGCGTGCGCGGTGGCGGGGGTGTGACGGCCTGCCGGCGGGAAGGACGACGGCGCGGGAGGAACGGCATGCCTGCCATTCCCGCCATCCGGTACCGCCGTTACGAATGCCGAGGCCACCAGTCAGGAGACACCGGCTTTCGCGAACTTTGCGAGCCGCGCGGGAGGTGACCTCGGGGCGGGCTGCCCCTGCCCGGCCTGGAGGACAGCCGTCGTTTGCCCGCTCGCTCCGCCGTACGGGTCGGACGCCGATTCCTCGGGGACTTGCGCGGGCGGCGCCGACAAAAGGATGCACCGCGGCCCCAGGGAGGGCACCGCGACCGGACACAGGAATGGCCATCGCCCGCAGGAGGAAGGCCAGACCGGGGACGGCGATGGCGTTGCGGCGCGGGCTGTCTCGATCAGCGCCGTGACCACGGTGAACACCCAGCCCGTCCCCGCCGGCGAGAGGTCGAAGAGGTCGGGGCCCCGGAGACGGGCGGTCCCCGTACGGCCAGACCGAGCAAGGCGACGGCGAGGTTCGCCGCACCGGCCACGAGTACGGCGGCTGCCGGAGGCGCGTGACGGTCGACCGTTCCGGCACCGATCGGCTCGCCGGTCTCCTTCTCGGTGCGGGTGTGCCGGGTGGCGAACAGACTGGCGAGGACGGCGGCGGCGCCCGTCACCCGTCAGGCGGTCAGGCCTCCGGCGGAGGGCGGATCGAAGATCGGTCCGGCGAGCGCACGCAGAGCCGGGTCGGCGCCGATGGTGAGCTCCGGCGCGAGCCTCTCTTCCAGGTTCGGGTACAGCTCGACGCTCAGACGTTGGCGGTAACAGTGGCGAAACGCATCGGCCAGAGGAATTTCGCGGGAGTTCGCCCGTTTTCGGGAGAGGTCGGTGAAGCGTTTGATCCGGCGGCGGTCGCCGGTTGGTCAGCCGCTGTGGGGCCGGCGCGGAGTGAAGCAGACGAAGGGGATGTGTCTGCCCACCTCGCGGTAGTCCTCCTGGCTGCCGTCAACGGCGAAGCCCATGATCTTGCAGAGCCGACGGGCCGCGGCGGGGTGGCGGGGCGCGTACCGGGCCATGATCTCGGCCCCCGCCTCGGTCTCGACGGGGGTGGCCGTCACCTGGAGGACGCGGCCGCCGACCTGGATCGTCACTTCGGGAGCGGCCATGACGTTGCGGTACCAGTCGGCTTTGACTCCGAACCCGGAGGCGGCGAAGTAGCCGTGCTCGTCGTGATGGACGACCTCGATGACGGCTTGGCGGCGACGTCCTGAGACCCGTCCGGTGTGGGTGAGCAGCATGACGCGGTGGCCCATCAGCGCCCCCAGACCCGCCCGGTACAGCAGGATGGGCAGCCGCCACAGCCTGCGGCGTATCCCGGTCGGCGGGGCGGGCCTGTTGACGATCTCCATGATTCAGCCTCTCTCGAATTCGACGGTGGCCGGGGGCAGGAAACTGTCCGCGCCGAACTGCCGGCGCAGGACGGGTGCGAACAGGTGACGTGTGATGAGCCGGTTGGCCAGGCTCTGGGCCGTCAGCCCGGCTCGGGTGACGGGCAGCAGCATCCGGGCGAACAGCAGCGCGTTGCGCTGGCGACGCCGTACCTGGGGACGCATCCGCGCCTGGTAGCGGGCGAAGGCTCTTTCGTGGCCGGGCTCGGACGCCAGCGCCTCGGCCAGCACGTACGCCCCGGCCATCGCCATGGACACGCCCTGGGCCGAGACCATGGTCATGCAGCCGCACGCGTCGCCGACCAGGGCGACCCGGCCACGATGCCAGGCGGGCATCACGACCTGGGCCATCGTGTCCATGAAGATGGACTCCCCTGCGGGGGCGTCGTCCAGCAACGACGGCGTGAGCCAGCCCGCGCCGTCGAACCGCGCCCGCAGCAGGTCCAGGCGCCGCTCACGCGGAACGCTCTCGCCGTACGACGAGCGGAACAACAGCAGGGTGACCAGGCGACCGGGCTCATCATCGGGATAGACGACGACCTGACGTCCCGGCTCGGTGTAGTGGGCGCGCACCCGGCCCCAGCCGTAGCGGTCGGTCACCGGGTAGGAGGCCAGGCGGCAGCCGAGGTGACGGACGAACCGCTCCTCATGGCCGAAGACGAGTTCCCGGGTCCGCGAGTGAACGCCGTCGGCCCCCACCAGCAGATCGAACCGTTCCCTGCCACCGCCCGTGAAGCCGACCTCGACGGCCGTGCCGGTGTCGCGGACCTCGGCGAGGCTCTCCCCGAAGCGGATCTCCACCTCGGCGGCGACGGCGTCGAGCAGGGCGCCCTCCAGCGTGGAGTGCATCAGCGGCAGGTGTGGCCCCCGGATGATCCGCTCCAGCAGCTCCGGCGTCAGGCTGGCCTGGGAACGCCCTGAGGCGTCGACGAACTCGACCGCGTCGACCGGCAACCGGTGCGGGGTCAGCCGGTCGAGGACGCCCATGCGGGTGGCCACGTCGTATCCGGTGCCGAAGAAGTCGATCCCGTACCCGCCCAGGCGACCGTGTGGCGCGTGTTCCACCACGACGGGTTCGATGCCGCGGTGCCGCAACCAGTACGCCAGCGTGAGCCCGGCGATCCCGCCCCCGCTGATGAGGACCCTCATCCGTCCTCCCCGGGCAGCAGTTGCTCGGCCACGGCCAGCGCCTCGCCGATGGGAAGCTCGCTGTCGATCATGTAGTGCAGCATCAGCCCGTCGATCGCGGCGACGACCAGGGTGGTGATCCCGATCGACCGGCCGGGCGGCCAGTCGGGATGCGACCGGCTCAGGCGCTCGGCGATCCGCCCCCGGGCCTGGCGTAGCTCGTCGCGCAGCACCGCGCCCAGTGTGGGGTCGCGGGTCGCTCCGACGATCAGTTCCGCGGCCAGCCGGGTGGGCCCGTCGCCCGCCGTACGGGGCAGCAGGGTCGCGATCGTGGTGAGGGCGGCCCGCTCGTCGTCGGCGCCGAGCAACTCCTCGACGAGCGGGTTGATGATGAGGTCGGTGGCCCGCCGGAAGATCGCCGCGTGCAGGCCGGGCAGGCCGCCGAAGTGGTAGTGGATCAGGCCGGGGTTGGTTCCGGCGCGCTCGGCCACCGCGCGCGTGGTGACGCCGGGCCACCCCTGCTCGTCCAGGAGCGCGATGCCGGTCTCCACCAGCTGCTCGCGACGCCGGTCGCCTCGCGCCGAGTTTGGTCGATCGGCCAAATTGGTCATGTGGCCAACTTAGCACGCGTCCCGCGGAAACGGTCAGGTCGCGTCGTCGGCGAAGTGTGACAGGGCCGTCTCAGCCAGGGCGGGGCGATCGAACGACTTCCCAATCACGCTCGGCGACGCCGCAGGCGCGGCAGCCGTGCGGTGGCCCCAGCGACGACGGGGTGTGGCTGTCGCGGCGCCCGCGTTCCCACCCACCGGCCAAATCGGGGTGTTACCGATTCCTGGCGGCTGGGTGGAAAAACGCCTTCGGAGGAGGACGGTCGGCGAAACCGAGGGTTCCCGGTTTCCATATTTCGGCTGCATGACGTGCCGCCCACGGGTCGTTCCGCCGGACCCGAGCACCGGGAAGCCCACCCGTTCTCCTGTCTGGATTCGCCACGAACAGGCTTCCAGGACTCGCGCGGCCTCTTGGACGCCGTTAACCGACTGTCATAGGCCACCGGACCTCGAAGATCCCGACGCGGGTGTCGCGCTTCAGCCGACGCGGCGCCGGTAACCGCCGGGCGGTGACCCGTACTGGCGTTTGAAGGCATGGGTGAAGGTGTACTGCGAGCTGTAGCCGACCTGTTGGGCGATCGTGTTGACGGGGGCGTCGGAGGTGCGCAGGAGCCGGGCGGCGGTGGTCATCCGCCACCATGTCAGGTAGGTGAGCGGTGGCTGGCCGACCAAGTGGGTGAATCGCCGGGCGAAGGCGGCACGGGACAGGCGTGCCTGCGCGCCCAACTCCTCGACGGTCCATTGTCGGCTGGGGTCTCCATGGATGGCGCGGAGGGCAGCGGCGACTGCGGGGTCGTGCAGGGCCGCGGCCCAGCCGGTGGCGGAGTGGCTGGAGAGGCGCCGTTGTTCGAACCACGCGCGCAGGATGTAGAGCAGGAGAAGATCCAGCAGGGTGAGCAGGATCGTGTCGGAGCCTGGGCGGGCGTCGTTGTCCAGTTCCACGCCGAGGAGTTCGATCGCGGCGCGGAGTTCCCTGTGGCGCCCTACCCGTGTCGGCAGGTGGATGACCTCGGGCAGGTCGTTCAGGAGTGGATGTGACCCGGAGCCGTCCAGGAGGTAGGCGCCGCAGAGCATGACCACCGTGGGCGGCCGCTCGGCTGACGTCTCGTCGGCGCGGTCATCACGGACTCCGGTGAACGTTGCGGGCGGATCGCTCGCCGGGGTGGACGGGTCGTCGGCCAGCCCGTGTGCGGATCCGCGCGGCAGGAACGCCACGTCACCCGGTCCGAGCGCGATCGGCTCACCCTGCGAAGGGAGAAGCCAGCACGTTCCCTGGAGAACGATGTGGAACCCGGCGGACGGCACCGGCGCAAACCACTCGGCGAAGGGAGCGGACTTGACCACCCGACTCGAATGGGGTCGACCGGTCCGCGCCGCACTCACCACGTCAGACAGGACATCCACGCAGCCAGTGTAACCAATGACGACCTCGGCGAAGACGATGACGCAAACTCCGAAGCTTATTACGTATTCAATCGTCTCGTACTAGCGCCTTACTGTGCTGATGGCCGAACAACTGCGCAGCTCCATCGTGAGGAGACGACATGAAGATCGCCGTTTATGGCGCGAATGGATACCAGGGAAAGCTCGTGCTCACCGAACTGGCACGCCGCGACATCGAGATGGTCCCGGCCGGACGTGATCTCGCGCGTCTGGGGGAGGCCGCTTCGACGGTCGGTCTCCCCGACGCGGAACAACGCGTGGCCGACACCGGTGACCATGAGGCGCTGGTGCGCGCGTTCCGTGGCTGCGACGGCGTCATCAACTGCGCCGGACCCTTCACCTCCTCAGGTGAAGCCGTGGTCCGCGCCGCGATCACCACCGGCTGCCACTACGTCGACACCTCAGGCGAGCAGCTCTACATCAAGAAGATCTTCGACACCTTCACCGCGGAGGCGGAGAACGCCGGGGTCACCGTCGTGCCCGCCGCCAACGACGGCTGCGTCCCGGTAGACCTCATGGCCCACATCCTGGCCGACCATCTTGAGTCGGTCGAAGAGATCATCACCACCCACGTGATCGTCGGGGGCGGCGGCATGTCGCGCGGCTCGCTGCGCTCACTGGTCGAAACGATCGACGCCATCAAAACGGGAGGCATGACCTACGACGACGGCGACTGGCGCCTCGGCATACCCGCCCGCCACACCACGATCAGGCTGCCTGGACAGTCGGACGCAACCCCGGTGACGGCCTTCCCGGTGCCGGAGGTGGTGACCATTCCCCGTCACGTCCGCCTCCGGCATGTCCAGGGCCTGACGGAGGCGGCGTTGGGCGACCAGCTGAACACCCCGCTCACACCGGAGCTCATCGAAAGCCTGCCGGAAGGACCCGATGAGGACCGCCGCCGCACCCAGCGCTTCACCTACGTGCTCGACGCCACCGGTACCGACGGCCGCCGTGCCCGCGGCATCGTCCAGGGCCCCGACACCTACGGCACGACCGCGGTGATCGCCGTCGAAAGCGCCCGCCGTCTCATCGCCGACCCCGCCAAGCCGGGAGTACTCGCACCCGCCCAGGCCTACCACCCGAACTCGTTCCTCGACTTCCTCATCCCACATGGGGTCCACCGGATCACCGAGGACGCGCCGGCAGTCTGACAATGAGCCTTCTCCGGTACCGATCAGCCACGGTCTGCGCTCGTCTGAACGGCTCGCCGGATTGAGCGCAGGTCCCAGAACGTCGGATCGAACCCCTGGGCGTGACTTCTCGTTCCGAGCTCCCCAGTGCCCGGCAGCCTGGTCATCGGTCAGGAACCCCACTGCCACGACATCCTCCGAAGGCCGGCAAACGCGACCCGTGAAGAATTCAGCGGACGATCGCCCCTGGTCAAACCCCCAGGAAGACTCGGAACGCTTGGCGCACGCTCCGGCACGGAGGTTCCTCGACCCCTAACCGACCGCCCCGGGGACGGTGGCGAAGAGGTGGTCAAGGCAGGCGTCGAACCGCGCCCGGCCGAATTCCTCAAGGGTTCCCGAGGCATCGTCGGGTCGTAGCTGAGTGAACTGGCTGGCCAGCCACGTGAAGGCCGGTAGCCACGTCAGGCAAGTAGGGTGGCGGATCTGCTCGGCGGCCGTCTGTTGGGCAGTGGGTTCGTCCCGGTCTGCCGCTGTCACGGTTCCGTCATCGGCGCCCCTCGGATCAGAGGCGGGATCGCGGGCGTTGGGATCCCGCTGGGGACAGATCCAGAAGGGCCCGAATCGGCAAACTGGGGTGCCGTTAAGGAACGTGCGATGAGCCGCCAAACCGCGTTTGACCTGCGCCGACGAACTCGGGGTGCTGTTAACGAGTGTGTCACCACCTTATAGCTCCTAACAGAATGATCTCCGTTGTGGTTTGATCTCTCGCTGTAATGACAGTGGGAGGGGTGAGCGGGTTGGCGCGGCTGAAGCCGT
>NZ_JBEXZT010000050.1:0-26208 GCF_040631275.1 Streptosporangium sp. NPDC020145 | reverse complement strand
CCGGAAAGCTATGAAGCCGGGCTCTATCTCCGAGGCTCGGTCATGTGGTTGAAGCTCCTCACTTCAACCACATGATCCGAACTCTAAACAGCTCCCTAGACCTGACACGAGGCCGATTGCGCGCGGCCTCAAACGCTGCAGGACCGGGCGCGCGAGGGCAGCCCGGCGGAACCGACGAGAGCGTCGGCTACAGGTGAGCGAAGAAACGTGTCAGGTCAAAGAGCAGGCGGGGTCACGCGGTCTTGTCCTCTGTCCTCACGACGACGGTGCTTGGGGCAAGCTACGGGAACGCGGCAGGAGGCCTCAAGCGGTTTTCCGACGGTGTCGGCTCGCCGGGCCCTCGGGTGAAGCCGCCGGACGGCTCCACCCCCCGCATGCCGGGGACGGGCGCCAAGGGATGATCCTGCCATGGCGGATGTGATTTTCTTCGACCTGGACGGCACCCTGGTGGATCACCGAAGCGCGGTCCTGGAAACGATCGGTCAGGTCGTCCGGGCCGCGCCCAACGCGACGGCTCCGCCGGAGGAGCTGGTGACGTCATGGTGGACGCTGGAGGGACGCCACATGCGGGAGTACCTGGCCGGTCAGTGTTCCTTCGCCGAACACCACCGGCGCAGGGTCCGCTCCTTCCTGCCCATGCTCGGCGAGCCGGTTCCGGAGGACCCCGCTCTTCTGGACGCCTGGATCACCGAGCGCTACCTCACCGCGTTCGAGGAGTCCTGGCGGAGCTATCCCGACGTCCGGCCATGCCTGGAGACCCTGAAACGACTCCCCCACGGACCGCGCCTGGCCGTCCTCACCAACGGCGACCCCGGACAGCAGCGCGCCAAGCTCGCCCGCTTCGGCCTCCTGGAGTACTTCGAGGCCGTCCTGACCCCGACCGAGCTCGGTACGGCCAAGCCCGCCGCCTACGCCGCCGCCTGCCGGTGGATGCGGACGGACCCGGCCCGGGCGGTCAACGTGGGCGACATGCTGGAAAGTGACGTGAACGCGGCCTCCCTCGCCGGGCTCACCGGCGTCTGGCTGGACCGCGGCATCGACTTCGTCACCGGTGAGCCGTCACCGGCGGCGGAGGAGACCGTGCTCCGCGTCGAACGTCTCACCGACCTCCCCGGCCGCCTGTCGTTCACGGAGTCGACACGCCGGCACAGGTCTTCGAGCGGCGTGACAACCCCACCGGCATGATCGATCAGCTCATCCCCGGGGATCCCATGGGAAGAGACGACCGCCGGGTCCGGCGGTGGCGGCCGGAGATAATCCGAAACTCGGAGCCGACGGACGTCGAGAACGCTCCGGCGGCTCCGTCCCCGGGGTGGAACACGACGACGACCTTGGAGGAACGGCCATGCGAGCGAACGAGATCACCGAGATTCCGGACCGGCCGATCAGCCGGGAGCTGCCGGCCCGTCACGTGGCCCGGCTGGCGTACGTGGCCAAGGACGGCACGCCCAGGAACATTCCGATCGCGTTCACCTGGAACGGCTCGGAGATCGTCGTGTGCACCACGAAGAACGCCCCGAAGCCTCCGGCCCTGCGCGAGAACCCGATGGTCGCCCTGACGATCGACACCGAGGTGTACCCGCCCAAGATCCTGCTGATCCGCGGGCGGGCCGAGCGCGAGAACGCCTGAGAACGGCCCCGCCCACAGCGAGGAGAACTCAAGCACTGCCGGGGCGCTCCCGCACCGGCAGCCCGGTCGTACGGCTCAACCGCGCGGGGCCGGTCGGCCCCGCCGGTCGGGTCAGTTGTTCGCGACGAAGTCGACGACCAGCCGGTTGAACTCGTCGGCGTGCTCGATCATCGCCCAGTGCCCGCAGTGGTTGAGCAGCACCAGCCTGCTGTTCGGGATGTTCGCCAGCAGGTACAGCGAGGTCTCGAACGAGACGACGCGGTCGTCGCGGCCGTGGATGAGCAGGGTCGGCACCTGGATCGCCGGCAGTGCCTCCGGCTTGACCCACTTCGGCAGCGGCGCGCCCTTCGGCAGGCCGTCCACGTAGTTGCGCAGATGGTCCGGACGGGCGAGCGCGGCGTCCGAACGCGCCTGGCACAACTCGGGGGTGGCGAAGCGGGCCTTGTCGTAGACCATGATCTCGACGAGCCTGCGCATGTTCTCCGGGCTCGCGTCGTGGTAGGCCTCGATCAGCACCTTGAGGCCTTCGGAGGGGCCGCCGCCGGCACCGAAGAGCGTCGGCATCCGGCCGACCGGCGGGCCCATGGTGACCAGGTGCGAGATCCGGTCCGGGTGCTCGGTGGCCAGACGCAGCGAGGTCTGACCGCCCATCGAGTTGCCGACGAACGCGGCCTTCTCGATGCCGAGGGCGTCCAGGAACTGGATCACCGCCTCCACATGGTCGAGCCGGTCGACGGTCGCGGGGTCCGACTCGCCCCAGCCGGGCATGTCGACGGCGTACACGTGGAAGTGCTCGGCCAGCGCCTCGATGTTGCCCGCGAAGTTGCTCCACCCGGTCGCGCCCGGCCCGCTGCCGTGCAGCAGGACGACCGGGTGGCCGGAGCCCGCCTCGTAGTAGCGGAGCTTCCAGTCGTTCGTCTGGACCGTGCGGGCGATGTCCTTGGGGTCGAGGGCCATCAGTGGTCTTCTCCGTTCGGTGCGGGTGCGGCGGCGAGCAGTTCGGCGACGACGGCCGAGGGGCGGTGACCCCAGCTGTGCAGCTTGTCGAGCGTCCTGACCTCCCACGTCTCGTCGTCGATGATCAGCCCGCCCCAGCCGTACTCGACGCTGAAGCCCGAGGGCGTGAAGACGTAGAAGCTGAACATGTGGTCGTTCGGGTGCATGCCGAGTGTCATCTCGAACGGCTGCTTGGCGTCCATGCACCGGTCGTAGGCCCTGCCGACGTCGCGGATGTCGGTCACCTCGACCATGAAGTGGTGGGTCCTCTTCGGCGACGGCAGGTCACCGAAGGCCACGGTGTGGTGGCGGCCGTTGCAGTGCAGGAAGATCAGGTCGGCGACCACACCCGGGGTCACCTCCTCGACGATGATGTCGCTGACCTTGAAGCCGAGCAGGTCGATGTAGAAGCCCAGGTAGGTCTCCCGCGGGACGTCGTGCGCCAGGAGGACCTGGTGGCCCGCGCCGCCCGCGCCCGTCACGAAGCCGCCGAGCAGCTTGGCGGACTCGAACGGAGTGCCGGCCTCGGCCAGGCCGGTGACCAGCTCGATGCGGTTGCCCATCGGGTCCGCGGTGACGAAGATCCGCTCCACCTTGCGGGCGGCGGCGAGGGCGGGGTCGCCCTCGGCGACCTCGATCCCGGCCGCGCGCACCTTCTCGACCAGCGCGTCGAGCTCGGCCGCGTCGACGACCTCGTAGCCCGTGGCCACCAGGTCGTCTGCGGGGCCCTCGGTGACGATCCAGCGGTGGGCCTTCTCGTCGGTGCGCAGGGTGAACCCGGTGCCGGTTCTCTCGCCGATCGGCATGCCCAGCAGCTCGACGCCGAAGTGCTCCCAGTCGGCGAGGTCGCTGACCTCGTAGACGACGTAACCGAGCTCCTTGACTCGGGGCATCTCTCTTCTCCTTCTTCTCAGGCTTCTCAGGTTTCTCAGGTTTCTCAGGCCGATGGCCCGGCCTGCCGGTCTCAGGCGGGCACGGCGAGGGCGGGTACGGCGAGGCCGCCGACGTCGGACGCGGCGACGAACCTGTCGGGGCGCAGCGCCACGGCGCGGGCGCCGTACCTGCGCAGCCACGGCAGCAGGACCTCGTCCAGGTCGACCAGTTCGTCCGGCCCCTGCGTGTACGCCGTCTTCGGCCGCACCGCGACGTAGCGCGCGCCGAGCGCGTCCCAGCCCGCCTTCTCCTCCGCCGTCAGCAGGGCCGAGGGGTCGACGTCGCCGCCGAGCAGCACGAAGCCGTCGCCGAGGAGGTCGTCCAGGCGCACCATCCGGCCGATCGCGTCGCCGGTGATCGGCTGCGGGACCATCCGGCCGACGATGCTGGCATCGCCCAGCGGGCCCCTGATCCAGCCGCCCTCAAGCACCGGCGGGGCGATGAGCGGTGGCTCGAACGGGGTGACCGTGTCCTGGGGCACCGCGTTCATCGCGGCCTGCTCCTGTTCGGACAGCTCCTGCTTGATGACCCGCCCGAGCTGGACCGCGAGGCCGGTGTAGAAGGCGGCGTTCGGACGCCGCTCCGCCTCGTAGGTCTCCAGCCAGCTCTCGGGCAGCTCGCCTTTGATCACGCGGGCGAGTTTCCAGCACAGATTGTGGGCGTCGCGCATTCCGGTCTGCATTCCGGCGCCCGCCCACGGCGGCATCAGGTGGGCCGCGTCGCCGGCCAGGAAGACCCGGCCCCGGCGCCAGGTGTCGGCCATCCGGGTGTGGTGCCGGTAGAAGGCGTGCTGGTGGATCTCGACGTCCTCCTCCGTGACGCCGAGCGCCTGGAGCAGCGGCCACACCTCGGCGCTGGTCGGGTAGTCCGCCGGGGACTCGTCCGGCTTGAGCGGGATCTCCCAGCGGTGGTTGCCCGCGGACAGCGCGATGTCGACGACCGGGCGTTCCTTGTCGGACCAGAAGGTCAGGAAGTCGCGGTCGGGCCACCACCGCTTGACGCGGCAGTCGATGACCACCCATGTGACGTCGTTGGTGTCGCCCAGCAGCCGGCAGCCCACCTCGTCCCGGGTCGTGCTGCTGCCGCCGTCGGCGCCGATCGCGTACCGGGCGCGGACGGTGCGGGTCTCGCCGGTCGCGATGTCCGTCGAGGTGACGGTGACGCCGTCGTCGTGCTGGTCGATCCCGGTGACCTCGGCGCCGTAGTGGACGGTGATGCGGTCGCCGTACTCCAGCGCCGCGGCGCGCAGTTCGGTCTCCATCGTCGGCTGGTAGATGTTGTAGAAGCGCGGCTTGCGGCCCAGCGTCGAGGGCGGGTGCTCGACCCGCATGATCTCCGTGCCGTCGTAGGTCACCCAGCGCAGGGCCCGCTGGGGGTCGATCTTCTTCTCGATCCGCTCGTCGATGCCGAGATCCTGGAAGATCCGCATCGTCCAGTCGTTGACGGTCACGGCCCGGGCTCGGGGGTAGATGTCCCTGTCCCGTTCGAGGGCGACGGCGGAGACTCCGTACCTGGCGAGGGTGAGTGCGGCGATCACACCGGTCGGGCCGTATCCGATGATCGCGACATCCGCGTCGTAGCTCTCGGTCATGCGCTGACTCCGTTGTCCTGGCCGCGTGTGCTCGGCGCGGCAGTTTTGGACCGATCGGTCGGTACGATAGTGAGGAGGGTAACAATGACCAGCGGCGATGTGTCAAGAGCCGCCCTCCGAGTCCCTAGAATTCGGCGAGTGGACAAGCCCGCGCCGAAGGCGCAGACCGGGAACCGCCGAGGCCGACGGTCACGCCAGGAGATCCTCGACGCGACCGCCCGGGTGATGTCCGTGCGCGGCTACGCGGGCACGTCGATGTCGACCCTCATCAAGGAGACGGGCCTGCCGAGGAGCGCCTTCTACCACCACTTCGAGTCCAAGGCCGGGCTGCTGTCGGCCGTCATGTCCCAGGGGGCGAGCGACTACTTCGACGCCATGCGCGAGGCCCACCGCAACCCGCCGGAGGGCGGCACCCCGCGCGAGCGCCTCGGGTGGTACCTGCGCAGGACCGGTGAGGTCTTCGAGCACCGGGAGGCGTTCCTGCGCCTGCTGCTGGTGCTGGTCATGAGCAACGAGGCGGCCGAGGCTCCGGAGGCGCTGCGAACCGTGATCGCGGTCCGCGACGAGGGCCGCGACTACATGCGGCACATGATCCGCTCCTCGTTCCTGAGCGAGGGCGAGGAGGCCGCGAACACGGTCGCGGACGCCCTCGCCCACTTCGGCATGGCCGGATTCGACGGCGCGTTCGTCTCGCTCCAGTCGGAGGACGGCAAGCCGATCTCGGAGTTCATGGAGCAGCTCGCCGACGCCATGACGGCGATCGGCGAGGCACTGATCGCCCGCCACTGAGCCTCAGAGGGCGCGCGTGATCGCGTCGGCGGCGGCCGTGAGCGCGGCGGTGAGCGGCTTGACCTGCTCCGGCGAGTAACGGACGCTGGGCATCGAGATCGACAGCGCCGCGACGGTCGCACCGGAGCGATCCCTCACCGCGCACCCCATCGCGGTCACGCCCCGCTCGGTGCGCTCAAGGTTGAGCACGACACCGCTGAGCCGTACGGACCGGAGCTCACGACGAAGCCTCGTCAGGTCGGGCAGCTCCTCGGCGGGATCGTGCCGGTCGTCGGCGGCGTACAGGGCCACGAGTTCCTCGTCCGGGAGCGCCGCCAGCGCCACCAGGCCGCCGGTCGCCTGGTGGGCGGGGAAGACCATGCCCTCGCGGCTGCCCACCCGCAGGGCCTGGGCGCACTCGACCGAGGCGATGAACCGGACGTTCCTGCCGGTGCGGATGCTGAGGTTCACGGTCTCGTCGATCCGGTCGACCAGGGCCCGCATCGGCCCGAGGGCCGCCGCCCGGAGCGTGCCGACGTCGGACTGGGCACGCTCGGCGAGGGCGAGGATGGGGCCCACCCGGTAGGTCCGGTCCTCGTCCTGCACCGCGAAGTCGCGGTAGACCAGCGCGGTCAGCAGCCGGTGGGCCGTGGAACGGGCGACGCCCAGCCGTTCGGCCGCCGCGGAGACCGTGATCGCCCCGTCGAGCTGGAGGATCTGCGCGAGCCTGAGGGCGTGGTCGACGCTGTTCGAGGCGTAGGCCGGCGGAGTCTTCATCGGCTTCACCATGGTCCGATCCTGACACAGCCTGTTCTGCTGTGCAGAATCCTCTGTTCCTGATCCGTCGCGTCAGCGGATAGTCAGGACCATGTCCGACGCGCACGCCATCACGTCGCCGGTCAGCGTCACCGCTGAGGACCGGCCCGACCAGCCTCCCGTCAGCCCCGAACTCGAAGACCTCTACCGCGGGTTCGAGAAGGCGCTGCTCGTCCCGCTGTGGACGGAGATCGGCGACCTGATGCCGCGGCACCCGCGCTCCAAGGCCCGGCCGCACCGCTGGAACTGGAGCGAACTGCTCGAACTCGCCGGCCGTTCCGGGAACCTGGTCCCCGTCGGCCGCGGCGGCGAGCGCCGCGCGATCGCGCTGGCCAACCCGGGCCTGGGCGGCAAGCCCTACGCGACCCCGACCCTGTGGGCCGCGATCCAGTACCTCATGCCGGGCGAGGACGCGCCCGAGCACCGGCACACCCAGAACGCCTTCCGCTTCGTCGTCGAGGGCGAGGGAGTGTGGACCGTGGTCGAGCGCGACCCGGTGCCGATGCGCCGGGGCGACTTCCTCCCCCAGCCCGGCCTGCACTGGCACGCCCACCACAACTCGGCGAGTACGCCGATGGCCTGGATCGACGGGCTCGACATCCCGTTCCAGTACGGCATCGAGGGGCAGTTCTTCGACTTCGGCCGGGACACCCTCACCGAGGAGGAGCACGCCACCCCCGATCGTTCCCGCGCCGAGCGGCTCTGGGGGCACCCCGGCCTGGCACCGGTCTCACAGCTCGGCCGCCGCGAGGGCACACCCCTTCTGCGTTATCGCTGGACCGACACCGACGCCGCGCTGACCGGCCAGCTCACGCTGGAGCGGGAGGGCCACCCGGCCACGGTCGAGCCGGGTCACGCCCTGGTCCGCTACACCAACCCGACCACCGCCGACGACGTGCTGCCGACGATCCGGGCGCAGTTCCACCGGATCACCACCGGCACGGAGACCGCGCCGTACCGGGAGACCGGCTCTTCGGTCTACCAGGTCTTCGACGGGTCCGGCCGGGTCACCGTCGGCGACCGGACCTGGACGGTGACCCGCGGAGATCTCTTCGTCGTCCCGTCCTGGCAGCCGCTGTCGATCCGCTCGGAGGCGTCGGCGTCCGACTCCGACTCGGGCGCGCTCGACCTGTTCCAGTTCGGCGACGCCCCGATCTTCACCAAGCTCAACCTGTTTCGCAGCCACACCGAAAGGGACAGCCGATGAAGCTCGCCACCATCCGCCTGGGTGACCAGCGCACCGCCGCCGTCCGCGTCGAGGGCGACCAGCTCGTCGAGGTGGGCCTGCCCGACGTCGGCGCCGTGCTGGCCGCGCCCGGCGGTCTCGCGACCGCCGCGACGGCCGACGGCACCAGGCACCCGCTCGCCGGAGCCGACCTCGCCCCGGTCGTGCCCCGGCCCGGCAAGGTCATCTGCGTCGGGTTGAACTACCAGAACCACATCAAGGAGATGGGCCGCGACCTCCCGGAGTACCCGACCCTCTTCTCCAAGTTCACCGACACCCTCATCGGCGCCACCGACGACATCCGGCGCCCCGAGGAGACCGAGCAGTTCGACTGGGAGGCCGAACTCGCCGTCGTCGTCGGCCGGCAGGTACGCCGGGCGGACGAGGAGCAGGCGGTCGCCGCGATCGCGGGGTTCACCGTGCTCAACGACATCACGTGCCGTGACTGGCAGTTCCGGACCCGGGAGTGGCTGCAGGGCAAGAACTGGGACTCGACCACCCCGATCGGCCCGTTCCTCGTCACCGCCGACGAGACCGGCCCGCGGCCGGCGCTCGACATCCGCTGCGAGATCGACGGTCAGGTGACGCAGTCCGACAACACCGGCGACCTGCTCTTCGACCCGGTCCACCTGATCCGTTACGTCTCGACGATGGTGCGCCTCAACCCGGGCGACGTGATCGCGACCGGCACCCCCGGCGGGGTCGGTCACGCCCGCAGGCCACCGGTCTTCCTGAAGGGCGGCGAGCTGGTCGTGACCGAGATCGAGGGTCTCGGCCGCCTTGAGAACCGCGTCGTCCCCGAAGGCGCGTGATGGCACGCGACCTCGCCACCACACTCGCGTGGGCCGAGACGGGGACCCGGCTGTGCGTGTCGACGATCACCGGCCTGTCCGAGGAGGAGTACGGCGCCGCCTCGGCCCTGCCCGGCTGGACGCGCAAGCACCTCGTGGCGCACCTGGCCGCGAACGCCGAGGCGGTCGGCAACCTGATCCACTGGGCGCGCACCGGCGAGAGGACCCCGATGTACGGCTCCCCGCAGGAACGCGCCGAGGGGATCGAGCGGGGTTCCCGGCTGGACGCCGGCGAACTGTCACGGTGGTTCACGGAGTCGGCCGCGACCCTGGCCACCGCGATGGCGGCGCTGCCCGACGAGGCGTGGCGGACCCAGGTGGTGACCGCGCAGGGCCGTACCGTGCCGGCGAGCGAGGTCCCGTGGATGCGCAGCCGGGAGGTCATGGTGCACGCCGTGGACCTCGCCACCGGGCTCACCTTCGCCGACCTTCCCGACGGCTTCCTGCTGGCGCTGCGGGAGGACGTCCTCGCCAAGCGGGGTCTCGACGCGGTGCCCGGCGTCGAAGGGTCCCTGGCCGACGTCACCGCCTACCTGGCCGGACGTCCCACGACCGGGGTGACCGCCGTCGGCGGCGGCCTCCCACCGACCCTGCCCCCGTGGCTGTGACGAGAAGGACCGATCCCATGGGCGTCTTCCCCTCAACCCGCGCCGACGTGATCGTCGTCGGGGGCGGCATCGGCGGCCTGTCCGCGGCGCTCGCCCTGACCCGTCAGGGGCTGCGGGTCAGGGTGCACGAGCGGTCGTCGGTGTTCGGCGAGGTCGGCGCGGGCCTCCAGCTGGCGCCGAACTGCACCCGCATCCTGGACCGCTACGGGCTGCTGGAGGAGGCGGCCTCCCTCGGTGTGCTGCCCGAGGCCATGGTCATGAAGGACGCCGTGGACGACGACGACCTGACCCGGCTGGACCTGCGCGACCTGGAGCGCCGTTACGGCTACCCCTACCTGGTGATCCACCGCAGCGACCTGCACGGGATCCTGCTCCGCGCCTGTGAGCGGGCGGGTGTCGAGCTCCTGACCGACTCCCACTGCACGTCGTACGAGAACGTCGCCGGTGGCGCCCGGGTCCGTTTCGCCGACGGCGGCGCCGACGAGGCGGAGGTGGTGATCGCCGCGGACGGGCTGCACTCGGTCGCCCGCGAACTGCTGGTCAAGGACGAGCCGGTGAGTTCGGCGTACGTCGCCTACCGCGGCGCCGTGCCGTTCGAGAAGGTCGCCGACAACGGCATCCACGACAAGGACGTCGTCGTGTACGTCGGCCCCCGCTGCCACTTCGTCCAGTATCCGTTGCGGGGCGGCGAGATGTTCAACCAGGTCGCCGTGTTCGAGTCGCCGAAGGCGCTGGCCGGTGAGGACGACTGGGGAACACCGGACGAGCTGGACGCGGCGTTCGCGGGAACCTGCGAGCGGGTCCGGAAGGGGCTGCCGCTGATGTGGCGCGACCGGTGGTGGCGGATGTACGACCGTGACCCGATCATGACCTGGGTGACCGGCCGGATCGCGCTGCTCGGTGACGCGGCGCACCCGCCCCTGCAGTACATGGCGCAGGGCGCGATCATGGCGATCGAGGACGGCTGGGTGCTCGGGGAGCACGTCGCCGCCCAGCGCGCGCGGCGGACCGGTGACGGCTCCGGCGTCGACTGGGACGCGGCACTCGCCGCCTATGAGGCCGTACGGCCCGAGCACTGCCGCCGCGTCGTCACCACCGCCCGGGCGTGGGGCGAGCTGTGGCACCTCGAAGGCGTCCTGAGGCTGCGGCGCAACGCCCTCCTGCGTGGCCGGGACGTCTACGACTACTCGTTCGTCGACTGGATCTACGGCCCCACGGCGCTGGTCCCCGAGGACGAACCGGAGATGTTCCAGCCGATCCCCCTGGACACCGTGCCGCTCTGACCGTGCCACTTTTGACCGCTTCGCTTCCGCCCGAGGCGGGCGGTACCGCCCCGGGCGACGACCGGCGGCACCGGACACGTTGGCGCCGGGTCGCCCGGGAACGTGTTCTCGACGGCCGGTCAGCAGGTGACGGTGCCCCTACGGATGGCGTGGCCGCCGTCGTTGTCGTCGTCGGCCCAGTAGACGGGCTTGGACCCGTTGACGCATTCGTCGGCTCCGGCGAGGGAGAAGCCCTCGTTGTTGTAGTCGGGCATGCCGGTGGGCCGGTCGTGGACGGCGGTGACGGCGAAGGCCCCCGAGGCATCGACCTTCAGGGTGCGGTGCTGGCCGCCGCAGTTGTCGTCGCAGACGGCCCACAGCCGGAGGGCCTGCGGTTCCCACTGCAGTTCCATGACACCGGCCATGCCGCTGCTGGTCGAGGAGATCCGGGTGAAGGCCCCGGAGTCCTCAAGGACGTAGCCGTGGATCATGCCGGTGCCTTCGACGCCGAGGAAGAAAACACCTCCGGTGTGGGCGCCGTAGCCACCGGGGTCGTAGGCCGCACCGGTCGAGGCGTCCTTGAACCCGGCGCCGGTGAGGTAGCCATCGGGGATCCAGGTGACGCCCTCGAAGCCGAGGTTGGAGCCCACGGACGGCAGGCTCGCGGTGAGGTTCCACTCCTTGGTCGCGGTCAGCGTCGTGCCGCTGCCGGAGACGTCGTAGCGCAGGACGGAGAGCCTGCTGCTGCCGGAACCGTTGCGCTCGCTGGAGACGAACACCCCTCCGGCCGCGCCGGAGCCGGTGACGGTGACGCCCTCGCTGTCGGGGGCGCCGGAACCGCCGGGGAAGCGAAGCGCCTTGCCGGAGGTCCAGCCGCCGGTGGTGTCGGGCTTCCAGCCGCCGGAGCCGTTCGGGACCAGGCGCCACAGCCTGCCGCTGTTCTGCGCGCCCCACAGCACCCCGCCGGTCTGGTGGAGACCGCTGAGGTCCTCACCGAAAACGTTCGACCCGTCGGCGGTGGACACCGAGGAACCGCCCGGCCAGGCGACCGATGCCAGGGAACTCGCCGGGGCGACCCCGTTTTCTGTGGCTTTTGTGGCTTCTTCGGCTTGTGTGACGGGCGTGACGGATGTCGCGTTGGCGATCGTCGGTGTGGCCATCATGCCGAGCGCCATCGCGCCGGCGATCAGGATTCTGCGGGCCGGTCGGCCGGATAACGGGCGGGGGGTCCGAAAGGTACTGCCATTCACAGGCGAACTGCCTTTCAACGAGCGAACGGCTGCCGGCAGCAGCCAGAACAGGCATAAACGACAAAATTCTGATCATTCGGCATGAATGCTGAATGAATCGCATACGTCGTCACGCCGTCCGCAGCGTGAGGCAACGCCGACGTTCCCGGTGGGCTTGCCCCGCAACCCTGAGGGGACGTCTCCCGCCCCGCCCGCCGCCGTTCGAAGGGCCGCCCGGACGGCGGCGGGCGGAGCCCCCGACGTGACGGCCTCAGCGGACCGGAGGATTGCCCCCGGGGTACTGGAAGCCCCACACCTGGTTCCAGCGGTTCCCTTCCGTACCCGTCCTGATACAGCTCCATGCCTGCAGGCGTGCCTGCTGGCCGGGTATACCGCTGGAGGAGGCGTCCAGGCACCTGCCGTTCGCGCGGTTCCTGATGATCATTTAGGTCTCGGGAAAGCACACGCAGGGCTCGTGCGGCGGAATGATGTAATCGGTTCGCCACTCGGCCGGCGCGTACCCGGACTCGCAGTAGGTGTCCTGAACGATGGACACACCCTCCCGGGGATCACCGTCCAAGAGTTGCAGGCACTGACCGGAGTGACGGGCCTTTATGCGGAAGTATCCATTTCCGCTGTCGAGGAACTCGAACTCCTGCGAGTGGCTGGCATTGTCCGGCCACAGGAAGACGCCCCGCCTCGGATTGGTGGACGCCCACATCACGTCGGCGCGCAGTCCGCTGATCCGGTTCACGATCTCCGCGTACGCCGGCGTGGACGTGCCTGCCGCGAAGGACACGGCCACCAGGACCAGCGCCATGACCAGGGCGCTGAACGTCAACCGCCTCTCCCCGGGATTCAACGAGGTCGGCCTTCTGCCTTTTCGCGAAAGAAAGCCGATCCTGGCACGGGAAAATCTCATGATTTCTCCTCGTCTGGTCTGGACAATGAGGGCCGCGCGGGCGGGTTCACCGTGGTCCTGTCGTGGCACGGTTTCGGTGGTCTCCGGCACCGGTAACGGCCATGCCGGAAAAATGGGCCTCTCCCTTCGGCGGTTGAGCGTGGTCGGCTCTGATGATCAGGAGGATGAACCCGGCGTAGGGGTGATCGGTGATTCGCGACGCTCGGCACGCCTCCGATTTCTCAGGTGCCGCCTTCGCTTTTCGCCGACACCAATGTTAAACAGGCGTGCCGCGGGCGGCGATGGCGTTCACCCACCGAATGTTCACCGAGCGCCGGATGAAATGGGATGAGCGATTTCGGGACCGTATTACGGCTCGCCGCGGCGCTGGCCGGAAAGGCGAAAAACAGCGCCAGGGAGTTCCGGGCCGTAGCGCCCTCCCAGCCGCGATCAAGACTTGGCACGATGCTTCTCAACGCCCGGACTCCGGGCGAAAGATCAATGTCACCGCGCCGGTAGTACACCTCTGATCACAAACAACTACCTTTCGTATTTATCCTCACACCTTGCGTGACCATGGTTGGAGTTCCATGCCCTCACGACGCGCTCTGCCGGTCACCGCCACGACCCCGCCTCTCCCCCTGACCCGCTCCCCCGGCCCGGTGTCACAAGGCCGAAGCCCTGAACGCGGCCTCGTCCGTACGCCTGCCCGCGCCAAGCCCGTCCCCGCCTGCCGGAACGGGATGGGCTAGCCCCTCACCGGGGACTTCGGTCGTCACGGAAAACGACGTCCCCTCGACGTGACCCGCCCTGAGGTGTCGTGTCACAGCCATGCGTGAAACCCGACCTTGGAGGTGCGATGCTCCCGCAGGAGAAGGCTCTGCGACTCGCGGCAGCCGGCATGCTGCCCGCGTACATCTACGATCTGGACGGTCTTCGCCGCCACGCCGGCGTGGTCATCGGCGCCGTGAACGGCGCCGCTCAGGTGTTGTACGCCGTCAAGGCCAACCCCGACGCACGGGTTCTGCGCGCCCTCGCACCCTTCGTTGACGGGTTCGAGGTGGCCTCGGGCGGTGAGCTGGCCTTCGTGCGAAAGCTCCTGCCGCAGGCATGGGTCGCCTTCAGCGGTCCCGGCAAGACCGACGCCGACCTGAGGCTCGCGCTCGAACTCGGCGTCGAACGGGTGCACGTGGAGAGCCCCGGCGAACTCACCAGAATCGCCCGGATCGCCCGAGGGCGGCCGGTGGACATCCTGTTGCGGGCCAATCTGCGTCCGCCCGCCGTGAACGGGCAGACCACGACCGTCACACCCTTCGGCATGGACGAGCCCACACTGGAGGCGTGCCTGCCGATCCTGCGCGCGGCTCCCCGGATCCGCGTGCGCGGCATCCACAGCCACCTGGCGTGGGGCCTGCCCGCCCCCGCCATGGCCGAGGTGGCCGCCTACGTCGTCACCTGGGCCTCGTCCTGGCTGAACCGGCACCTGCCGGGCGTCGAGCATCCCGAGATCGATCTCGGCGGGGGGATGCTGGTCGACTACGCCGATCCGGACAGTCGTTTCGACTGGGCGGCCTACGGTGCCGCCCTGGCGGCCCTGCGCTCCCCCGGGCCGCTGCGCATCGAGCCCGGACGCTCACTGTCCGCCTACCAAGGCTGGTACGTCACCGATGTCCTGGACATCAAGACCAGCCACGGACAATGTTTCGCGGTGCTGCGCGGCGGCACCCAGCACCTGCGCACCCCGGTCGCCAGAGGGCACGACCAGCCGTTCACCGTCATCCGCCCCACCGGCCGGACACCCGCCTACAGCGGCACGATCACCCTGGTCGGCCAGCTCTGCACCCCCAAGGACGTCTTCGCCCGGGACGTGTCCGTCACCGGGCTGAGCCCCGGCGATCTGATCGTCTTCGGTCTGGCCGGCGCCTACGCCTGGAACCTGTCCCACCACCAGTTCCTCATGCATCCCGAACCCACCTTTCACTACCTCGACCGGGAAGGCGCATCGTGATCATCGACGAGTCCGGAGACCCGCAGCAGACCTGGCAGTACGCGGAGCGATACCTGGGCGGCGGCACCCGTGACTACAGTGCCTACTCGGCGCACCTGGACATCGGCGACCGCTACCACCCGCAACGGGGACTGCCACGCTTCCAGGTGCCCACCTTCCGGGTGCCGCCCGAGATGGGCACGTTCCTGGCCGGAGACCTGCCGAGCAAGGTGAGCGGCCTGTACGGCGACGCGGACGAATTCCTGCTGCCCGTCCATCCGGAGACGCTCGCCTATCCGGACCTTCCCGAACGCCGGACACTGCGTCGCCTGCGACGCGGCCCCGAGCTGACCGTGGTGCCCTCCGCGAACGCCCGCACCGTGTTCGTCGAACGCGTCGGCGGCGCGTCCACCGAGCCGCACTTCGTCAAACTGCACTACCCCAAACGGCTGTCACGCTTCACCCGCCGCCTGCGGCAACCGATCATCACCCTTGAACTGTGGACGGCCGCGGAACTGACCCGCAACGAGCTCCCCGTGCTCTGCGAGGTGGCGGGCGGAGTCCTGGGACACCGGCCGCGCGACGCCTGGGGCTTCCTCGTCCGCGAGGCGGGCCCGCGCACGGGCACCGCCGTCGGACCGCCCGGCGGGAACTCCGCAACCGCTGACATCCTCGCCTCGCCCCTGCGGTACACGGTGCCGCTGTTCGCCCTGTACGGCCGTGACATCCTCCAGCCTCGGCACCCCGCCGTGCTGACGCAGCTCATCTCCCGTAGCGGCGAAGACCCGACACAGTGGCTGGTCCGCCGCGTGGTGGCACCCATGGTCGCCCTGTGGACCCGCGCCGCCACGCGCACCGGATGCGCCCTGGAGATGCACGGCCAGAACACCCTGTTCGGCTACGACCTCGACGGGCGGCGCACGGCCGTCTTCTACCGGGACTGCGCCATCAACGTCGACCCGGCCATCCGCCTTCGGCAGGGCCTGACGCGTCCGCTGCCGCCGGTCAACATCATCTCCCGCGACGTACGGCACCCCGCGGCGCACGTCTTCAGCCTCGCCTATGACAGCTTCATGGCCCACCACGCGCTGGAGCGCCTGGTCCAGGTCGCCACCGACACCCTCGCCGTGGACCCCCACCGGCTGCGGCAGGCGGCCTGCGAGGCCTTCGTCGCGCACGATGGCCCGACCCTCGGCCTGCCCTCCACCGTCTTCTACTACGACGACGAACTGCACCCCGACGGGCAGTGGTCCCTGCGCGACACCGGCGCGAGCCCCCGCTGGCGGCCCGGATCGCCCACTTGAAGGGCCACACCTACTGTTCAGTCGTGACTGAATAAACTATTAGCTTGATTCAGTATCGACTGTATTGTCCGGGGCATGGAGAGCTCCGGCCGCCCCGCCCTCGCCGTGCACCTGTCCGGCGGCAGGCTGTCCCACCTGTTCGCCGGCGAGCTGGGGCTGCCGTTCCGGCCCTACGTGCTGTGGACGCGGCTACGGGCGGCGATGTCGTCGCTGGCGGACGGCGCCCTGCTCACCGAGGCCGCGCACACGGCCGGGTTCGCGGACTCCGCCCACCTGACCAGGTGGTCCGCCGGATGATGGGCCAGGCACCCTCCACCCTGACGACCGGGGTGCGATGGCTGCCTTGACGCTCTCCGGCCTGAAGGACGGAGCACCACGGACGAACCCGGTAGCAGGATCGTTCAAGCCCCGCCGCCACTCTCTCGGCCAGGCTTGGTTTCGTGATTCTCGTGATCGGCGCCGGACAGGCGGGGCTCGCGGCAGGCCGCGAACTGCGCATGGCCGGACATGACGTGCTGCTGCTGCTGGAGGCCCACCCGCGGCTGGGCGAGTCCTGGCGGCGCCGCTGGGACTCTTTGCGCCTGTTCACCCCCGTCTCCCTGAGCGCGCTGCCCGGCCTGCCCATGCCCGGCGCCGACCGCTATCCGGGCAAGGACGAGGTGGCCGACTACCTGCGGGCGTACGCGGCCCACTTCGAGCTGCCGGTCCGGCTCGGCACCACCGTTTCCCTGCTGCGCACCGCCGGCGGCCGGACCATCGCCCCGCGGAGCGTGATCTGGGCGACCGGCTACCGCCCCGACTACCGCTGGCTGCGGGTTCCCGGTGCCCTGGTCGGCGGGCTGCCCCGCCACAGTGAGGGGATCAGCCCGGTACCCGGTTTGGCCTACCTGGGCCTGCCCTTCCAGCGCTGCCGAGGTTCGGCCCTGCTGGGCTGGGTGGGCGAAGACGCCGCACCGGTCGCCAGGGGCCTGGAGGGCCGCAGACGCCGCTGAGATGGTTCGCGTCGCCGTCCCGTCACCCCGCCAGAGCCGCGCGGAGGAACTCGAAGATCTCCGCCTGGGCGACCTCGGCCTGCGGTTCCACCCCTGGCAGGGTGAGGAAGGCGTGCCGCGCCTGCGGATACTCGGTGAGCCGTACGGACGTCCCGGCCGCCCGCAGTCGCCCGGCGTAGCGGCGGCCGTGATCGGCGACCGCGTCCTTGGTCGGCACCACGAGCAGCGCGGGGGCGAGCCCGCTCAGATCATCGGCGTACAGCGGCGAGAACGCGCGGGCGTCGGTTCCCGGCGGGACGGCGAGCCGTCGCAGGAACCGCAGGAGCGGCAGGGCAGGGGTCGGGCTGTAGGCGTACTCAGCCACGGAGGGGTAGTCGCACATCGTCTCGGTCACCTCGACCACGGGGTTGACCAGCACCTGCGCCCGGAGCCGCAGGCCCGCGTCCCGGGCCCGGACGGCCGTCAGGGCGCTGACCAGCGCGCCGAAGCTCTCGCCGGCGACGGCCGTACGCGTTGGATCGACGCCCCACCGTGCGGCGTTTTCCACCATGTGCCGGAGGACGTCCCAGCCGTCGTCGGCGGCGTCGGCGAGGGGGCTGCCCGGGGCGAGGAGGCGGTGCTCGACGGAGACGACGAGCGCGGGCAACCGGGCGGCGAGGTGGCTGTTGGTCCAGTCGCACTGCGCCGCTGTGCCCACGAAACCGCCTCCGTGCACGTGGACCACGAGGGGCAGGCCGGTCCTGGCGGTGGTTTCGCCGCCGGCAGGAGACACCGGCCGGTACACCCGGACCGGAAGGTCGCGACCCGGCAGCGCGATGTCCTGCCATCCGACGGCGGCTCCGGGGTCCGGCTCTCCGAGGATCGCCCGTGCCGCGCCGGAGGCCCGCCAGCGGTTCTCCGCAGTGCGGTAGGCGATCAGTTGCTTGACCGTCATCGTGGAGAAGTCCGGCTCCGGCGGCTGTCTGACGGCAGTGGTCTCGCTCATCTCGCCCTCTCTCTTCTTCCAGCCAGCAGACGCCTCCATTATGCACGCGGCGCGTGCATCGGCAAGTGCATAAGATATGCTGGGCCGGGCGCGGACGAGAGGGGCGAGATGACAGGCCGAAGGCGTTGGTCGACGGAGGAAATCCTGGACACGGCGGCGGAACTGCTGCGCACGGACGACGCCGAGTCGTTCAGCGTTCGCAGGCTCGCCGCGACGCTCGGGACCGACTCCTCCAGCCTCTACCGGCACTTCCGCAACAAGACCGAGCTTCTGCGCGCGGTCGCCGACCGGATCCTGGTGGCCGCGATGGACGGCTACCGCCCCGAGGGTGACTGGAGGCAGCGCATCACCGCGACAGCCCTGCGCCTGAGAGAGGCCTTCGGCCGGCACCCCCAGCTCGCCGCGGTCTGGGGACGCTACGGATCCGGCGGCGCCGGTTCCCGGCTGGTCATGGAGGAGGCACTACAGGCTTTGCGGACCTCTGGCCTGCCCGATGAGGAGATTCCCTCCCGCTACCACCGGCTCGTGATCCTCCTCTCCGCACTGATCGTCTCCGAGGCCGGGATCGGCACCCTCACCCCGGACGAGTACGAACAGGGCATGGAGCAGTTCCGCGTCGCGGTCCTCGGGGCCGACCCCGACCGCTTCCCCGCCCTGGCCCACTTCGCCCGCGAGATCCGCCCCCTCGGAGCCGACCGCCGGGCCGCGTTCGATGAGATCCTCGCCGCCCACCTCGCCCGGATTGAGGCCGCGATCCCCTGACGCGCCTCCCGGTGGTGCCGCGTCACCACGCTCCGTTCGAAACACGGCGGTCGCAGAGCCGGCGCACCGGTTGGACCGGACGCGGCCGTCAGCCGGGGCTCGGCGTCGTCACGGCGGGGCCCGGTCCTGCGGGGTCCGCCTCGGCGCGGAGGATGCGCCAGCTGAGATAGGCGCAGACGCCCGTCGCGGGCGTGGTCAGCAGTGTGCTGGCGATCCCGAGCGCGACCACCTGCCCGGCCAGGTACAGAGGCACCATCAACGCCGTGCCGAGGGCGAACTTCGCCAGGAAGATCGCCGTGCACCTCTGGTAGCGCCGCCGCCTCGCGCGATCCCGCCGCCAGCCGAACCGATCGTCACGCGCCGCCCCCAGCACCAGCCCGACCACCGGCCACCGCACCAGCACGGACACCAGGAACACGGCCCCGCCGACCGCACTGGTCAGCACGCCCACAAGGTAGAAGTCGACCCCGCGCCCGGTGCTCCCCGCAAGCAACGCGGAGACCCCCACCATGAGCAGCCCACCGGCTGCCTGCCAGTACTTCCTGTCGGTCCACACCCGGGCCACCGCGAAGGCGAGCACGCCGACGACCGCGATCAGCGCGGAGGCCGATACGCGACCGCTCGTCAGATAGGCGACCAGGAACAGCGCACGAGACGCGACGGCCTCCGCGAGTGTGCGCCAGCCACCCACCGCGGCGAACAAGGACAGCGACCTCCGCGTCAGCATGGTGAGGTTCATGCGCTCGGCTCCGTGGCGCCGGTCCGCTGCCGGGCTCCCGGGCCGGTTCCGGCCACCGCGCCGGGAGCGGAGAGGTTGTCGCGGCGCGTCGCGTCCTCGTAGGCGCCGATCGCGGCGCGCAGGTCCCGCTTTCCCCGGGCGGCCTGGACCAGTTCGTCACGCAGGCGGCGGGCGTCCCGCATCGCCAGGTTGCCCCCGAAACCCGGTGCCACGTGGATGGCGTCGCCGATGAGCGTCACCGGAGTGGCCGGCCATGCCGGCGTCGGCGGGATCAGCCCGATCCGCAGCGCGACGGTGAGGTCCGGCCATGCTTGGTCGATGACCAGCCGCAACGTCTGGTGCATGCCGACGGCCAGTCCCCTGGCCCGGTGCCACGCGTCGGCCGGTGAGCCGGTGGAACCGAGCCGTTCCCGCGTGACGGACAGCGTCCACATCACGTAGTCCTCGGCTGCGGCGACGGCGCGGTGGTCCAGGGCGGGCAGCCACTTCTCCCGCGCGGCGGCCGGTGGCCGGGTGAACCGCAACGCGCCCATCGCCATCATCGTGCCGTGCGAGCGCGCACTGGTGGCGCTGTGGCCGATCAGCTCGGGCAGCCCGGTACCGGCCACGGCCCGCAGCGGTGTCGCGCCCATCACCATGCGCTTTCCCGTGTCGGTCACCCGCACGTGCGGCAGGTACTGGCGCCGGACCGCGGAACCGATGCCGTCCGCGCCGACCAGCACGTCCGCCGTGTCGGTGCCGCCATCGGCGAACCACGCCCGGACGGTGCCGTCAGCCCGCTGCTCGAACCGTGTGAACCGCGCCCCGAACCGCACCGTTTCCTCCAGTCCGGTCAGCAACACCGCCCGTAGCAGCGGCCGGTGCGCCTGCCGGCCGGGCCGCACGGGTCCCGCGGTACCGGCGAGCGGCTGGGTGCGAACGACCTTGAGCTCCCCGTCCACTTCGGACAGGAACAGCCTCCGCTCGCGCGGACCGCCCATGGTCGCCTCCGCCATCGCGACGTGCCGCGGCGGCAGGCACGCGCGCAGCGCGGCGGCTCCCCTGTCGTCGAAATGCAGGCTGACGCCCTGTGGGCGCCCCTGCGGCCCGTCCCGCTCGTACACCACGACGTCGACGCCCGCCTGGCGTAACCCGTGGGCAAGCGTCAACCCGCCAAGTCCGGCACCGACAACGATCACCCGCATTCCGTCCCACCTTTCTTCATCGGTTGATGAAGTTCAGCGTACCCCGCGCCGGGGAAGAAACATCATCGACCGATGAAGAAATGTCCGATAGGATCTTCCCGCCATGACAGAACACAGTCGTCCCGGACGCTGGCGATCCGGTGAGCAGAGCAGGCAGCAGATCCTGGAGGCCGGCCGCACGCTGTTCCGCGAGAACGGCTACGGCGGCACGACGGTGCGCGCGGTCGCGGCCGAGGCGGGGGTGGACCCGGCCATGGTGTTCTACTTCTTCGGCACCAAGCAGGGCCTGTTCGCCGCGGTCACCGAGATGCCCGCCCACCTGACGTCGGCCATCGAGTCGATGTTCGCCGGCGGTCTCGACGGCATCGGTGAGCGCATCATCCGGACGCTCTTGGAGAACCTGGATAAATCCGACCGCACGCCGCTCGTGATGCTCACCCGGTCGGCCCCCACCCATGAGGCGTCGGAAGCGCTGCTCCGCGAGTTCATCGACCGGGAGATCACCGGCCGGCTCGTGACGATGCTCGGCACACCGGACGCCGCGCTACGGGCGGGGATGGTGAACGTCCAGGTTCTGGGCCTCGCGGTGGCGCGTTACATCATGCGGATCGAGCCGATCGCCTCCGCGCCCACCGATGAGCTGGTGGCCCGGTTCGGTCCGGTCGTACAGCACTGCCTCACCGGACGACAGGAGACGGCGTGGTGAACGCCGCTCACCATGTTCTCCGCCTCCTATGAGCCGGTCAGGCCGGCGTCACCGCCGAACATCGTCGCGGCCTGGCGGCCCGCGGCCTGGTTCCCGGTGACGTAGGGCCGTAGCTCTTCCTCGTAGGCGGCGAAGGCGGCCGTGTGGTCTCCGGCCGCCGAGGCGAGGTTTCCGGCGAGCGCCCGGGCGCCGATCAGCGCCTGTGAGGTGCCCATGCCGCTGGTCGGGGCGGCGCAGTAGCCCGCGTCGCCGACCGGGGCGATCCGGCCGCACGACCAGCGGTCCAGATGGACCTGGCAGGCCGAGGAGAAGTAGAAGTCGTCCGCTTCGCTCATCGCCTCCAGCAGCCGGGGCGCCTGCCCACCGAAACCGGCGAAGGCCGCCCGCACCGCGTTCTCCTGCTCGTCTCGGCCGCGTCGGTCCAGTGCGGGTGAGGCGGTGGCGAAGGAGAAGCTGACGGTAAGGCGGTCCGGCGCGCCGGAACCGAACAGGTAGAGGGCCGCGCCAGGGCCTTGTTGCAGCAGGCCGCCACGCTCCAGGCCGAGGTGGTTGGCGGTGCTGAAACCGGCTCCGGACAGGCCCAGGTGGCGTAGCGCCCCGGCGCACGGGCCGAAGGCCAGTTGCCGCACCTTGGAGTGGACGCCGTCGGCTCCGATCACCATGTCGAACTCCCGGGCGGCTCCGCGCTCGAACTCGACCGTGACGCCCGACCCGTGCTGGGTCAGCGCGCTGATCGAGTCGTCGAACACGTAGGTCACGTCGTCGGTGGTGATGCGGTGAAGGATCCGGGTCAGTTCCTGCTTCGGTACCTCCAGTTCACCGACGAACGCCTCGGCGGGCAGCCGTCCGGTCTCCACGCCCTTGTCGTCCAGCAAGGTGGTGCCGCGCATCTTCGTGTCGTGCCCACGCATCTCGGCGAGGACGCCCAGGTCCTCCAACGCGTCGAACGCCTCGCCGTGGAAGTCCACCGCGTATCCGCTGTCACGAAGCTCGGGGGCTCGCTCGACCACGCTCACCTCGTATCCGTCGCGGTTCAGGAAGAAGGCGAGGGCGGGCCCGGCCACACTCGCACCGGAGATCAGAACTTTCGTCTTGGTCATTGGGCATGACGGTAAGCCGATTTGACCATTTGGTCAATCCATTTGGGTAGACCGAATGGGCAAATCATCGGCTATGCTGCACCGCATGGGAAACCGAGAGGATCTGCTGGCCGGGGCCAAGCGGTGCCTGATCGAACGCGGCTGGGCTCACACGACCGTCCGGGACATCGCCTCGGCCGCCGGAGTGAGTCATGCCGCCATCGGCTACCACTTCGGTTCCAAGGACGCGCTGCTCACCCAGGCCCTGGTGGAGGCGGTCGACGAACTCAGCGACGAACTCGCCCACCGCACCTCTTCGGACGAGCCGGAGCGACACTGGCAGGCCCTGATCGACGGCTTCACCACCCACCGGGCGTTGTGGGTGGCGCAGCTTGAGGCCGTGGTGCAGGCGGAGCGGTCACCGGAGGTGCGCGAACACCTCGCCAGAGGGCAGCGGGAGGGGCGAGAGGGACTCGGCGGCTCGGTCCCCCTCGCCCTGCTGACCGGTCTGATGATGCAATGGCTGCTTGATCCGGACCACGCTCCCTCAGGCGCGGACGTGATCGCCGAACTCCGGTCGCTCACCACCGAAACCTGATCCGGCTCGGCCCCGAAGGTGACCGCTCAGACGAAATCAGTCGGCGGGTCTGCCGAACCAGCGGGAGAGATGGTCGTCCAGATCCCGCTGGTCGTCGCCGGCCCAGGCGACGTGGCCGTCGGGACGTAGCAGAACGCACGGAACATCCAACGCCGCGGTGGGATCCGCGAGGTGGTCGACCCGATCCGACCAGCCGCCCGCGGTCAGGCGTTCGGTGCGGTCCAGCAGCAGGCCGCGGCCGTGACGCAGCAGATCGTAGAGGCGGCCCTGCTTCACCTCGATGTCACGCAGGTGGCGGCCAAGCAGGTCGGGGCCCGCGCCGAAGTCGTAGCGGACACCGATCGCGGTGATCTTCTCGATCAGGTGGCGGTTCACCTCGTCGAAGTCCATCAGCTCGGTGAGCAGCCTGCGCACGGCCTGCGGGCCCGGTTCGGTGGACAGCAGTTCCGTCTGTGCGCGGGTGTTGTCCAACACGTCCTCGGCGACGGGGTGCCGTTCGGCCTGGTAGGTGTCCAGCAGTGTTTCCGGGGCCCAGCCGCGGATCTGCGCGGCCAGTTTCCAGCCGAGGTTGAACGCGTCCTGAACGCCAAGGTTCAGGCCCTGTCCGCCGATGGGTGGATGGATGTGCGCCGCGTCACCGGCCAGCAACACCCGCCCGACCCGATAACGCTCGGCCAGCCGGGTGGCGTCCCCGAAGCGGGACAACCAGCGCGGGGAGTGTACGCCGAAGTCCGTTCCGGCGACGGCGCGCAACCGCTGTTTGAAATCTTCGAGGGTGGGCGGTTCCGCGCGATCGCCGACTCCCTCGGCGGGGACCAGAACGCTGTAGACCCCTCCCCCGAAGGGCCGCAGCCAGAATCGCTGATGGCTCTCGCGGACCTCGGCCGTCCTGGCGGCGATCTCCTCCTGCGACGCACCCACTTCCATCTCGCCCATCAACGTCTCGGCCCGCGAGGGCTCGCCGGGGAAGCCGACGCCGAGCAGTTTGCGCACCGTACTGCGCCCGCCGTCACAGCCGACGAGATAGCGCGAACGCAGCCGCCGCCCGTCGGCCAGCTCGACGGTCACGCCCTCGTCGTCCTGCTCGAAACCGGTCACCGTCCAGCCACGCCGGACCTGAGCGCCCAGCTCGATGGCGTGTTCTTCGAGGAGACGTTCGATGACCGGCTGCGGGATGCCCAGCAGATAGGCGTGCGCGGAGTCCAGGTTCTCGGGCGCGGGTTTGGGGATGGCGGCGAAGAAACCACCGGCCGGACGCCGCCTTCCGTGTTCGAGGACGCGGTCCAGCAGTCCGCGCATCGCCATCAGCTCAAGACTGCGGGCGTGCAGACCGACTATGCGGACGAACGACTTGGGCTCGGTCTCCTTCTCAAGGACGAGCACCCGCACATCGTGCAGCCGCAGTTCCGCGGCCAGCGTCGCGCCGGTCGGCCCGCACCCGGCGATGATCACGTCGAACACGAGAGGCGCGTGATCGGCGCCCGGGGCTGCCGGGGTGAAGTCGCGCTCGACCGTGTCGTTCGACGACAGCCCAGCGGTGACCTGCGAAAAGTCCATGGTGTTGCCTTCCGGGAGTGCCTTGTTGGCGAGGCGCTCCCGGCGACACCTACGTCAATCGCCCGGCCGTGACGGGAAGGGGGAGCACCCACATCGATACAGCGTTCATGGGTCTCACCTCCTCGGCGGTGTCACGGTCAGCTGCAAGCTACCAGTCCGATGCGATCCCGCCCACTCCTTTTTCGCCACGTGATCACGGCGCCGAACCAGGCCGTACAGCGGTCCGGCCGACCCTCCTAACTCGGTCTTCGCCACCCGAAGGTCACGCGATGGCCATCACCGTTTCCCGGCGCATGCCTGTCATCGGCGAGAACTCGTACACCCTTCGTGGGCCCGGCCGCCCCGTCGGGGAGTTCACCCGTTCGAGGCGCCTGCCTCCAACCATGCGACGATGTGCCGCGCGTAGCTGTCGGCGTTCGCCGGCGCCCTGCCGTCCAGCGCCGCGACAAGATGGGTCACCCCGAACGTCCGGTCCCAGACCCGGGCACGCCGGTAGGTGGCGCCGTCTACGGCCTTGCGAAGATTGTCCCAGCCATGCAGCCATCCCATGGTGGCGGCGTCGACCGCCGGGTCGAACAGATGAGCCCGATCCCAGTCCAGAACTCCGATCAGCGTACCGTCGCCGCTCCAGTGGACGTTGTCCGCGCCGAGATCGCCGTGGACAAGACAGTCTGGGACCTCCTCCAGGGCCAGGGCGTCCTCCAGGCGCCGCCGGCCTTCCTCGCGCCACCTGCCGGGCAGGCGCGGGATGACCTCTTCGGCCAGGATGTCGGCCCAGTGATGGCCGCCGGTGAAGGTGCGCGGCGCACCCAGTACGGCGCGCAGCCGCGGGGTGACGGAGAACTCCCGTAGAGCCCGGAGAAGCTCGCCGATCCTCACCGGATCGCCCACTCCATCAGGCAGTCCGGAACCGTCGATCCAGGAGACGGCGACCGCGGCGCGAGCTCCGAACATCGTCACCGGCGTCAGCGGCTCGGGCACCGCGAACGGCAGGCCGGCCGCCGCGATCGCCCGCAGCGCCTCGGTCCGCCGTGGCAGGGCCTGTGCCCCGGACGGCAGCCTGCTGACCCGCACCGCCGCGACCCCCGGAAGCAGGACGACGTCGTGGACCCCGCCGCGAAAGAACCGCGCCGCTTTCAGCGAGGTTCCGGGGAGAAGGGCCTCGGCTATCTCCAGCAGCTCGCCGGACACCTGGTCGCTCACCACGCCCATCTTTCCTCGCCGACGACCGAGGCCGCGTTCGAAACGCGACTCACCGAACCGGACCAGGTCAGGCAGCCCGCTGTCCGCAGGGCTGGGAAGTCACTGGAAGGCCCCCAAGCCGACCCAACGGGGCCGACGGCGGTCGCTCGCTCACAGCTTTGCCGCCGCAGAGCGCCCAACGGACGCGATCGACCTCTCCGGGAGGGCTCCTAGGAGCTGTTTAGAGTTCGGATCATGTGGTTGAAGTGAGGAGCTTCAACCACATGACCGAGCCTCGGAGATAGAGCCCGGCTTCATAGCTT
>NZ_JBEXZT010000049.1:0-28159 GCF_040631275.1 Streptosporangium sp. NPDC020145 | reverse complement strand
TGGCCAGCACCGCCTCAAGGCGGCTCTGCAGCTCCGTGAGCAGCTCGTCCAGTCTCAGGTGCGGCAGCAGGCCACCGGGCTCGATCCTCCCCATACAGCGAAGTCTCGCACCCGAAGATCCCGCCCTGAAGATGGGGGAGTGTCCTTGGCACAAAAAGCGACGAATCGGGCTTTCAGCGAGGCATGGCCAGCACGGGCGGCAGGCCGAACGCGGGGAAGAGGCGGGTGTCGAAGGTGGTGATCTCCGCCACGGCGCCGTCCTCGATCCGCAGGACGTCGATCTTGAACGCCTTGAACTCCGTCTCCCCTGGCGCCCTGAGGTAACTGGCCGCGGCCGGCATCCGGTTCGCGGCGATCGGCAGCAGCCGCCACTCTCCGGGGTCCGTCAGCCCCCGCTGGATCAGCGGCGCGATCATGGCCAGTCCGTCGTAGCACATGGGCAACGGCGGCATCGTGATCCGGATGTCCTCGCGCATCAGGGAGAGCGCGGCGTCGGCGTCGGCCCGCTCGTGCGCCTCGATGAGGCGCCTGAGCAGCTCCCGTTCCGTCTCGCTCGGCGGCCGGGGGGCCGGCCGTACCGGGTGGTGCTCCCTGACCGTGGCGCGGGCCCGCTGCAGCGCGCTGTTGGCGGAGGCGACCGTCGTGTCCAGGGCCGCCGCGGTCTCGGCCGCCGACCATTCGAGCACGTCACGCAGGATGAGGACCGCCCGCTGCTTCGGCGGCAGGAGCTGGATCACCGCGAGGAAGGCCAGCTCGATCGTCTCCCTGGTCACCAGGACGGCGTCGGGCTCGGTCTCGCCCGGCGCCACCTGGTCGAGCAACCGGTCGGGGTACGGCTGCAGCCACGGCAGGTCCGCGAAGGACGTGGCCGAGCGCGCCCCGCGCCGGGAGTGGTCGATGCACGCGTTCGTGGCGATCTTGTAGAGCCAGGCCCGGAAGAGCGCGTTTCCCTGGAAACCGTCCCTTCCGCGCCAGGCCCTCAGGAACGTCTCCTGGACGACGTCCTCGGCCTCGTCGAAGGAGCCGAGCATCCGGTAGCAGTGCACGTGCAACTCCCGGCGGTGCCGCTCGACGACGGCGGCGAACGCCGTCTCGTCCCCCGCGAGGGCGGCCGTGACGAGCGTGTCCTCGCCGGTTTCCTGGTGACCCGTCCGCATGGGTACGAACCTAACCAGCGACCAGGCCGCAGGAGACGTTGACGGTCGTGCCGGTGATCCCGGCGGCCCTGTCCGAGGCCAGGAAGGCCAGGGTCTCGGTGACCTGGGCCAGCCTGGGCATGCGCCCGAGCATGGTCATCCCGGCCATCGCCCTCTCGAACGCCTCGGGGTCGAAGTCGGTCAGCCCGCCGTTCACCTCGACGACCTTCTCGCGCGTCAGGGTCTCGATGACCCCGGCCGTGTGCAGGCCGACGACCCGCACCCCGCTCGGCCCGGCCTCGGCGGCCAGGTAGCGCAGGAACGTCTCGACCGCCGCGTCCGCCGGGCCCGTGCTGCCCATCATCGGGGCGGTTCCTCGGGAGGAGCCGCTGGTGATCGTCATGACGACCCCGCCGCCCCTGGTGGCCATGTGGCGGGCGGCGACCCTGGCGGTGAGGAAGTTCGTCAGCAGGCCGTTCACGACGGCCGTGGTGAGGTCCTTGGCCGACATGTCGACCAGCGGGACGCCCTGCACGTCCCCGCGGGTGATCAGGTTGAGGGACACGTCCACCCCACCGGCCCGGGAGACGACGGACCGGAAGTGTTCCTCGACCGAGTGCTCGTCGAGCGCGTCGACCTGGTCGACCTCGGCGAGGCCGCCCGCCTCGGTGATGTCCGCCGCGACCGCGTCGAGCGACGCGCGGGTGCGTCCGGCGAGGAAGACCCTGGCGCCCTCCCTGGCGAAGGTCCTTGCCGCGCCGCCGCCGATGCCGCCGCCCGCGCCGTAGATGATGACGTTCTTGTCCCGCAGAATCTGTGTCATGCCCCTGTAACGGGGACTCGGGCGCGAACTCATCGGTGCGGCGAAACTTTTTTCTCCGGATTTTTCGGGAGATGTCCCAGGGACCTCCCGAGGGCTCCCGGCTCCCGGCTCCCGGCTCCCGAGTCTCGGGTCCCGGCTCTCGGGTCCCGGCTCTTGGCTCTCGGAAACGACGAGGGCCGTCGCACCGGATCCGGTGCGACGGCCCCTGTGGGCTGTCAGGCCTCAGACGAGCGTCAGGAGATGCTGAAGTCGTCGGCGTAGACGTTGCCCTGGCCGTACCAGCCGTGGACGGAGATCTTCACCGTGCCGGAGGAACCGGTGGTGAAGGGCACCGAGACCTGGCTCCAGCCGCCGGAGGAGGCCCAGGCACTGCCGGTCGCGCCGCCGGAGACGTTGAGGAAGGCGTAGTTGCCCTGGACCCAGCCCTTCAGCGTGTAGCTGTGGTTGGGGGTCAGCGTCACCGTCTGGGAGCACTCACCGGTCTGGCTGTTCGTCGCCGCGACCTGCAGGGCGTGGCTGCCGCCGTGGGCCAGGGTGCCGACCACCGCGCCGCCCGGCTGGCAGTTCCAGGGGCTGAGCGAGCCCGACTCGAAGTCACCGTTGGCCACCGTGCCACCGGGGTTGGCGCCGTTGACCGTGAGGGTGTAGGTGGCGGTGTGGGTCGCCGAGGCGCCCGTTCCCGTGACGGTGACCGTGTAGGTGCCCGGGGTCACCGAGGCGGTGGTGGCCAGCTTCAGCGAGGAGGAACCGCCCGCCGTGACCGATGCGGGGGTGAAGGTCGCGGTCGCACCGGTGGGAAGCCCGGTCGCGGCGAGGTTGACCGTCTGCGCCGAACCACTGGTGACGGCGGTGTTGACCGTCGTCGTCGTCGCGTCCCCGGCGATCACCGTGCCGGTGGCAGGGGAGAGCGAGATCGAGTAGTCGTCGTTCGACGTGCCCTTCACCGTGAGGTTGTAGGTCGCGGTGTGGTTGCCGGAGGCCGCCGTGCCGGTGACGGTGATCGGGTAGACGCCCGGGGTCACCGACGAGGTGGTGGCGAGCTTCAGCGAGGAGGAACCGCCCGCGGTGACCGAGGCGGGGGTGAAGGTCGCGGTCACACCGGCGGGAAGCCCGGTCGCGGCGAGGTTGACCGTCTGCGCCGCGCCGCTGGTGACGGCGGTGTTGACCGTCGTCGTCGCCGTCTCACCCGGGTTGACCGAGCCGGAGGCGGGGGAGACCGCGACCGAGAAGTCGTCGGACGGGTTCTGACTGCCGCTGGTGAACGGGGCGAAGGCCTGGCTGAAGTACCAGGTGCTCTGCTCGATGCCGGAGCACTCGTTGGCGCCGGCGGTCCCGGGGCAGCCGCCGTTGTCACGCTGGAGCGCCCAGAACGACAGGTAGGCGAGGTTCTTGCTGATCGCCCAGTTCAGCACGGGGGCGGCGTCTTCGACCCTGAACGTCTCGGCGGGACCGAAGTCGTCGATGCCGATCATCTCGATGACGCCGATCATTCTCCACAGCTGGTCCGACGTCTTGTTCGGGTACAGCTGCGCCAGCTGGTCGTGCAGACCCTGGGCCGCGGTCTTCGTGTCGTTGGCCATGTTGTGGCTGGCGTTGTCGTAGTAGTCGAACGTCATGATGTTGACGACGTCGATCCTGGCGTTGTTCGCCACCGCGTTGCGCAGCACGGCCAGACCGCTGTCGGCCAGACCGCTGGTCGTGGTGGGCAGGGTGTAGGCGAACTCGATCTTCTTGCCGTTGGCGGCGGCCCAGTCCTCGACCTGCTTGATCGCCTTGTTGCGGCGGTCGATTCCGGCGCTGTTGGTCAGCGAGTTGTCCTCGATGTCGAGGTCGATCCGGGTGACGCCGTAGGTGTTGATGACGCTCTTGAAGGCCTCGGCGATCGAGTTGACGTTGGTGCAGCTGTCGGCGATCTCGGTGCCGGTGTTGTCGGCCGTGTAGCCGCCGAACGACGGGATGACGTCTCCGCCCGCGGCCCTGATCTTGTTGATCGAGGCGCCGAAGGTGGAGGCCGAGATCGGCATGCTGGTGTCGCCGTTCCAGTAGGCCGTGCACGACCCCTTGGTCGCGGCCTGGATGAACGCCATGGTCAGGTGCTTGGCACCGGACTGCTGGGAGAGCGTCGCCGGGTCCTCACCGGTCCACGCCTCGAAGTAGGGGGCGAAGACCCGCTCGGGCAGGCCTGCGGCTGCGGCCTTGACGGGGGCGGCGGCCTTGTCCGGAGTGGCGCTCGCGGTCGTGGTGCCCATGGCGGTGACGCCGAGCACCGTGACGGCTGTGGTGACAGCCGCCAGGGCAGCGCGAAGCGATGTTTTCAGGTGCATTGCAGACTCCCGTAACAGAAGTCAGGCGGGACCCAGTGGGCCCCGGGATGGGGGGGTGGCGCATCCGGCAGGCCGATGCCGTGTCTGATGCGTGGTTCAACGCAGAGTTGGGAGAACGGGTTGCGGATCCGCGTGTGACCTAATGGTTGGATCAGCCCGTATCTTTTGTCAAGTTTCTTAACAATTCCCGCCGGTAAGTTTCTTAACAATTTCCCGGCACCTACCCTGACCTGGCCTTATGCCTCTCACCCGGAGTCGGGAACCCGTGTTATCAGCGGGGGGTGAACAAGCGTGTACACCCGGGGACATCGTCCCCGCCGACGGTCACGGAGCGTGACCGTCGGCGGTGTGCCACACGGCCGCCTCGCCCGGTGCCGGCGCCCGGTGCGGCCGGGGGTGTTTCCGGGTCGGGGAAAATGCGGGAAAGGGTACCGGAAGAACAATCTGGTCAGTCCTGATTCCGATTTCCTGACACCTTTGCCGGACGTGGCGGACGGCCATCCGGTAGGGAACCCGTACGGATTATCCGGAAAAGCATAGGAGATGCGTAGACAAAGGGTGAAAAATGGTGGTTCAGAAGTTTGATGAAGAAAGTAGGGATCTCCAGCGGAAAAGGCGGTTGCGATGGTCCGCTCAGAACCGATCGGCTTCTCGCTCGCCGGTGGCCTGTTCGCCACCGTCACCGCGACGGCGGTCGCGTCGTTGCTCTTCACCCCGGGGCAGGTCCGCGGGCGCCTGCTGGTCATGGCGATCGCCGTCGGCGGTCAGGCCCTGCGCACGCCCCGCTGGCCCGCCGCCCTGGCCACCGCCGTCCTGGCGTGGCTGCTCGCCACCGGGTTCCTGGTCAACACCGAGGCCGAACTCACCCTCGACGGCCATGACCTGCTGCGACTGTTCCTGCTGCTGCTCATCGCGGCCCTGGCCGCAGGCGTCAGAACCGTGGCCGACCGCCTGAGCCTCCCCTCCGCCGGGACCGCCGGAACCGCCGGGACCGCCGGCGCCCCCGGGGCCGCGAAGACCGTGGAGTCCATGGGGGACGCCTGACCCCTGTGGGTCCCCTGGGCCACCCTGGGACGCTCAGGTTCGGTCGCCGGTGTGGCCACCTTCGGAGCGGGCCCCGGTGGTACCGGGCGGCCGGGGGACAGCGACGCCCCGGCCGCCCGGTGGTCATGGCGCCGTCCGGAAACACAGGCCGGGCGGCGTGTTTTCCACACGGCCCGCGAATACGATCTCCTTGACTGGATCTTGACATTCGAATGTCATCGTCACGAGGTGAGAAACAGCCATTTATCGCGGATTTTCCGCCAGGCCGGTGGGTGTCCGGCGATCGACGGGAACCATCGGGGCCCGGCGGCCGACTACTCGGGTGTCCACCGTCCAGATCCACTGTCCAGAACCGGAGACAGGCCACATGCCTCCTCCGGGGAGAAAGGAGGATCGTCCATGGTCAAGAAGACGCTCGACATCGTGGCCCGCAGGAAGAAGACCCGCAGCCGCCTGCTGAACAACCACGGCTGACAGGGCTGAGCCAGTCATGGACGGTCGCCGCCGGGCTCTCCCGGCGGCGACCGGTCAGAGACGGCGGCCGGTCGGCCGGGAACCGTGACCGGCCGGAGGCGGCGGCCGGTCAGAGACGGCGGCCGGTCGGAGGCAGGAGAAGCAGCAGGTGAGCGAGAGGGAGCGTGCGTGACGCAGACCGAGTTCCGGCGGGCGCGAACGTTGATGATCTACTGGCACGACGGCGAGCTGACGGCCGAGAACTACCTGGAGAGCCGCTCGACCGACGAGGAGGCCGAAAACGCGGTCGCCGTGAACGCCCAGGCGGTCGAACTGCTCGAACACTTCACCGACTGGACGACCGTCGAGAAGGTCGCCTCCGACCTGGGTGAGTTCGACCAGGACTCGGTGCGCGAGGCGGTCCTGGCCCTGGCCGAGGCCGGGCTGCTGGTCGAGAGGGGAGCCGAGGAGCGCGAGGAACGCTTCCTCGACGCCTGGCGTGACTGGGGGGAGGAGGCCCGCTTCTTCCACTTCGGCACCCGGAACACGATCTACACCGGCGACAGCCTGGAGCAACGCCGCGCCGACGCCGGTTGGGTACGGCGCACCGGCGGTCCCCCACCGGCCATCTTCAAGTCCTATCCGGACGCGCCACGGGTCTACCTGCCCAGGGCGTTCCTGCCGCTGGCGGAGCCGTACGGGCAGGTGCTGACCCGGCGGCGGACACACCGCGTGTTCACCGGGGAGCCGGTGAGCCTGGCGCAGCTGTCCACGGCGCTGTTCTACACCTTCGCGCCGATGCAGCTCTACGACGCCGGTGACCTGGGCACGCTGATCCTGCGGACCAGTCCGTGCGGGGGTGCCAGGCACGAGCTTGAGGGCTACGTCGCGGTTCTCGACGTCCAGGACGTGCCGCCGGGGCTGTACCACTACAACGCCGAGGCGCACGCGCTCGAACTCGTCGACCCCGACTTCGACCGGGCACGGCTGCACCGGGTGACCTACGAGTCGGAGATGTGCACGCCGTCGGCGTTCGTCTGCTTCGTCACCGTGGTCTTCGAACGGACGATGTACAAGTACCGGCACTCGCGGGCGCTGCGGGTGACGCTGCTGTCGGCCGGGCACCTGGGCCAGACCTTCGTGCTGACCTCGACCGCCGTCGGACTCGGCGCCTGGCAGAGCGCCGCCTTCCGGGACGAGGAGCTCGACGAGGCACTCGGCGTCGACGGCTTCTCCGAGGGGGTGCTGTACATGTTCGGCGCCGGGAACCCCGTCCTCGGCGAGACCGGGATGCCCGAGGGCATCGCCCGCGCCGGGCTCACCGACCCCAACCGGCTCGTCAAGCGCCACCCGGCCGCCGGGTGAGCGCTCCGGCCACGGCGTACGTGCGGCTGTGGCGGCAGCGGTGGGTGCCGTCACTGCTGCTGGTCGGCGTGTGCGCCCGGGTGCCGTTGCAGGCCTACGTCTTCGCGGTGCTGCTGCTGGCGGCCGAGCGGACCGGCTCCTACCCGGCGGCGGGCGTGGTGACGGCGGCCGGCGGCGTCGCCTACGCCGCCGGGGTCCCGGTGCACGGCAGGCTCGTGGACCGCTTCGGGCAGACCAGGCCGCTGACCGCCGCGGCCTGCGTCAACGCGGTCGCCTTCACCGGCCTGCTGGTGACGGCGCACCTGGGCCCGGCCACCGGGGCCCTGGCCGGGTGGGCGGCGGCGGTCGGCCTCTCGCTGCCGCCGGTGGCCGCCGCGGCGCGGGCGCTGTGGTCGCACGTGATCGACGACGACGCGGTACGGCGCACCGCGCTCGCGGTTGACGCCATGGTGCTCGACGTCGCGCTGGTCGCCGGGCCGCTGCTGGTCACCGTGGTCAGCGCGGCCTTCGGGCCCGCCTGGGCCGTCGGCGGCTGCGCGGCCGTACTGCTCGGCGGCACGGTGTGGTTCAGCACGCTGCCGCCCTCACGTTCCTGGGCCCCGGCCCGCAGGGAGGCGAGCCTGGCCGGGCCGCTGCGCTCGCCGGGCGTCGTCGTGCTGCTCACGGTCTCGGTGCTCACCGGGGCCCTGCTGGGGGTGCTCAGGCTCGGGTTCGTCGAGTTCGCCGGTGAACGCTCCGACGGTCCGGCCTCCGGCGGCCTGGCGCTGGCCGCGTTCGGCGTGGGCAGCCTCATCGGCGGCCTGCTGTACGGCTCGCGGTCGTGGCGCGCCGACGCCGCCGTGCGGATGCGGGTGATCCTCGCCGGGTACGGCTGCGGCGTCGGACTGCTCACCCTCGCGCCGAACGTCCCCACGCTGGTCGCGCTCTGCGTGCCCGCCGGGCTCCTGCTGGCCCCCATGGTCATCTGCAACTTCGAGCTCATCGGCCGGTGCGCCCCGGAGGGGACGCTGACCGAGGCCTTCGCCTGGGGGATCACGGCCACCTTCACCGGGTCGGCGCTGGGCAACCTCGTCGCGGGCGCGCTCGCGGGCACCCCGTCGGCCGTGGTGTTCGCCGCCGCCGCGGGCTTCGCCGTACTGGCCGCCGTCGTCGCGACCGCCGGGGCCGCGGCCCTCCAACCGTCCGGGAAAGGCTCATGATGCGTGTGCTGACACGCTGGTCCCTGGTCGCCGTTCTCCTGGCCCCCGGCTGCGCGGCGGCCCCCGGGGGTGGGGTGGCCGTGTCCTCGGCCCCGACAACCGTCACCGGCTGCGGTGGCCCCGCGACGGACGTCGGGGCCCCGCCGGAACGGGTGGTCGTGCTCACCCCGAGCGTGCTGGAACTGATGCTCTGGCTCGGTCTCGGTGACCGGGTCACGGCCATCGGGCAGCGGCCCCGCCCCGGCAGCCTGCCGGAACGCTTCTCCGCGCAGGTCGCCGCCCTGCGGTCGCTGTCCGGCAAGTACACCGCGGGCGGCGGTTACCGCCCGGTGCCGAGGGAGGAGGTGCTCGCCGCGGAACCCGACCTGGTCCTCGGCGGGTTCGCCAGCAACTTCGACGCCCCCGGGGCCATGTCCCGCGCGGAGCTGGCGGCCGACGGCATCCCGTCCTACCTGGCCCTGTCCACCGCGTGCAAGACGGCGGTGACCGCCCCGCTGACCGGCTTCGACCTGGTGTGGCGGGACCTCGCGAACCTCGGCCGGATCTTCCGGGTGCCCGAACGGGCCGAACGGGTCATCGCGGAGATGCGGCGGAAGATCGCCCCGGTCGAGGCGGAGGTGAGGGACGCGGAACGGCTGAGCGTGTTCCCGTTCGAGTACGACGAGGGGACCGCGACGCCGTACGCGCCGGGCAACAGACAGGCGGTCAACGCGGTCATCGAGACCGCCGGGGGCCACAACGTCTTCGGTGACCGGGACGAGGCCTACACCAAGGTCGGCTGGGAGGAGGTGGTGGCCCGGGATCCACGGGTCATCCTGGTCATCGTCTACGACCGGGGAAGCCCCGCCGCGAACGAGGCCCGCTTCGCCGAGGCCGAACGCTTCCTGACCACCAGCCCGGCGCTGCGCGGGGTACGGGCGGTGACCGAGAGGCGTTTCGCCCGGCTGGTCTACGAGACGGCCTCGGTCGGCGGGGTGCGCAACGCCGACGCCGTGGTCGAACTCGCCGGGCAACTGCGCCGGGCCCGATGAGCGGCCCCCCGCGACCCGCCGGACCTCCCGGCGAACGCCCCAACGATCGTCTCGGCGAGCGTCCGGGCAGGGGTTCCGCCGAACACCCCGGTGATCGTCTCGGCGGGCTCCCCGGTAAGCGGTCCGCCGTCCTGCCCCGGCCGCCGCGGCGCCGTGTCGTCCTGGGGGCCTGTGCCGTGCTGGGCGGGCTGCTCGTCGTGGGGCTGGCCGCCTCCGTCATGCTCGGCAGCGTCGCCGTACCCGCCGACACGGTGGCCCGCGTCCTCATGCGGCACCTGACCGGCCAGGGCGAGCCCACGTGGAGCGTCAGCCAGGACACCGTGGTGTGGAACCTGCGCCTGCCGAGGGCGTTGCTGGCCGCGCTGGTCGGCGCGGGCCTGGCCGTGTCCGGCGCCGCGACCCAGGCGTTGGTGCGCAACCCGCTGGCCGACCCGTACGTGCTCGGCCTCACCTACGGCGCGGCCGTCGGGGCGGTCGCGGTCACCGTCACCGGGGTCGCGCCGCTCGGCGGGGCCTCGGCCGGGGTGGCCGCCTTCCTCGGGGCGCTGGGCGCCTTCGCCGTCGTCTACGCCCTGGCCCGTACCGGCGGTGCCCTCGCTCCGCTGCGGCTCGTCCTGTCCGGGATGGCCGTCACCTACGCGCTGTCCGGGGTGACCAGCTTCCTCGTGTTGCGGGCCGACGACCCGGGCACCACCCATTCGGTGCTGTTCTGGCTGTTCGGCAGCCTGGCCGAGGCGAACTGGGCCTCGCTCGGGCTGCCCGCCGTCGTCCTGGCCGCGACGATGGCCGCCCTGCTCGCCCAGGCCAGGCCGCTCAACGCGCTGCTGCTCGGCGACGAGACCGCCGCCGGTCTCGGCGTCCCCGCCGCCCGGCTGCGCCGGCACCTGTTCCTGCTCGTCGCCCTGCTCACCGGGGTGATGGTCGCGCTGGCCGGGGGTGTCGGCTTCATCGGCCTGATCGTCCCGCACGCCGCCCGGCTGCTCGTCGGCAGCGACCACCGCAGGCTGCTGCCCGTCGCGGCCCTCGCCGGGGCGGCCTTCCTGGTGCTGGTGGACATCGCCGCCCGTACGGCCCTGCACCCGCAGGAGCTGCCGGTCGGGGTCGTCACCAGCGTCATCGGCGCCCCGCTGTTCCTCTGGCTCGTGCACACCCGGGCCCGCGAGACCACAGGACTGTGAGACCACGATGACGAGCCTGCACCTGCACGACGTGCGCGTCACCATCGGCACGACCCCGGTCGTCACCGGCGTCAGCCTCACCGCGCCCTCCGGCGGGCGCGTCGGGATCGTCGGGCCGAACGGCAGCGGCAAGAGCACCCTGCTGCGGGCCGTCTACCGGCACCTTCCCCTGGCCGGGGGGAGCATCACCGTCGGGGACGAGGACCTGTGGGCGCTCACCCCGCGCCGGGCCGCCCAGCTGGTCGCCGCGCTGCCCCAGGAGACCCGTTCGGACTTCGACGTCACGGTCTGGGAGATGGCCGCGATGGGCCGGACCCCCCACAAACGGCCCTTCGCCGCCGACACCGACCGGGACGTCGCCGCCGTCGCCGACGCCCTCACCCACACCGGGGTCGCCCACCTCGCGGGCCGCCGCTACGCCACGCTGTCGGGGGGTGAGCGGCAACGGGTGCTCCTGGCCCGTGCCCTGGCCCAGCAGACGCCCGTCCTGGTGCTCGACGAGCCGACCAACCACCTCGACGTGCGCCACCAGTTCGACCTGCTCGACCTGGTCACCTCCGCCAAGACCACCGTCGTGGCGGCCCTGCACGACCTCAACCTGGCCGCCGCCTACTGCGACCACGTCTACGTCCTGGCAGAGGGACGCGTGGTCGCGGACGGCCCGCCGTACGAGGTGCTCACCCCGCGGCTCATCAGGGAGGTCTTCGGCGTGGACGCGCACGTCACCTCGGTCCCCGGATCCGGCGCGCCGCACCTCATCCTGCGTCCCCCGGAGGGGGGCCCGACGACCAGGTGAGCTTGACGGTGAGCTGACCCTCGGTCGAGGTCTTGGCGATCAGCGCCCCGGCCTCGGCGTTGAGCTTGACGCCGAACTCGATCTCGATCTGGTCCGGCCTGAGCCTGCCCGACCTGAAGGACTCAAGGGCGTCCGCCGCGGCGACCTCGACCTCGGCCAGCACCTCCCCGAAGCGGCGGGCCACGTCCGTCAGCCCCTTCCTTGAGACCCGCCGTACCCCCTCCTCGTCGGCCGTCTCCACCACGATGTGGCCACCGGTGGTCTCGAACCTGATCAACTCGGACACAGAATCTCCCCTAGTACGGCCATGCGGTCGCGTTCTTCAGGTAATGGGCCGGAGGTGGTCCCTTGTCCGGGTGGCCGGACAGCCAGGTGTCGTGGATCCGCTTCCACCGGCCGTCGGCGCGCAGCTCGTCCAGGACGTGGTTGGTGAACCTCAGCAGCTGGACGTCCCTCTTGCGGAAGGCGAAGCCGTGGGGTTCGTCGGAGAACCAGCTGCAGACGGGGTTGACGTTCCAGACGCACCTGCCGCCTCCGGGCGGCGGGGTCGTACCGGGCAGCATCCGGGTGTCACCGCTCATCTCCCTGAGGCCGATCAGGATGTTCTCGTCGGAGGAGACGGCCTCGGCCTGTCCCTGCTCAAGCATCAGCAGGCAGTCGCTGGTCACTGCGGCGACGACCGGGACCAGCCCGACCTCCAGCTGCCTGACGTGGTCGATCGAGACGGTCGAGGCCCCGGAGCACACCCGTTTCCCGCGCAGGTCCTCCACCCGTTGGTAGGGGGACCCCCTGCGGACCAGCATGGTCTGGCCGGTGTCGAGATAGTCGCTCGAATAGGCGATCTCCGTGGCCCGTCTGCAGGTCGTGGTCATCGACTGGGCGAAGAGGTCGATGGTCCCGTCGTTGAGCCGCCTGACCCCCTCGGAGAAGGGCACCGTGACGAAGTCGACCCGCTGCCTGGCCTGTGACCCGAACAGGGCCTTGGCGACCTCCATCACCAGCTCGATCTCGAAGCCCTCGAACTCCCCCGTCCTCGGGTTGCGGAACGACATCCTGGGGGTCGACTGGGACACGCCCACCTTCAGCCGGTCCAGGCGGGGCCGTACCGGGGACGGAGGCAGGCTGTAGCGGGGGTCGCAGTCCGGTTCGTCCCTCTTTTTCGCGGGTTCCTGCGGCACGGAGAACATCGCGCCCGCAGGCGTCGGCTCGGTGATCGGCGGCGGCCGGTACGGCGTGGCGCAGCCGGAGGCCGCGAGCACCAGGGCGGCCAGGGTCACGGCGGCTCTTCTCACAGGTACTCCCTGATCCTGGGCCAGAAGCCGAGGCCGGCGGACAGGACGGCGCAGCAGCACAGCGCGACGGTCAGGAGTCCGAGCCGTGACGGCGCCGAGGGCACCTGTACGGCCAGCGCCTGGATCTGCCTGGCCCCGTCTTCGAGCTTCGTGGTGTTGTCCCGGTCGACCACCTCGAAGGCCGCCGCGAACCGTCCGCCGGGCAGCGCGGCGGCGACCGCCCCGTCGTTGTTCCCCGCGATCAGCTCCTGGTGGATCGAGATGGTGTAGGTCTGGCACCAGGTGGTCTCCCGTTCCGCGCAGCGCGCGTTCCGCCGGAAGTTGCGCAGCGACTGTTCCCAGTTGAACGGGCTGGTGCCGCCGAGCAGCAGGTAGGTGTCGGCGTAGGCGGTCAGCGCCGCGCGTTCTGCGTCCACGAGCTTTCGCTGGTCGATCAGGCGCGTCTCGATGGCGCCGAGCCGCCGGTCGGTCTCCGGCCAGTTGCGCAGCGACCAGCCGGTGGCGCCGAGCACGACGGCCACCAGGACCGTGGCGCCGAGGAGCCCGAGGTTGAGCACCCGCCGCGTACGGCGCGCCAGCGACCACTGCGTCAGGACGAGCCCGGCGATCGTCGCCAGGAGCAGCAGAAGGTGGGCGGCCGAGGTGCGCAGCGCGGTGCTCTTGGCGTCGCGCAGGTTGTCGGTCTCGTCGCGCTGGAGCCGCGCGGCGGCGGGCAGCAGCACCGTGCGCAGGTAGGAGCTGGCCTCGTGCAGGTAGGCGGCCCCGAGCAGGGCGGGCCCCACGGCCTTCCTCGCCTCGTCCGGGTCGGCCGTCTCGTCCTTCGCCGGGGCGATCAGCGTGCCCGCCCTGTCCACCAGGCCGGTGTAGACGGGAAGCTGCAGGGCGATCTCGGCGACGTTGGTCGCCCGGGAGACGTCTCCCCCGGTCAGGCCGCCCGCGTCGGCCAGGCGCCGCCTGATCCGGTCGATCGCGTCGTCGTAGCGCTTTCGCAGGGTCGCCTGGGTCGTGGTCCCGGCCAGGAAGTGCCCGGTGGCCGAGGTGTCGGCCTTGGCGAGCGACTGGTAGATCACCTGGGCGTCGTCGCTCAGCCTGGCGGCCATGTCGGCCTGTTCCCCGCCCGCCCTCTGCAGGGCGTTGTCGGTGAGGGTTCCGGTGACGCCGACACCGATCAGCGTCGTCGCGGTGAGAATCATGTACAGCAGAAGTCTGGTCCGGGTGTGCCTGACTCTGATGTGACCGACCTCCGTATATACAGCTGGTCACCTTCGGCTTCGGCAAGAATGCCACAAAACTTGGCTTTCCTACCAGCGTTCGGCGCTTCCAGAAACCCTGGTAACCACCCCAATAGTCAAATCTTCCCCGTAATGCCGGCCGTTACGTAGTCTTTTACGGTGAGAGTTGAGCCGGGAGAGGAAACCTGGTGGGTACGAATCCGACAGGCCGGTGGCGAGGTCCTGGGAGCGGGGGTGCTGCTCGATCAGAAAACGGTTCTGACGTGCGCGCACGTCATTCCCGACCGCGCCGAGGAGGTCGTGGCGGAATTCGTCGGTCAGCCCGGTGCGCGTCCCGGCACGGCGAAGGTGGTCTCCTGGGTCCCGGCGGACGACGACCAGCGCGGTGACCTCGCCCTGCTCGACCTGGCCTCACCCGCGCCCCTGGAAAGACGGCCGGTGTTACGGCGGCCCGGTCTGTGGGGCCGCGAGGTCTACACGCGTGGTTTTCCCTCCCTCCTCGACGACGGCCTGTGGGTGCGGGCGCGGCTCGGCGGCCGGGCCGGTCCCGGTGGCGAGTGGATCCAGATGGACGCCGAGCCGTACCGGGAGATCCGCCGTGGGTTCAGCGGCGCGCCGGTGGTCGACGGGCGGACCGGTGACGTGCTGGGTGTCGTGGTCAGCGAGTTTCCCGGGCTCGCCGGGCTGGCGTGGATGATCCCGGTCGAGACGATCGTCCACCACCTTCCCGCCCTGGCCGGGATGGTCGCCGACAGTCCCTCCTTCACCGACCAGATCAGGGAGTTCTTCGGGCCCGGCCGTTCCGGCGGCGCGATGGTCGTGGTCACCGGGGACGCGCCGGTCTCCACCTCGCTGGCCGAGCCCGCGCAGCACGAGGAGGACGTCTCCGGCATGACCGTCGCCGAGGTGTCCCGGCAGGTGCACCGCGCCCTCGAACGGCACTCGGAGCGGCAGATGTTCGTGTTCGACGCCGTGGACGCGGCGGACGACCCGGAGACCCTCGCGCAGGAGGTGATCAGGCCGCTCACCGAGGCGGGCCATCAGGTGATCACCGGGCTGCGGCAGGAGTCCGCCCGGCTGCGCAGGATTCTGGACCAGCCCTCGGTGGCCCGGCGGCTTGAGGTCCTGGACGTACGGGTCACCGAGGCACGGGCGGCGGCGCGGGCGACGCGGGCACGGCACCGCGGGGTCGCCCGGCTGGTCACCCCCGTCCCCGACTGGCCGGACGACGGCCCCGCCCTGCAACTGCGGGTCAGGAGCCTGCGCAGAAATCCCACACTTCCCGATCTTGAGGAATGCGAGAGTGAGACAAGGGAACTTCTCCGCAAATCCACTGAGACTCATAGGGAACTCGATAGAATCAACGACGAGTACAAAAGCCTCAAAAGCCTTCTGAGGGCCTACCATTTGGGGTCGGGCGTCGAGCGCTCGGAACGTGACCGAATTCTGGCCGAACGATACACGCGGGCCCACCACCTGCTTTTCACCCTGCCATGTGACCTCGCCGCGGCGAGCGAGGCGGTCGACCATTACATCCGCGCGCTGAAGGAGAACCGATGACTCCGTGCGCCTTCTGTTCCGGCCGGATCGACGAGGACGGTTTCTGCGTCGAATGCGGGCTCCCCGCCGGTACGGTCTCCCGGCCCGCCGACCCGGTCTCCCTGCCCGCCGTCTCCGGGAGCCGGACGCTCAGGGCCGCCGACGGGCTGGTCTCCGTGCCCGTCCCCTCGGGGAAGGACCCCTCGACCCGGGTGATCTCCGACCCCGGCCGGGTCCGGTTCAGCCGGAGGTGCCGCAAGGGACACTTCATCAACTTCACCTACGCCGGGCAGCCCGCCGTGCTGAAGGGGTTCTGCCCGACCTGCCAAACGCCGTTCGACTTCGAACCGCGCCTGGCGCCGGGCGAGCTCGTCGCCGACCAGTACGAGGTCGTCGGCCCCATCGCGCACGGCGGCCTCGGCTGGGTCTACCTGGCCCGTGACCGCCACCTCAACGACAACTACGTCGCGCTGAAGGGCCTGATCCAGCCCGACGACCCGACCGCGGTGAGCCTTGAGGTCTCGGAACGACGCTTCCTGATCTCGCTGGACCACCCCAACATCGTCCGCATCTACAACTTCGTCACCCACGACGACAGCCGGGGGGAACGCGGCGGCTACATCGTCATGGAGTATCTCGACGGCCAGTCGCTCGGCGAGGTCCTCGCCAACCGGCAGGCGCGCCCCGAGCCTGAGCACGTCCTCGCCTACGGCTACGAGATCCTCCTGGCGCTGGACTACCTGCACGGCCGTGGCCTGCTGTACTGCGACATGAAGCCCGACAACGTGATCATCACCCCCGAGCGGATGAAGGTCATCGACATCGGCGGGGTCCGGCGCGACGACGACAGGTCCAGCCCGATCGTGGGCACCTACGGCTTCCAGGTGAGCGCCAAGGAGATCAGGGAACGCGGCCTGACCGTGCGCTCGGACATCTACGCCGTCGGCAGGACGCTGGACAAACTCCTCGGCGTCGGCGGCCCGTCCCGCACAGGGCTGGCCGTCGAGTCGCTCAGGAGGCTGATCCAGCGCGCCTCGCACCAGGACTGGGAGCGACGTTTCGCCTCGGCAGCGGAGATGCTCGAACAGCTCAGGGGTGTGCTGCGCGAGGTCAGATCCTTCCAGCCGGAACACGTCCCGGCGGCCTTCGAGTCGTCCACGGTCTTCGAGCCGAGCGCCGAACTCCTCGACGGCGGCCTGAGCGCCGCCTCCCCGCTCGAACGCTGGACCCGTGACCGGGGCGGCGCCCTGCTCGGTCTCCCCCCGGCCGCCGTCCTCGTCGCCCGTGGCCTGCCCGTCCCCAAGGCCGACCCCGACGACCCGGCGGCGGGCCTGCTGGCGTCCATCGGGAACACCACCGCCCGTGGCCTGCTCGACCAGCTCTCCGAGGTCCGCCGGTCACCCGAGGTCGGGCTGCGCCGCTGCCGCGCCCACCTCGAACTCGACGAACTCGACGAGGCAGAGAGCAGCCTGTCCGGCGACGGCTGGCGGGTCACCTGGCACCACGGCCTGCTCGCCCTGGCCCGCGAGGAGTACGGCACGGCGCTGTCGTGCTTCGACCGTGTCTACGGCGCGTTGCCCGGCGAGACCGCGCCGAAGCTGGCCCGCGCGTTCTGCCAGGAACTCCTGGGCGACCTCCGTGCCGCCGAGGAGGGCTTCGACGTCGTGTGGCGGCGTGACCGCTCGCAGACCAACGCCGCGTTCGGGCTGGTCAGGCTGCGGGTGCGGGCCGGAGACCGGTCGGCCGCGGTCGGCGTCCTCGACGGGGTGCCGAAGGTCGCCCAGCACCACGACGCCGCCCGGGTCGCCGCCGTACGCGTGCTGTCGGAGGAGTTGCTCGGCGGGAACCTCCCCGGCGCCGACGACCTGACAAGGGCGACCCGGCTGCTGGCCTCGCTGGTCCTCGACGGGGGAGAGCCGACCGGCAAGGTCAGGGACCGCCTCACCGCGGCCGTCCGGGAGGCGCGCGACCGCTCCGCGCCGGACGACGAGGCGCGCCGGGAACTGGAACGGTCATATCTGAGACTCGCCGAGCAGGCCACCACCTGGCAGGACCGGGGCAGGCTGGTCGACCTCGCGCACTCCGTACGCCCCTGGAGCCTGCTGTGACCCTGAGATTCGAGCTGAACATCGACCAGGACCCGGTCCTGACCATCGGGAGGACCGAACTCGACGCCGTCCTCAGGGTCGCCGGGCAGCGGCTCGACGGCCCCGCCGAGCGAGCCGAGCGGTGCGAGGTCCTCATCATCGACTGCTCCGGCTCCATGGGCGGGCTGAACCGCAGGTCGGAAGGCCGCCGTCTGAAGATCGCAGCCGCGGTGAGCGCGACCATGACGGCGATCGACGTCCTGCCCGACGGAGTGCTCTTCGCCGTCGTCGCGGGCGACCACGAGGCCCGCACCGTCTACCCGCCGACCCCGGCGAGCGAGCGCACCAGGGCCGACGCCAGGGCGGCCGTACGCAGGCTGACCTGCAACGGCGGCACCAACATCGGCGCCTGGCTCACCGAGGCCCGGCGGCTGCTCGCCCCCCACCCGAACGCGCTCAGACACGCGATCCTGCTGACCGACGGCCGGAACAACGAGTCCCCCGAGGAGTTCGAACGGGCGCTGGCGGCCTGCGAGGGCGAGTTCGTCTGCGACGCCCGGGGCATCGGCGAAGACTGGGTGGCCCACGACCTGCAGCGGATCGCCACCGTGCTGCGCGGCTCAGCCGACGCCGTGGTCGACGACGCCGAGCTTGAGGCCGAGTTCAGGAGGATGGTCGAGGCGGCTCTCGGCAAGGTGACCCCGAAGATGTCGCTGCGCTTCACCACCACCCCGCCCGGCAGGCTGGTCTCCCTCAGGCAGGTCTATCCCGAGCGGGCCGACCTCACCGGGCACGTCACCGCGCTCGGGGACCGCGTCTTCGAGCTGGCCAGCGGCTCCTGGGGTGAGGAGTCCCGCGACTACCAGCTCCGCTTCGAGGTCTCCCACGAGGGCGCCCCGCACTTCACCGACCTGCGCGTGGCCCGCGTCGAGGCGGTGGTCGGCGGTGAGCGCCGTGGCGCCGCCAACGTCATGGTCCACTGGAGCGAGGATCCGGACGCCTCGGCGTTCACCAGCCACACGATCTCGCTCTACCAGGCCCAGGACAACATGAGCCAGGCCGTCGACGCGGGCCTGTCCGCCTACGGCAGGAACGACCTGCCCGGGGCCGAGCGCGAGTGGGCCCGCGCGGTCCGCCTGGCCGCCCGCTGCGGCAACCAGCGCGCCCTCGACGAGCTCCAGCGTTTCGTGGAGATCCTCGACCTCGACGAGGGCCGGGTCCGTGCCCGCCCCAACCTGAGCCACCACGACGTCCAGCTGGTCAAGGTGGCCCTGTCCCACTACGAACAGGCGCCGGAGGAGGAACCCGCCGCCGTTCCCGCGGGCCCTCCCTGGGATTGCGAATGCGGCCGTACCTCTCCCTCGGCCGCCAACTTCTGCATCCACTGCGGCCACCACCGCCGCCCCTGAGCCCTTCCAAGAGCCAGGGCCGTCAACCACGCCGCACGGGTGAAGTGCCGTTCCTCAGCCTGCGGCCCCGTTGTCCCAGGGTTGCCGATCGCCCTGGAACAGCCGGCCACGCCGTACGGGCGAAGCGCGGTTCCTCAGCCTGCGGCCCGTTGCCCCAGGACCGTCACCTGCCTCAACCCCTGTCGCCCCGGGGCCGCCTCACGGCTTCCAGGCCGGGTCCCTGCCGATGAGGCCGAGCAGCCGGTCGAACGGCGGGGCGTCGTCGGGCACCGCGACCGGCGGCCCGAAGGCGCCGCGCTTCCTGCCCATCTCCGCCATCTGCCCGGTGAAGTCCAGCGCCCGCTCGACCGCCTCGGCGTCCGGCTCGTACGGCTCGCCGACCGCCCTGGACAGGTCCCAGCCGTGCACGACCATGTCGACGAGGAACATGTGGGCCAGCGTGGTCATCGGCATGCCCATGGCGGGGCTGACCCCCTCCCACACCTCAGGGCGCGACCAGACGGCCAGGGTGCGCTCGGCCCGCTCGGGGAAGTCACCCGCGTACGGCCCCTGCTCGACGCGCGGCCCGCCCTCGCCCACCGACTCGAACATCTCGGCCACCCACTCAAGGTGGTTGATCAGGCCTCTGACGTCGAACTCCGCACACGGCGTGGGGTCTCCCAGCCTCTCCTGTCCCGCTGTACGGACCACAGTGCGGACCAGGTCGGCGGTCTGTTCGGTGGCACGCCTCATCAGCGGCATCATGTCGTTCATGGCAGCCATCCTGCCCGGCTCGTCGGGAACGCGGCTTGTAGAAACGCGACAGCGCGGCTGGGTCGATCCGTACGCGGGTCTCGACGCCTTCGCCTTCGCCCGCCACGCGCCCGCCCCCGGCCTGGCGGCCCACGTGGACCACTTCTGGGTCGTCACGTGGACCGGCCTGGCCGAGCCGTACGAGCAGCGCATCGTCTCGCACCCGACCGTGAACATGGTGATCACCGAGGACTTCCACCGGGTCGTGGGCGTGATCAGGGGCGGGTTCTCCTACACGATGCGTGGCAGCGGCCGGGTGCTCGGCACGCGCTTCGTGCCCGGTGGCTTCCGGACGTTCCTCGGCGCCCCGGTCTCCACGCTGACCGACCGTTTCACGGAGATCGGCGAGATGTTCGGCGCGGCGGGCACGACCCTGGTCGAGCGGGTCCTGGCCGAGCCCGACGCGCGGGCCGCGATCACGCTCGTCGAGGATCTCCTGCTCGGTCTGGAGCCTGAGCGGGACCCACTCGCCGAGGAGGCCGCGGCGCTGGTCGCGCTGGCGGAGGACGACCCCTCGATGACCAGGGTCGACGAGCTGGCCGCCAGGTCGGGGCGGTCGACGCGCTCGCTGCAACGGCTGTTCCGCGACCACGTCGGCGTCGGCCCCAAGTGGGTGATCCGCCGTTTCCGGCTGCACGAGGCCGCCGAACGGATCTATCAGGGCCTCGACCTGGCCACGTTGGCCGCCGAACTCGGCTACACCGACCAGGCCCACCTGACCCGCGACTTCACCGCCGCGGTCGGCATGCCCCCCTCGGCCTACGCCCGCCTCGGCCGACGCCCCTGACCTCTCCCGGGACGCTCGGCCCTTCCCGCGCGGTCGGTCAGGGCCTCTGGTCAGGGTCTCGCCGGTCCTCTCACCCCCCGTCCTCGCCGGTCAGCTCCCGGACCCGCCGCAGCAACGCGGCCCTGCGGGCGTGAGCCCGTACGGCCAGCGCCAGCGCCACCGCGACGAACACCCCGCCGACCGCCAGCGCGACCCCGACCCCTCCGCCACGTTGGACGGCCGCGGCCACCAGCACAGCGGTCGTGGCGACGGCGGCGGCCAGTCCGATCCAGGCCGCGATCACCCGGTCTACGGCGAACAGCGGCACCCGGCGTGTCACCAGCCATCCGCCGTATCCCGCCCAGGCCACACAGCACACCGTGAACACGGCGAAGGCCAGCCGGGTACGGCCCGGCAGCGGTCCGGGCTCGCCCAGCCACAGCGCGCCGACGAAGGCCGTGCCGACCGACCCCGTCAGCAGCGCCGTCACGGCCCGCATCCGTCGGCCCTTGGACAGGGCCGACTCCAGCCCCTCGATCGTCTCCCGCGCCGACATGCGCGGTTCCTCCTCGGTCATGCCCGGTACCCCTTCCTCTCCAGATGCTCACGCGACAGCCGACGGGCCCGGTTCAGCCGGGACTTGACCGTGCCGACGGGGACCTGGCAGATCCGTGCGCAGTCCTCGATCGACAGGTCCTCCAGGTAGAAGAGGACGAGGATCTCCCGCTCCGGCACCGGCAGTTCCGCCAGGAGACCCACCAGTTCGGCACGGTCGACCAGAGCCTCGACCGGGTCCTCGACGATCGCCCTGTCCGCCGCGAGCGCCTCGTGCTCCCTGGCGTACCGGCCGCGCAGCCGGTCTGTCACCGACCGGCGTGCGATGGTGAACAGCCAGGGCGCGAACCTGTCGGGTTCCCGCAGCCGGGGCAGGCCACGGACCACGGCCAGCCAGACCTCCTGGGCCACGTCGTCGGCCCGCTCGGCGTCCAGCATGCGCCGCACATAGGTCCACACCGGCACCCGCCAGCGGTCGACCAGTTCCGCGAGCGCCGCCCGCTCACCCAGCTGGGCCCGCACCACGAGTAGTTCGTCGGTCATCGCGTCCTCCTGTCACCCTGCACAGTCGGACGGCGGAGCGATCAGGTTCACGGACACACAACCGGGCCTTCCACCTGGTATCGGGTGATGTTTCACGTGGAACAACCGGAAGCCGTCCCGAGATTCGCAAGATCACGCCTCCGCGCCCCCTGGTAGGTTGACGCCGGAACCAGGACAGAAGGGATGTGTCTCCTGTGCTCGACGATGCCGGTCTCCAGGCTCTCCGCGAGGCCGCCCGTTTCTCCCCGGACAACCTCCCGCTGCGGCGGCACCTGGCCGACCAGCTTCTCACCAAGGGATACCTCGCCGAGGCCGAGGCGGAGTACCGCGCGGCGCTCATGCTGGCACCCCAGGACCCGGACATCACAACCGGCCTGGCGGAGGCGTTCACCCGGCAGAGCGCGTACGGCGCGGCGCTGTCGATCCTGGAGCCGCACCTGGCGCGGGCCGGTTACCCGCCGCGGATGGGCGTGATCGCGGCCAGGGCACTGCTCGGTGAGGGCGAGACGGCCGGTGCGGCCCGCCGCTACCACGAGGCGGTCTCCCGCGACCCCTCGGTCGCCGCCCCCGACCTGGCCGCCCGGCTCGCGGCGCCGCCGCAGCCCGTGACGGCGCCGCCGAGCCCGCCTCGGGAGGCCGACTCGGAGGTCGAACGCTCCCGGTTCACCTTCGCCGACGTGGCGGGCATGGAGGCGGTCAAGGAGACACTGCGCCTCAAGCTCCTGCTGCCCGTGCAGCAGCCGGAGCTGTTCGCCGCGTTCGGCAAGCGGGCGGGCGGCGGAGTGCTGCTCTACGGCCCGCCGGGCGCGGGCAAGACACACCTGGCCAGGGCCGCGGCCGGTGAGCTCGGCGCGGCGTTCGTCAGCGTCGGTCTGGCCGACATCCTGGACATGTACATCGGCTCCAGCGAACGCAACCTGCGCGCGGTGTTCGAGATGGCCCGCCGCAACCGGCCCTGCGTGCTGTTCTTCGACGAGGTCGACGCGCTCGCCGCCCGCCGGTCCGACATGCGCCAGGCGCACAACCGTCAGATCGTCAACCAGTTCCTGGCCGAACTCGACGGCGTGGACGACGGCGCCAACGAGGGGGTCCTGGTACTGGCGGCCACGAACGCTCCCTGGTACGTGGACGTGGCCTTCCGCAGGCCCGGCCGATTCGACCAGCTCGTGTTCGTACCGCCGCCCGACCCGGCCGCGCGCGCCGCCATCCTGCGCATCATGTGCCGGGACAAGCCGCTGGCCGAGATGGACTTCGACGCGGTGGCCCGGATCACCGACAACTTCACCGGCGCCGACCTCAAGGGGGTGGTCGACCGCGCCGTCGAGGCCAAGCTCCAGCAGTCGATCAGCGCGGGCCGCATGATCCCCCTGGTCACGGCCGACCTGGTCACCGCCGTCGGCCAGGTCAGGCCGACCGCCGTACGCGAGTGGCTGACCACCGCCCGCAACTACGTGCTGCACGCCAACGAGTCCGGCGCCTGGGACGAGCTGATGCCGTGGATCAAGCGCATATGACGCCCGTCCAGGTCGCGCTCGAACGCGCGCGTGGCCTGCTCGGCCTGAACCGTCCGGTCGAGGCCGCCAGGGAACTGCGCGGCGCCGTCGCCGAGGACCCGCAGCACCCGACCGCGCACGCCCTGCTCGCCATAGCCCTGGCCGAACAGGGCGAGGTGGCCGAGGCCGCCGCCGAAGCCGGCGAGGCCGTACGGCTCGCGCCCGACTCCTGGTTCACGCACTACGCCGCCGGACAGGTCCACCACCGCTCAGGCCGGGCCGACCGGGCGCTCCCCGCCGTCACCGCCTCGCTGGAGCTGAACCCCGAGTACGCCCCCACCTGGGAGTTGCTGGCCCGGGTGCACATACGGAGCGGCCGGTGGAGCGAGGCGGCGAAGGCGGCACGCCAGGGGTTGGGTCTCGATCCCGAGGACCCCGACCTGGCGAGCCTGCTGGCGGTCGCCCTGGTCATGCTCGGTGACGCGGCCGAGGCCGTGCCCGCCGCGGCGCTGGCCGTACGCCTCGATCCGGAGAGCGCCGCGGCGCACCTGGCCTACGGCCGCGCGCACCTGGCCTTCGGCGACCCCGGGGTGGCCGCGGACGCCTTCCGCGAGACACTGCGGCTCAACCCGAGCTTCGACCACGCCAGGGACCTGCTCGTCCTGGCGCTCAAACGCCGCAATCCCCTCTACCGGCTGCTGACCCGGCTGCGCGGCAGGTTTCGCGGCGGCCTGCGTCTGGCGCTGCTGCTGCCCCTGGCGCCGCCGCTCATCGCCGTCTTCGTGCTCATCGCGGTCCTGCACTGGGCGGCGTGGGTCGCCGAGGCCTGGGCGACGCTGCGCCTGTACCGAGGCCGTACGACCCGGCTGCTGCTCGAAGGCACCCAGGTCCGGGTGGCGACGCTCTGCTGCGCGCTCCCGGTCGTGGGTGCGGCGCTGCTGACGTCGGGCGTGCTGGCCGGCCTCGAAGTGGTGGGTACGGCGGGCGCCGCGGTCATGGCCCTGGTCACCCCCGTCCAGGAGGCGGCCCACACCGGCTCCCGTCCCGCCCGGCTCCTCCTGTACGGCTGGGCGATCCTGCTCGTCCTCGCCGTCGTCGTGTCACTGCTCCTGGCGACGACCACCGTCGCCCTGCTGACCACCTACGCCTCACTCGCCACGATCTGGCTCGCGACCGCCCCCCGCCGCCTGGCGCACCGCGCCGCAGGCTGAGCCTCTCGGCAACCGGTCAGTTTTGGAGAAGCCGTCATGGCTTCGGGTTCCTAGGATGAGATTGTTCAGATCGAGCACCTTCTGAGAGGAAATCTGCCATGAAGGGCACCCAGTCGTCCGCCACCAACACCGAAGCCGCCGAGAAGTACGACGGGTTCACGGCCGAGGAGCGGGACGCGATGAAGGAGCGCGCCAAGGAGCTGAAGGCCTCCTCCAAGCGTGGCTCCCGAGCCCCCAAGGTGGACCCGGAGGTCGAGGTGCTCGCGAAGATCGCCGAGATGGAGGGGACGGACCGCGCCATCGCCGAGCGGCTCCACGACATCGTCAAGAACAACGCCCCCGCCCTCTCCTCGAAGCTCTGGTACGGCATGCCGGCGTACGCCAGGGACGGCAAGATCGTCTGTTTCTTCCAGCCCGCGCAGAAGTTCAAGGCGAGGTACGCCACGCTCGGCTTCAACGACCCCGCGACCCTCGACGACGGCACCATGTGGCCCACCGCCTTCGCCCTGACCGACCTGACCCCCGAGACCGAAGTCCGGATCGCCGCCCTCATCAAGAAGGCCGCCGGCTGAGGCATCCCGCCTCCCCGCTGTCGCGTGGCTTCCTGGCGCGTACGGGCTCCACGTGTCCACGCGCCGGCCGCCTCCGGCAACACGACACCACGAGTTCCGGCACGGAGCCGCCGGACCGTGCCCGGCCTCGCCGGAGGCGACGTGCCCGAGGCGGGGACCACACATGTCATCGATCCCGGGCCTGCCGGCCGTACGCTCGGCCACGTGGGGTTCCGGGTGCGTGGGGTTCCGGGTGCGAGAAAGGCGAAGGAACCGGCGCCCGGATCGGGCGGCGCACGGTACGGCTGTGGCTCAGGCCGTCATCTTCTTCCCTGTTTTCCTCGTTTCCACGGCCGAATCGGTGAACACCGGCCGCGTCCCCTACCGGAACCGACGGAACGGCCCGGCCATGTGGTTCGGCGTCGAACGTGACATGCCGACGATGCTCGAAGCTCCCAGAGCGGACATCGTGATCTCGGTGATCAATTCGTCCTCCGGAAGCTTCTTCACATAAATGGAAAGCCTCGGCAGGCCACAGGGAATCCGGTTCGAACCGCATCCCTGACGGCTTCCCGGTCACGGCCGGTTCGCCCGTCGAGCCCTGGTGATCAAAGAGCTAGAGTAATCCGAGGAAAGATCATTCCTGGCAGGGTTTCGTCTCCTCTCACCGGCTGCACAGATATGCCTTGACCGTACGATCAAAGATCACCCGGATGGGCCCGGTTTCGCCGATCGCCTCATCACCGTCCGGCGAATCACGGCGTAGCGCGCGGCGATGAGCAGGAAGCACCGGAAGGAAAACAGTGGATTACTACGCCCATCGGGTGGCTGTGATCACGGGGGCGGGCTCGGGAATCGGTCGCGCGCTGGCCGTGAACCTGGCTCGGCGGGGCACGAGGCTGGCGCTGTCCGACCAGAACGCCGAGGCGGTGGCCGAAACCGCGCGACGCTGTCAGCGGTTCGGCGCGCGGGTGTTCACGGACACGGTCGACGTGACCGACCGGCAGGCGGTTCTCCGCCATTCGGCCGCCGTCCACGAGGAATTCGGCCGTGTCGACATGGTCTTCTGCGTGGCGGGTGTCATCCACACCGGAAGGCTGCTCAACTCCGAATTCAGTGACTTCGATCACGTGCTGAACGTCAATTTGCTGGGCGTGGTCAACACGGCCAAAACGTTTCTGCCTCTTCTGATCTCTTCGGGAGGCGGGCACGTCGTGACCGTTTCCAGTGCGTTCGGATTCTTCTCGGCGCCGTGCTACACCGCCTACAGCGCGTCGAAGTTCGCGGTGCGTGGATTCAGCGAGTCACTGCGACAGGAGATGCGACTCGACGGGCACCCTGTTTCGGTGACGTGTGTCTATCCGGGCGGCGTCCGTACACCGATCATGCGGAACGGGCGGTTCGCGAAAGGCGAAGACTCCGCCGCCGTCACAAAGAGGTTCGACACGAAGGTCGCACGGATGGACGCCTCCAGGGCGGCCGCGATCATCCTGCTCGGCGTGAGGCGCCGGCAGGCACAGGTGTTCGTCGGAGCGGACGCCAAGATCGCATGGATCCTCGTTCGCGCACTGGGGTCCGCCTACCAGCGTTTGGTGCTCTGGGTCGGGCGGCGATGACCTACCGTGCCCCGATGTCGACGAGACGGGGAGACGGGTACGGCAGACCGCCGACCGAGGCCTTTGGCGGTGAACGGCAAGAGACGCGCCCGAGCTCGTCGCCGAGGAGGCAGCAGACGTCCTGAAGTCCGCCTGACCTCTCCTTCCTGACCACGGAAGCGGACGAACACGGGCGCCGCATGCCGCGTCCTCCCCGTGATGAACGGTGAGCACTGGAACGAGGGGTCCGGCTTCTCCTCCCTTTTCGTATCATCGACCATATGACCGGTGAGCCCTCACACCCCGTCCACTCCGGCGAATGGCGCGTCTCCCACACCGAACGCGAGGCGGTGGTGGAAAGGCTGAGCAAGGCGGCGGCCGATGGGCGCCTCGACCTCGCCGAGCTGGACGGGCGGCTGGAACGGGCGCTGACCGCCAGGACATACGCCGACCTCGCGCCTCTGACGGCGGACCTTCCCCCTGACGTTCCATCGGCCCCGAGAAAGCCGCTGGTCCTCCAGGGGGGTCTCGGTGGCGTCACCCGAGCCGGCCACTGGCAGGTGCCCGCGAAGGTGGTCGCGTCCGGCGGCATGGGTGGGGTCAAACTCGACTTCACCCAGGCCGGTTGTGATCTGCCCGAGGTCGAGCTGGAGGTGCACGGCCAGGCGGGCGGTGTCACGGTCATCGTTCCCGACGGCTGGGCCGTGGAGACCGTCGAGGTGAATCCGGGCCTCGGTGGCCTGAAGGACAAAGTCACCTCTCCCCGGCTCCCGGGCGCACCGCTGATCCGCATGAGCGGCACCGGTGGCGCGGGAGGTGTGGTCATCCGTCACCCCAACAGTTGGGAACGCCGGAAGCTGAAGCGGGAGCAGTCGCGGTGACGGGGATCTCCGGGTAAGCCGCGCACGAGCGCACGGGACGAGGCCGACGGTGAACTTCGAGGTCGTCACACATGTCATGGCGCCGCCGGAACGGGTCTTCGACATATCGCTGGACGTGGACGTCCACTCCGCCTCGATGGCGGGATCCGCGGAGGAGGCGGTCGACGGTGTGACCGCCGGTGGCATGCGGCTGGGCGACACCGTCACATGGCGGGCGCGGCACTTCGGCCTCCACTGGAGGATGACGTCCACGATCAGCGCCTACGACCGCCCCGCGTACTTCGTCGACGAGCAGGTGTCAGGCCCCTTCGAGCGCTGGTACCACGCCCACCGTTTTCACGGTGACGACCACGGCGGCACGGTGATGAGCGACATCGTCGAGTTCACCGCGCCTTTCGGCCCCCTCGGAAGAGTCGCCGAACTGCTGGTACTCCGCCATTACATGCCCAGGTTGATCCACATGCGGAACCAGTACGTCAAGCGGGTCGCGGAAAGCGCTCCGTGACCGCGTCCGCCGCGTGATCACCACCACGAGAACCACGGCCACAAGACCGGCCCGATCGCACGTTCAACGGCACACGGCCGCCTCGCTGCTCAAGAGGCTCAAGGATCACGCACGGGGTCTCAAAAGACGAGGAGACCATTCGAATGAGCCCGTCATAGCGAAACGCCCCGGAATCTGCCCGCTCCGAGGCGTTTATCGATGGGGCTACCAGGATTTGAACCTGGGGCCTCTCCCTTGTCAGGGAATCACAAATGCTCTGGACTTTTGTCGACGACGGGTGAAAACTGACCCTGTGGCGACGGCCGAAAACTGACCCCCCTTCAGTCACTCTGGAGGGTGATCAAGGTGGAGGACTGGGC
>NZ_JBEXZT010000048.1:0-28469 GCF_040631275.1 Streptosporangium sp. NPDC020145 | reverse complement strand
CGTCTGGCCGTCGTCCCCCTTTTTCGGGCTCCGGCGGCGTGCTGATGCGCGCGGGCGATGGTGGAATCGATGCTCACGATCAGCTCGACGGTGCCGATCGAGTCGTCCTTGACCTGCAGATCCTCCAGGATTCTGGCCCAGGTGCCGTCTTCGTCCCAGCGTTTGAACCGCTCGTAACAGGTCTGCCAGGGGCCGTAGCGCTCAGGAATGTCCCGCCAGGGCGCTCCGGTACGCAGTCGCCACAGGATCCCGTTGATGACCTCGCGGTGATCGCGCCAGGGGCGTCCCCTGCCGTCCGTCGCGGGCAGCAGGGGCTCGATCCGTTGCCAGGCCTTGTCGGTCAGTTCACCTCGTCGCACCACGAACGATCATCTAACCGCACCTGCCGTGATCATTTATCAGACATTGCCTAGGGCCTGTTTTGTGGATCTTCGCCGTGGCGAGGATCGTCCAGGTGGATGCCCCGCAAGGCGGAGGAGGAGCTCATAACGGAGTTATGGGCGACAGATTCTCCCCGGGCCCCCGCGGCAAACGCGGAGCCTGCGGAGCGTTTTCGTGGGGTGGGGCGACAACGCGGCGGGGGGCCGCCTGGACGACCGCAGTAGGCGTAAAGATCCACAAAACAGGCCCTAGGCCCTCCGCTCCCGAAGCCGGCTGTATGAGTGATCACGATTGCGGAGCTTCTGCTTGATCGTGTTCGTGTCGCAGAGGGTCAGGTGGAGGGCGGTTTCGGGTGTGTCGGGAAGCGTCCATGACGGCCGGCCCCGACGGACCGCTCCCCCGCTGCTCTTATCTGTTGGGTCCCACCCCGGCTTCCCGGCTGCCGTAGTGACGCTATCCGCCGAGATCGGAGTGGATCTCAGCGGATAACGGGAGCCGTGCACCGGGTTTCGGAAGGGCGATCCCGCGCGGAGATCGACAGCCTGACGCCGCAGGACGTCGTGGCCGACCCCGAGGGGCTGACACCGCCGTTCTGGCAGCACGTCCGGCTCTACGGCGAAGTACGGCCGGACGTGGTCAAGCGTCTGCCGCCCGGCGGCGCCGTGCGGGCTCCGCGACAGGGCGGCCCGTGGTGGGCCATCGGGATGAAGAACACGAACGGGGTGTCCTCAAGCTCACCCGGGGCGGCGATGGTCATGACGAGCGGTGCCGACATGACGGTCGGCCCGTCCTCGGTGTTGCGTAGCGGTCCTCCGCCGGGGCGCGTGCGATCAGACGCAAGGTAGCCATGAGCGCCCCGGGGTTTCCGGACGACATGAAAGCCGTTGGCGAGCAGTACGACCTGCGGCGACGTCCCCGCCGTCGTCATCGCGACGGCGAGCACCGGACTCGTCCCCGAACGCCAGGACCGAAACTCACGGTCGAGCGCCGCTGTGGCCTGCGGCAACGCTCTGCTCTGGAATTTGTCCATTCATCTCATGGGACGCCCCGGACGGCCCGTCTGACCTGACGCCGTAAGACTCCGGCCAGCCGGGAAGCGCGCGGCGCCGACGTCTCCCGCCTGCCGCGCGGCGGTGCAGAAATAGTCAATAAAAGGTACAGAAGCCATCAATGACATCCTGAGTACGGGTTGAAAAAGTGGCTTATAGCTCACCCGGCAAAGGAGGGAAACGCGTAAGGAGAAATGGATTCACGGAGAGTCATCGGCTCGTCCGGCAGTCGGCGTGAGCGGGAAGCCAACAGTGAAACCGAGACCGACGAGGGAGTGAGGCGAGTGGGAAAGCGAAGGAGTCTGGTGGCCGCCATGCTGGCGGCGTGCGCGACGGCCACCTTGGTCACCGCGGCACCGGCTCAGGCGAAGACGATGGACTGGGACGCGTGTCCCGCGGGCTATGTATGCCTCTACGGCGACACTTACGGCAGGGGACGTTACAGCAACGCGCCGGGAACCGAGCGTGCCAACGTCGGCTCCCATATCAACGACCTGACGAGTTCCATCTGGAACCGCACCGATACGTATGTGTGTTTCTACGAGCATTCGGACTATGGGGGTAGGCGCCTGATAGGCGTCAACCCGAATTCCTGGGTGGACAACGTCGGGTCGTCCGCCAACGACAAGATCTCCTCATACACCCAGGACTGCCACCTCTGACGATGGGCGGGTAGACGTCGCGTTGAGCCCGGCCGACCCCGGTAGGGGCGGAGAGCTTCCGGCGCTGCCCGGTCTCGGCCGGCTGGAGGGCGTGGCTGGTCAGCGAGGTGGCTGAGCTGGGCGGGTAGTCGTCACGGTTTGGTAGAACCGACCGGTCAGAGTGTCATCCCAGGTCACGGAGGTACGCGGGGCGCGGTGGCCGCAGTCGCCGGTGGCGAGTTCGGCGAGTTGCGCCTCGACGTCGACGGTCAGGTGGTGCTTGCTGCCTGACCGTCCGCGGTCGACCGGGAAGGGCCCGTTCCGCGCCCCCCTTTTGGGGCGCTGACGTGAGAGGAATCCACCGAGGCCCGGGAGAGGTCGACGGCGTTGGCCGCTCGGAGCCCGGCCAGGAACACCTCGTGCAGGCGCTGCCGGACGCCTGCCCCGTGCCACTCGTTCAGCCGCCTTCAGCAGGTCATGCCCGGGCCGTTACGATCCTCGGAAAATCCGGATCCCGGTAACGGGCGCCCGTTGTTGAACGGCGCCGATCCTCCAATTTATGACGCAGGAAATCATAGAGTGTTTGATTAATCTTTATGGCAAGCAGGAAGGCCTATCCGATCGGCGGGCCGCCATGTCAGGGACGCATCACCGGATACGCATAATTCCGTGACCGGATCGCGGGCGGCCCTTCCGGAAATCCCGATTCCCAGCCGGGCGCAGGGTGACCAAATTCCCTCAGCAGAAGCCCCGGTCCGTAGAAAGCCACTGATTCACTGCGGTCATCTTCCGTACGGGCGATCCCACGGATCCACAGACAGCGCCGGTTCCCGCTGACCGTCGCTCGGCTCGGCGGTCTCCCGGCCGGGGTCACAGCGCGAGCAGGTGGTCGGCGTCCTGGGGAACCGCCTGGCGCAGGGCCGTCAGGAAGTCGCCGAGCACCGGGTTCGCGTTGCCCTCCCGGTGGATCGCCAGCACGGTTCGGTGGGCGGCGGTGTAGGTCCGCAGCGGCACGGCGGATATGCGCTCGTCGGGCACGTGGCCGAGGGCGGGCACGACCGCGACACCGCCCGTCCGCGATGAGGAGGGCGGGCTCTCCCCGATCGACCGCGGGGATCTTCGCCTCCAGCCTCACCGGCGAGGGCCGGTCCGACGCGTCCCAGCGCGCGTCCGTACGGGACGCCTCCTGGCTACGGGACGCCCTCGGCCGGGAACTGCACGACCCCTACGCCCTGTACGAGGCGGAGCGGGCGGCGGGAGGAGTGAACCGGTGAGTCGGTAGGCGGCGGCCATGGCAGCCGATGCCGTACCGCCGGACGATCGAGGTGAGGGTTGGATCAGCTCGGGGTCGCGGCGTCGGCGTCCAACCGCCGCCCGATCTCCGCGGCCGGGAACGGCGTCCGCTTGCTCTCGGTGAACAGACGACGGAAGAAGGAGTCCAGGACGACGGTAGGACGTGCGTGCCGGTCGATGATGGCCGTGATCTCGGGCGGGATGTCGTCAGGCCGCCGGCCTGCGATCCAGTCGCGCAGGAAGACCTCACGTTCCGTGTCACCGCGCACGCCGTCGAGCAGGTGGTACCGGAGCAGGTGACTCGCGGTGTAGCAGTGGTCGTACGCGAGATGGTCCGAGAGGAAGCCGGACTCGTCCGCCGAAAGGTCGAAGCGGGAGCTCAGAGCAAGTCCGAAGTCGGCGAAGTAGAGTCGGCGACCATCGGTCAGGATGTTGGCGAAGTGGGCGTCGAAGTGGACGAGCCCGCGAGAGCTCATGAAGGCGGCTCCGCTCGTCAGAGCTTCCTCGACCCAGCGGAAGGGCGAGCCGCCCCCGCCGTCCAGCACGGTGGTTTCGCGGTGGTCGGCCAACCATCCGGCGAGTGTGTACGGCACGTGCTCCAGGAAGAGCACCAGGCTGCACGAGGACCGGCCGATGGCCTCCAGCCGGTCGCGAACGGCGGGTGATCCCTCCCAGTGCGCGACGGCCCCCTCCAGACCCCCGAACTCGTCGGTGAATCCTTCGGGAGGAGAGTCAGGCAGAACCCGCCAGTGGTACATCAGGGGGAAGCCCGCGTACTCGTCGCCGAGAACCCAGTTCGTGGTCATGGTGTGCACGGCAAGCTCCCGCCAGGCACCGAACCCGGCCGAGCCCACCCCGTACTGGTAGAACATCGGCAGTTCGAAGACGTTCGCCGTGGACCGTACGTTCTCGGGGCGCAATTCGGTGTCCGTCAAAGGGATCCGCTTGACGAAGACGCGCGTTCCGCCGACGTCCAGCTCTGCCGACCTGCCGCCGATGCCCGACCCGATCGGGGTGGCGGCCGCCACGACCTCCCCGAGCCGACGGTCGCTCAGCAGGGACAGTTGAGTGCTCACGGTCCCGTAGCCGGCCAGACGCGCGGCGTGCGGCGAATCCTGGTCCAGCATCGACGGCTCCTCGGTGCCCGAACCAGGGCTTCGGCGATCCCACGTACGGCGTCGACCTTACGCCGAAAGGGCCGGCCGCTCTCATGGACGGCCCTTTCTCGGAGCAGGACCAGGAGCAGCGGGCGGAAGCGGTCCGGAGCACGGACGCGCCGTCACAAATCCTTCTCCCGCAGAAGGGAACCGGGCGTGTTCGTGACAGCAGGGATCGTCACGGATATCCAGGCCGGAGCGCCACTGCCAGGATTCCCCCGTGAGTACCGCGTCGCCCCTGACCCCCCGACGGCTACGAACCATCGTCGCGGTCGACTACTTCGTGCTGACGGGCGGCGACGAGGGCACCGATCCCGACGAGGACGAACCGCGTCAGCGCTTCGAGCGGTCTTGTGGTCATACGTGTGAGCCAGTCCAGATTCGGCACCGTCTCGGGTTCGGCAGACGGCCTGACCCGGTCCAGGAGTTCCGGGGTCAGTTCCGGCTCTATCGTCAGGGCGGCACAGCTCAGACGCCGTTCGCGTACCCGGCCTGCCCGGGCCTGCCGACTCCCAGGTATACGCGACCTTCCGGCAGCCGGATCAGCAGGTGGACCGGCCCCACCTCCGGGCGTGGGGCCCGGTTCCATCCGGAGGAGTTCGGGGGATGTCCGAACAGGCGGACGCCGACGTCGTCGACGAACGGTCCGTGAAGGTGGAACCGGCGGCTGTTCCATACGCCGCTCACGTCGAGCCCGTCCCGCGGATCCGCGATGACCACGGTTGCGGCGTCGCCGAGCAGGACGGAGACGCCGCCGGTCTGACAGTCGACGACGTTGTCGCCGGCCAGGCGTACAGCTGCCCCTCGGTGAGGAACCCATTCGGATTCAGGGGCACGCGACGGACCCTGCCCCTGTCGCGGATCGGCTCTCTGACGAGATCAGTGTGGGGACACCCCGCGCGCGCTCGGCGGACCAGCCGCGAATCAGGTCGGCGAGGCTGCGACGGTGGAGCGGCGGCCGTCCGGACCGAGGAACGGCGCCGTCACAGCAGGAAGCCCAGGCGCTCGTCCGCCATGCCTGGTGCGATCTCGATGATCTCCGCGCCGACGACGTTCCCGGCCACGAACGGGTCGTCGTTCACCCGCTTCTCCAGCTCCGCAAGCGAGGTGCCGTGCGCCAGGACCGCGCCGCCGAGACCGGGCTTGATACTGCCGACCAGCAGGAACACGCCGTCGTCCAAGCCACGCCTGATCCACTCCTGGTGGCCGCTCATGTGCGTGCCTGCGGCATCCTTGTTCTCGGCGAAGCGAAGCAGGACCACGAACATCAGATAGCTCTCATTTCCTGTAGGTGCTCAGCCAGTCGCGCATCCGGTCGACTTCGCGCCGGACGAATTCCTCGTCGCGGAAGGTGTGGGACAACACGGCGACGCCTTGGCTGAAGGCGAGCACGTGCATGGCCAGGTCGTCGGCCTGCTCGCCGTGCCCCAGGAGCGTGAACTGCTCGCGCAGCCAGTCGCGGAACAGTGTGAACAGTCCGCGGGCCTGACCGTGCAGGGTGTGTCCAAGCTTGGCGAGTTCGGTGTTCAAGGTGCCCACCGGGCAGCCGTACTGCTGAATGTCGGTGCCGTTGGTCAGCACGATCTCGACGAACTGCAGGATGCGGCCGTCGGGGGTGGGCTGCTGGCTCTCCCACTGTTCCAGCATGTGCCGGGTACCGGCGAGCCGGGCCTCGATCACGGCGTCCAAGATCGCGTCCTTGGACTTGAAGTGGTAGTAGAAGTTGCCGCGCGACAGGCCGACCGCTGCGGCGATGTCGGCGAACGAGGTGTGCTCGTAGCCGCGGTGGTAGAACAGCCGGTCCGCGGCATCAACGATCTGTTCACGGGTCGCCGCGCCACTCATCGGTTCTCCTTCGGCCACGTCTCTGCTAGGACGTTTGACCTAGCGAACCCTAGGTCACTTGTCCTAGGGCCGTCAAGCCGGCCTCCGGCATCGCCGTCACCCCCCGAGCCGCCAGTGCGCCGGGGCTTGACATCTCTAGGACAACCGACCTAGCGTGACCGCCTCGTAGGACAACTGTCCTAGATCGTGAGCGTAACGGAGACCCCATGCCCGCCGACCTGTTCGAATCCTTTTCGCTGGGCGACCTCACCCTGGCCAACCGGATGGTGATGGCGCCGATGACTCGCAACCGAGCCGACAGGGCAGGGCGGGTTCCGCCGATGATGGTCACCTACTACCGGCAACGCGCCACCGCCGGGCTGGTCATCACCGAGTCCACCACAGTCTCGCCGCAGGCCGTGGGCTACCCCTGCACCCCCGGAATCCACACCGATGACCAGGCGGCAAGCTGGCGACGGCTGACCGACGAGATCCACGAACAGGGCGCGCGCGTCTTCGTCCAGCTGCAGCACTGCGGCCGGATCTCACACCCGAGCCTGCTGGACGGCGCCACACCGATAGCCCCCTCCGCGCTGCGTCCCGCCGGCCAGGCCGTCACCTACGCGGGCCCGCAGGACTTCGTCGTGCCGCGCGAACTCGCGGCCGACGAGATTCCCGGAGTCGTCGCGCAGTTCAGGCACGCGGCCGAACGGGCGAAGCAGGCGGGCTTCGACGGCGTCGAGGTGCACGGCGGCAACGGGTATCTCATCGACCAGTTCCTGCGCGACGGCGCCAACCACCGCACCGACCGCTACGGTGGCGGCACCGAGGGCCGCATGCGCCTGCTGAACGAGGTCCTGGACGCGGTGTGCGCCGTGTGGCCGGCGCGGCGCGTGGGCGTGCGCCTCACCCCGGAGAACAGCTTCAACTCGATGTCGGACACCGATCCGCAGACCCACTTCGAGGACTACCTCCGCCGCCTGAGCCCGCGCGGCCTGGCCTACGCGCACATCCTTGAGGGCGACATGATGGCCAAGACCCGCACTCTTGACTACGGCGCCCTGCGCGCCGCCTTCACCGGCGCGTACATCGCCAACAATGGCTACGACCTCGCTCGCGCCCAGGAGGCGGTGCGCACCGGCGGCGCGGACCTCATCGCCTTCGGCACGCCCTTCATCGCCAACCCGGACCTGGTCCGCCGCTACCAGGACGACCTGCCCCTGGCCCCGGCCGACCCCGCCACGTTCTACGCCGGTGGCCGGCGTGGCTACACCGACTACGGAACGTGGCCGAGCCGGAGCTGAACAGCGCGGATTCCCCGGCCGGCGCCATCAAGGCAGCGGCGTCTGTCCTCCTGCGGTACCGAGACAGTGCGTCCGACATGGCCGACCATCAGGAGCCGCCCAAGAGCCACTTCCCCGCACGGCCGTCAGATGAGCGCCTGGACCGTGTAGAGGCAGGCCAGGGCGACGGCCAAGGCTCCCAGCAGCAGCCGCAGCCCGGTTTCCGGCAGACGGGGCTGCAGGTGGGCGCCGAGGTAGCCGCCGACCAGCCCGCCCAGGCCGCACAGAAGACCCAGCGCCCAGTCCGGTGCGATGTCGCCGGGGGCGGTCAGCGCCAGGACGGTGTAGGTGAGCGCGCCGGCGATCGAGGTGAGGAACGTCGAGGCCAGCGCGGCGGGGGCGACCGTGGCGACCGGTAGGCCACGCCCGACCAGGATCGGCCCAAGGAGCGATCCGCCGCCGATGCCGTACATCCCGCCGACGGCCCCAACGGCCAGTGCGAGCGCGGTGACGGCGCCCGGCGAGGGGTCGTCCGGCGTGTTGCGGCGGCGGAGTGGGCGTACGGTGCGCACGCACAGCCACAGGCCCAGCGGGAAGAGCAGGCATGCGACCAGAAGACGGAACACCTGAGCGCCGGGCAGCAGGAAGACCCGCACGAGCGCGCCGATGACGACGCCGGGCAGGGTGCCGAGCACCAGCAGGCGGGTCAGCGGGCCGCCCAGACGACCGCGCCTGCGGTAACGCAGCAACGCGCCGGGGACGGCCACGATGTTGAACAGCAGGTTGGTGGGCGTCACCGCCGGGTTCGGCACCTGCAGCACGCTGAGCTGGACCGGAAGCAGGAACACCGCCCCCGAAACCCCGACGGGGGTGGTCACCACCGCGATCAGCAAGCCCGCGGTGAACCCGAGCAGACCCTGCCACCAGCTCATGGGCTCACCGCTTCTGCTCTGTCTCAAAGGTCCGTTCACAGGATGACATGGCGGACAGATGATGGCTCGCCGGCCTTCACCGCCCGCCAGGGGTCCACTGCTGGGCGGCCGGCGCGGTGGGAGGTGGCGGCCCCGGCAGACCCGGCGCCCATGCCGTCCCGGTGCTCCTGGTGAATGAGGTCACGCTTACCGTGACACAGGTCCCGGGCGAGCTCATGGCAGGACTCTCGAACGGTGAACTGCCGGACGGGTTCGAACACACCCGGTTCCCCCGGCGACCCCTGTTCACCACGGTGCGCGCCCACCACCCCGAGGCGACCGCCACCCTGCCACCGGAAACCCACCGGCAGGTGCTGCGAAGACGCATCCACGCCTTCGTCCAGCACAACCTCCACGATCCGGGCTACGCCCCGAGGTCATCGCCGCCGCCCACCAGATCTCCATCCGTCACCTGTACCAACTCTTCCGGGACCAGGACCTGACCGTGGCCGCCTGGAACACTGCCACCGTGACCTGGCCGATCCCGCCCTGCGCTCCCAGCCGATCCATCTCATCGCCGCCCGCTGGGGCCTTACCGACAACGCTCGTTTCAGCCGCGCCTTCCGCGCCGCCTACGGCCTCTCCCCCGCTGAATACCGCTCGTCGGCGGACCCTGGCGAGACCCTGGCCTGCCGCTGGACGGTGCGAGGTTCGCCTGCTGTGTGAGATATCCCTCCCCCGTCGTCGTGGCGCCGGTGATCCGGGGAGGTGACCATGTGGTGATGACCTCCTCGCCCGGCTCGCCGCACGTCGGTGGCCGACCGGATCCGGCGGACGGGACCACCGCGCTCGGTGGAGAGCCCGCTCCCGCCCGCGGGTACCTGCTGGACAACGCGCGCGCCGAGGCGGGCGAGCGATTCGTCTGGCTGGCCGAGCTGTTCGACGGTGTGACGCGGGGGCACCTCGATCGGCTGGGGGTCGGGGCCGGTTCGCGCTGCTGGGAGGTGGGAGCCGGTGGCCGCAGTATCCCGGAGGCACTCGCGGCGGCCGTCGGTCCGGCCGGGTACGTGCTGGCCACGGACATCGACCCGTCGTGGCTGGAGGCGGGCGGCGGGTACGAGGTGCGCCGGCACGACGTCGCCGCTGATCCGCCCCCGGAGCCGGGGACGTTCGATCTGGTGCACGCCCGGCTCGTGCTGGTCCACGTACCCGACCGGGCTCGGGCGTTGGCCACGATGGTGGCGGCGCTACGGCCCGGCGGCTGGCTGCTGGTCGAGGACGCCGACACCGCTCTGCAGCCACTGGCATGCCTGGACGACGACGGCCCGGCGCAGCGGCGGGCCAACCGGCTGCGCAACGCGGTCCGGGAGCTGCTGAAGCGCCGCGGCGCGGACCTGCGCTACGGACGGACACTGCCACGGGCACTGCGTGAGGCCGGCTTGGTGGATGTCGCCGCGGCGGGCTCCTTCCCGGTCGGCGGCCCGGCCTGCGACCGGCTGGAGGCGGCGACCATCAGGCACGTGCGCGGCGAACTGCTCGCGGCCGGCCTGGCCGATGACGCCGAGATCGACGCGCACCTGGCCGCCGTCCACGCGGGCGAACTCGACCTGACGCTCGCACCGCTGATCTCGGCCTGGGGGCGCCGTCCAGCCGAGCACCCGCCGGCACTCGGTTAGGTCCTGTTCCGGAGTCCGGCGGCAGGCCCGCAATCAGCGGTTCTCCCGGATGATCGTCCGTCCGAGCGTTCCCATCGCGTCTGGCCCAACGGGCCAAGACCTCAGAGGCCATGGCTCATCATGCACGAGGCCGTAAGACCTGGATCCGTTGGATCTCCGCCGCTTGCTCCGGCCCTGGTAGAGGTTGGAGGGCGGCGAAACGGTGTGTCGGGATGGCGCCGACGTTTGCCGTGGGCGGAGCCGAGGAGCCTGGATTGGGGGATGGCCGCTGCGGCACTCCTGAACCATAATCGGGACGGCACAGTCAGCCGCTGTTCACGGTCGGCGGGGCCGAACGCTCATCTCCCGTGCTTGCACCTCAAGGCGCCAATCGGTGACGAGGAGGCCGATGTGGCACGACGAAGGCGAAACCGGCACACCCGAGCAGCGGCCCTGGCGGCCGGTGTCCTTCTCCTGACGGCGCCCGCCGTCACAGCCGGCGCCGCGACAGGCGACGGTGCGGCACCTGGCGGCGCGGGCAGCCGGACGACACCGGGCGACATCGCCGAGTGGGTGGTGGACATGGACGCCACCAGGTTGCGTGAACTACTGGCGAGCGGTCAGGTCACCTCGGTCCGGTTGGTCAAGGCATACCAGGCACGCGTCGACGCCTACGAGCAGGCGTACGCCGACCAGCCCGGTGTCAACGCGGTCATCCGCATGGACCCGACGGCGATCGCCGACGCCGCCCGGCTCGACGCCGAACGCCGGCTGGGGCGCGTCCGCGGCCCGCTGCACGGCATCCCGATCCTGGTCAAGGACAACTACGACACAGGAGACCTGCCCACGTCCAACGGTTCGCTGGCGCTGAGGAACTGGCGTCCCGCCGACGACGCCGAACAGGTCGCGCGGCTGCGCGCGGCCGGCGCGATCGTCGTCGCCAAGACCAACCTGCACGAGTTCGCCTCCGGCATCGAGACCATCAGCTCGCTCGGCGGGCAGACCCGCAACCCCTACGACCAGACTCGTAACCCGGGTGGTTCCAGCGGCGGCACGGGCGCCGGCGTCGCCGCCGACTTCGGCGCGGCCGGCCTGGGCTCGGACACCTGCGGCTCCATCCGCAGCCCGGCGGCGCACAACAGCCTGGTCGGCCTGCGGCCGAGCCAGGGCCTGTCCAGCCGTGACGGCGTCGCGCCTCTCTCCGACACGCAGGACGTCGGCGGCCCCATCGCCAAGTCGGTCAGCGACATCGCACTGATCCTGGACGCCACCGCCGGATACGACCCGGACGACCCGTCCACCAAGGCGTCCATCGGACGGATCCCCCGCACCTACACCGCCACCCTGGACGACACCGCCCTGGTCGGCGCACGCATCGGCGTGTTCACCGACTACCTGAGTACGTCGGGGCCCGCGCAGGTCACGACGGCGCTGGTCCGGGCGGCCGCCGGGGACATGGCCTCGCAGGGTGCGACCGTCGTCGATCTGCCGGCCCAACCCGCGCTGATTTCGGCGGTGGACGGCTCCAGCGTGTTCACCGACGAGACCGAACGCGATCTCAATCGCTACCTGGCGGCGCCGGGCACACGGTTCCCCCGTTCACTGGCCCGGCTGGAGCCACCGGCCGACATCGTGACCCTGGCCGACATCGTCGCCTCCGGCCAGGTCACGCCCACGGTCCTGAAGCGGCTCAAGGAACGGCTGGGCACCTCGACCGGCCCGCAGGACGCCTACCGCCAACGGCTGGCCCGGCGCGCGCAGGCGCAACAGCTGCTCCACAAGCTGTTCGAGGACAACGACCTGGACGCACTGGTCTACCCGGCGGTCTCACAGCAGGCCGCGCCGATCGGGAGGCCTCAGGAGGGGCTCAGGGTCTGCGCCCTCGCCGCCAACACCGGGTTCCCCGCCCTGACGATCCCGGCCGGCTTCACACCCGACGGCATGCCGGTGGGAGTCGAACTACTGGGACGGCCGTTCAGCGAACCGGCACTGCTGGGACTCGGGTTCGACTACGAGCAGGCCACGCGTCACCGCCGCCCACCGGCGAGCACCCCGCCCCTGAACCGGCTCCGCCTCATGTCGCCCCGGACTCCGGCCGGGACGGACGGCGAATCGGTGCCGGATCCGGCCCGCGGGTGACGGGCGGCGTCAAGGGGCGGCCGGGGCCGACGGGAGAGGGCCCAGATCGCGGATGATCCCGGCCAGTGCCCGGATGGGCTCGCTCTCCGCCTCACTTCGCCACACCAGCGCGTACGGCAGCGGCCCCATGTCGGTGACCGGCAGGTAGGTGATGTCCGGCCGTACCCAGTAGCGAGTCATGTGGGAGGGGAAGAGCACGACGATCTCGGCCATGCTGGCGAGGGTGATGGCCTCTTCCGTGTCCTGCACCACGGGGCCGCGCTCGATGGTGCGGCCGCGGCGGGTCTCGCGCGGAATGTAGGCGTCGTACCAGTAGCCGGGCCGGGTGTCGGACTGCGGATGCTGGAAGTCGGCGGCGATCTCCAGCGAGACCGACGTGCGCCGGGCGAGCTCGTGGCCGGTGGAGACGGCCAGCACCCGGGGTTCGGCGAACAAGACGGGTCCTACGGTGAGGTCCGGCTCGTCGACGGGCAGCCAGGTGATCAGGGCGTCGATGTCCCCACGGCGCAGTGTGGCGAAGGCGTCGCTGAACTGGGATTTCTGGACGCGCAGTCTCCACTGTGGGTGCCGGAGGCGAAAGACGTCCCAGTAGGGGCGCAGGTCGTAGGCGTTGGCGGGCAGCATGCCGACGCGCAACGCATCGTGGCCGAGCGGTTCGCCGGTGAGGGCGAGCGGATCCCGCACCTGCTGGAGGAGATGGACAGGGCGGAGGACTTCTTCTTCGACGCCAACGCCCAAGTGGAGATGGACCGCTGGTCCTCCGGCCGGGTGGTGCTCCTCGGGGACGCCGGCTACTGCGCGGCTCCGGCCTCGGGCCACGGCGCTTCGCAGGCGCTCGGCGCTTACGTCCTGGCCGGTGAACTGGCCGTCGCGGGGCGACCACACGATGGCGTTCGCCGCCTATGAGCGGGAGATGCACGGCCTCGTCGCCGAGTATCAGCAGCTGGGGCGTGAAGGGGCCGACCGGTTCTTCCTGGGCTCCCCCATTCGGGAGGCGCCCGATATGACCGCCACGGAGGCGACCCTCGCGCGTGTCACCGGCCGGGCCGGTACCGTAGCCCGGCACACCTGATGAGCGACTTCTGGACCACCCTCTACCAGGCCCTCGACGACTGAGGAAGGAGCGAGTGCCATGCGTGTCTGGTTCATCACGGGTGCGTCCAGGGGACGGGGCAGGGCGTTCGCGGAGGCGGCGCTGAGCAGGGGAGATCGCGTCGGCGCATGACCCGCTGCGGGCGAAACTGGCCGAGATGCGGGGCGACGAGGTGAGTACGCCCCGAGCACGGCCGCGCCGGTCGTCATGCGACTTGTGGACCTGCCCGACCCGCCCCTGCGGCTGATCGTCGGCGGCCGGTCCTTCGACCTGGTCAACCAGATGAACCAGGCCAGGGCCGAGGAGTACCGCGCCTGGGAACACCGCAGCCGCCTGGCTCCCGGCTGACAACCACATCCCGGTCCGGCTACGGACGAACGCGTCACGGCGCGACAACGACACGAATCGAGAGGTCATCGATGACGAAGCACCACGACACCACCCGGCTCACAGAAGAAGCCCCGCGAGAAGAACGGCTGACGGAGGACGCCGAAGTGATCATCATGGGGGCCGGCGGTCACGGCGGCAAGCAGCGCCTGGTCAAGGAAACCGTCCAGGAGTCCGGGGTGAACGTGCCGCACCTGGTCACCGAAGCCGCCCTGGCGCGCCCGCGCGACCAGGAACACCCGTCCACGGTCGACCGGAGCGTCCTGGCCCGGCAGCTTTCCGCACTGTTGCGCGAACCGAACCAGCCGGACGACGACGTCGACCGGCTCGCCGCCCGCGCCGAGGCACCCCCGGCCGCTTCGGCGCAGGCGCAGGTGACGCTGCGGGTTCCAGGTGAGACCGACCGACGGCGCGCCCCCGGCGCCCGCCCCGGCCCGGAGTCCGTCAAGTCCTCCCCCGCACCACGGTCCGCCGTCGTACGGCCCGCTCGGACGTCTCACCGCCGGGGCCGGTGACGACGTCGTTCTGGGCCGGGGCCGGTCACGGCGACACGCGCCGGTGCGCGGATACAGGACGTGGCCCCGCCCGTCGTCACCGAGGAAGGCGAGCGGGGCGTGGACACCGCGTTCGGGCACGGCCGGGATCAGTGAGTCGCCGCGCCGGGCGAGCCGTTCCGTCCGGCACGGCACCTCGTCCAGTTCGGCACTGACGCCCACCGGGACGCGTTCCAGCCCCAGGCGTCCCAGGGCGCCCTGGCCCACCGTGGCCTCGGACGTGCTCGACGTGTAGGTGCCGACGTATCAGGAGGAGCCCGGCGAAGGCGCGGTCCGATCGGGTACCGGCGGTCCGGGCAGTTCGACATCGCCGAAGGTCGTGGAGCACCCGGCCCACGACCTCGACGTACACGGGATTCCGGTGAGGAACGTGTCGTGAGTCCAAACGGCCATGCTCGATCCTGGCCGGGCCGGCCTTCGCAAGGCCGTACACGCTCCACGATCAGGAAAAGACGGGCTGGTGGCCCGGGATCACCGTCATCCGGTCGGCGTGCGTTTCCGGTGGCGGATCGAGGCCGCCTTCCTTGCTGATCGGGGGTTCCCTGGGGATACACCCCCTTCATAGCAGAAAGTATTCGTATGATGACAGTCAGCGATACAGGTGTGACGCGCCGCCAGCGACCAGGTTTCACCGCATCTGTTGAACGCCTCGAACATGCAGCTTGGCTGTGGCGTCCCCTCCAGGCCGAAAGGTGAATCATGATCCCACGCCTGGTACTCCCGCAGGGGTCTCCTTTGACCAGGCGATATCAGGCGGCGGCACGCGATCAACGCTGCGTGGTGTTCACCGGTATCCCCGGGGTGGGGAAATCGCTGATGCTGCAGCAGTTCGCCATCGTCGCCTCGCGGGAAGGCCGCACGGTGCACCTGCTGCAGTGGGACGTCGTACGGGGGGCGTTCGAGGGACATCCGGCGGGGGCCCGCTACCCGGAGGTGGATGGCGTCACCCACGCGGCCGTCCGTAGGGCCGTCGGCCTGTGGGCTCGCCGGGCCGTGAGCGAGTGGGACCGCCGGCATCCGGGAGGCGAGCACCTCCTGGCGGTGGAGGCACCCCTGATCGGTGACCGTCTGGCGAGCCTGGCAAGGGTGCGAAACGACGAGGCCGAAGCCCTGCTGGGAGGGACGAGCAGCACCTTCTTCGTGCCGGCCCCTTCGGATGAGGTGCGGCGCGCGATCGAAAGCAGCCGTATCCGCGAGGCTCGTACGCCACGACACGAACGCGAGCGGGCGAACGCGGCTCCCCCGCTGCTGGAACTACTGTGGCAGGACGTCGTCCGCCTGGGTGTCCGGTTCGGCCTGGCGGAGCAGGAGTGGACGGGGCGCGGCTACCAGCGGGACCTGTACGTGTCCGTCTACCGCCGGCTCCTGCGCGACCGCACCGCGGTGGTGCTTGAAATCGACGATGTGCTGCCCGTGACGGGGTCGCCCTACGCGTTCGACACCGTGCCCGTAGAGATCCTTCCCTCGCATCGGGACGTCGACGACTTCCTCACGGTCGTGAGCTCCCTTCCGAACGGTCGGCTGCGGCAAGAGGCCGAACAATGGTACGGGGACGTAGAAGAAGGGGGATGATCCGGCGGAGGGGAAAGCGCCGCGCCCTTCACCTGCGCTTCGGTCTCTCGCGGTAGCCGAGCGGGAAGCACGGGCGGTCAAGAGGCCCGGCGCTCAAGTCGGTGTCACCGGCTCAAGCGCCGGCCGAGGGACGGCCGGGTGCGTGTGGCACCACACCGACACCCGTGCCTCCGTGCCTGTTCGACGGCGTCGGCCGCCGCACGGTCCGGCGATGTCACCAGCTGCGCTCGGTCGCACCGGCGCATCCGGCCGCCCCTTCTCCGTTCCGAACCGTCGGTCAGTCTCAGTCGTCGTCTTCGTCGCGGTAGGAGATGCCGCCCTCCGGCGGTTGGGGTCGAGGCTGCCGAAGGTCGTGACGACGAACGCGCCGGCCTCCGCCACCAGTGGCGACTCGTACACCTTCACCGGCTCCGTACGCGTGTCCTGCATCTGATCCACCTCCTTTCCTGAACAGTCGACGACACCATTACGGCTAACAGACCGCGCGAATAGGGCTTGGGTCGGAGGGCACAAGTGGCTACGCGCCTCGGCTGTCGATCATCATCATGACCAGGCTTGACCTACGCTGAGCCGATGACCGACAACGGCGCACCCACGAGAAGCTCGGGCGCTGAAGAGCCTGGCGTTGACGCGAGACTGCCCGCGACCGTGCGTATCGCCGAGGTCGTGTTGAGAAGGATGGAGAGCCCTCCATCGCTGGTCTGCTGGACCGGTTACTTCCCGGAGCCGAAAGGCGCGGTCGAGACCGGGATGAGTCTGGTGGTCGAACCGGCCGCCCCGCCGGAAGAGGCCACCCTCCATTTCGCTCACGACGTCGTGAGCCATTTCGATGTCTTCGTCGACCAAGCTCTGGAGTACTGCCGCACCCGACTCCGGGAATCGCACTTCGAGCTCACAACCGAGGAACTGAGCTGGCTCGACCTTCCGGAGTTGCCACTGGCAGTCCCCGAAGCGACCGTGTGGGCCGACCGAACCTGGGCAATCCGTTTCACGGAGAGCAGGCTCCGGCTGGCGGACCCCTACGGAATCCTCGTGACGTTCGACGGAAGGCAGCCTGTCGACGTTGAGGGCCTCGACGACGAGCGATGAACCACTCGACGCGCCATCGGGCGTGTGTTCACGGGTGGCGGTTGGGCCGGTTGTCCCAGCGGTGGGTTGTCCAGGCCCGGCGGATCAGGCTGCGTACGGTGATAACGGTGTCGGCGAGATCGAAGAACGCGTTAATGACCGTTGCGTGGTGTTCGTGGCAGCGGGCGAGGCGCTGGAAGGCGTTCTGCCAGGCATGGGTACGCTCCACATGCCACCTGTCGCTTGCCTGGACCGGTGCCTTCTCGCCCTTGCGCGCGATCCGGCCGTCCGGGCCACGTTCGGCAAGCAGGGCGCGGGTCTTGCCGGAGTCCAGGCGCCTTGGCGATGCAGCCGTCCACAGCAACCCGGTCCAGGACCAGGCCGACGATCCGGTCGTAGGACTCCAGCGCGATCCGCTTGAACTGCGCGAAGGTCCCCAGAGGTGTCCACTCGTCACGACGGCTGCGGATCGTCGTGGCCGAGCACGTCGCATCCGCGATCGCCTCGCAGGGACAGCCGAAACGCAGCAGCTTGTCGAAGACGACCCGGTCACCGACACGCCTGCGATGACAGCCCGACGGATGACCCGGGTGGAACTCCGGCCGCATTGGCAACAGGTCCGCGAACTGCCCAACTCTCCCTATCCGCTGAGACCCCCTTCGATCTCAGCGAGCCGCCCCCCCCCCGGAGCGAGAAGCCAGAAGAAGACTCAGCGGATAAGGCCAGCTCGACTCTCGCGCGGAAGGTGTCCTTTGCTCGCCGAGTGACTGATGTTGCAGGAGTGACACCACCCTGTCGATGCGGATAGTAGTTGACCGATCACTGTAAGGAAATCCTTGGGGTCGGACACACCCCCAAGAGCCACTTCGCCGAGGCTCTTCATCCCGGGCGCACCCAGCCCCGACCCTCAAGGACGTGAGCATGTCCCGAACCCTCACCAGGTTCCTGCCCGTCGGCGCCGTCGCCGCGCTGCTCGTTCTCGGAGCCCTGGCCCTGCCCGCCGCGGCTACCGCCGACCCCGACGACGACGGGCCCGACACCGCCCAGATCGAGGCCGACGCCCGGGCCCGTGGCATCGGCTGTCAGGGCCGCGACGGCAGAACCAAGCCCATCGGCACCGTGCGCGAGACCAACACCGCCAGCGGAATGCGCGTGCGCCAGCGCTGCGGCGCCGGCCTCTACGGCGGCATCGACTGGATCGACACCCAGGTCCTGGACTGGGGCCGACACTGACCGGCCAGTGAAACCAGCCCTGCCCGGGCTTGCGCTACGGCGCACCGCAAGCCTGGGCGGGGCTTTTCGCATCCAAGGAACGAGCAAGGCGAGGAGGCATCTCCTCGACACCGGCGCGCGGCGCAGCCCGGCCTTCATGTGGGTCTTGTGGTCGCGGTTGCGGGCGTCGATGAGCGGGTCGCCGTCGAGGTCGCCGGCCTCCAGCCATGCGGGGAAGGCCCGACCCCGGGAGTCGTGGGCGCGGCAGGTGTCACCGTTCGCAGTTGGTTTCTTCGCGTACCCGCCCAGATCGGTCAACGGCGCACCCGATAGCGCAGGTGAAGCACCCGGTTGCCCTGAATCACCACGTCAGGGTCCTCCAGCAGGTGCTGCGCGTGGACCGACCCGAAGTAACGCTTGCCGGACCCGAACACGACGGGTACGACGTCCATGCGCACCTCGTCGATCAGGCCCGCGGCAAGCACCTGGCCCCCGACGTCGCCGGCGGCGACCTCGACCACGCGGTCACCCGCAAGCTCCTGCGCCTTGGCCATGGCTGCCTCGACGCCGTCGACGAAGTGAAACGGCGCCTCGGGGTCCCAGCCCTCGGGCATCGGCCGGTGCGACACGACGACCACGTGGTCGATGCCGCCCGGAGGCTTCCCGTCCCAGCCGTCCGTCAGGTCGAAGACGTGACGGCCGACGATCGTGACTCCGATCTGGTCCCAGTACGGCCGGGTGTGGTCGTAGGACGTCTGCGACACCTGCAACTCGCCGCTTTCATCCAACGGGACGTCACCGCTGGACAACCAGTCGAACAGCGGTCCGGGCTGGTCGTTCTCATCCGCGACGAAGCCGTCCACCGACACCGAGCCGTACATGACCACCTTGCCCATCGGGCTCTCCTCTGCTTTGGGGTGCCCCAAATTAGCGTGTCATGGGCCGTCGCTCTTGTAAGAAATCAATCGGCCGGCAGCGGCCAACCGTCCAGCGTGTGGCCGGGATGTTCGCGCAGGAACCGCCGCCGGACTTCGATGTAACGGGTCGGCGTGAGCCCGGTGAACGCCCGGAACTCGTGACCGAAGTGGGCCTGGTCGAAGTAGCCTGCGCCACCGGCGAGGTCGCCCCAGTCGATCGGCCCGGCGGGGTCGATCGCGAACACGGTGGCGGCGAAGCGGTAGGTGCGGGCCAGCCGCTTCGGCGTGACGCCGATGAGCCTCTTGAACCTCTGTGCCAGATGAGTGCTGCTGACACCGGCTGCCACGCTCAGGTCGCCGATCGCCACCGCCCCGCCGGTAGCCGCGATGACGCTGCTCGTATGGCGGACCAGCCCCAGACCGGCGGTCTCGCACAGCCGTCGCGTCAGCTCCTTCTCAAGCAGCGTCAGCATCTCGTGCGGTCCGTTCGCCGTGGCCAGCCGGTCGCGCAGCTCAGCGATGGCGGGCCGACCCCAAACCTGTTCCACCGTCACCGGCCGGTCACACAGCTCGGCTGCGGGCATCGGCAGGAACGGTGCCAGCCCCCACGGCTTGAAGTGCACGCCGACGGATCGGGTCCGAAGTGGGTAGCCGAACTCCAACACGCGGGTGGGTGTGGTGACCACGCAGCCGTCGGCGTACTCGGCCGTTTCGATGTCGGTGCCGGCGCGGATGCGGAACGGCGCCCCGAGGTTGACGATGAGCAACGCCGCCGGCATCGGCGGCAACGTCAGCCGGGCGTACGGCGGCGCGCCCTCCAGGTAGTAAAGGTCGTCGATCAGCCCGTCCAGCGGCGGTCGCGGCACTCTGGACACGTACTCCACGCCCACAGTATCGCCGATGCCCGCCGACATCGAGCGCTGGGCGCGGCCGGCCCTCCACCGGCGATCACCGCGACCCCGGAAGGTGCGAATCTGTATCCCATGTGTTCCTTCCCGTGCCTCGCCAACGTCCGGCTCACCCCATAGGACACGGTCCAAGGGGTCACCGCACCAGGTGAGCGATCGCCCGTCTCAGGGGCGGCCGGCCGAGGCCGGGATCAGCCGGACTGCCGGTGCCAGCGGTGCAGCAGGGCGGGGAGTTCGCCGAGCAGGAACTCGTAGAAGGCGCGCATCTGCGTCAGGCGCCGCCGGGCGGGATCGTCCTCATCGGTGGCGGCGATGCCGGCTGACGCGGCCTGGAGCATGGCCTGGATCACGGTGTTCTGGCTGGTGAACAGGGTGGCCCAGGCATCGTCGCGGAGCCGGTAGTGCTCGCGGCGGCTGCCGGGCGAGGGCAGGCGTTCGATCAGGCCGACCGTCGTCAGGGATTTGATCGCGCCGGACACCGAACCGGCGCTGGCTTCCAACTGGTCGGCGATCTCGCCGGCGGTGATGCTCTCCTGGTCGGTGAACAGGAAGGCCGCCAAGGTGCGCGCGGCCATGCGCTGTAATCCACCTTCGGTCAGGGTGAGGGCCAGTCGTTCCGCCGCCTGCCGCTGCTCATACCGGTCGTTCACGTGTTCGCCTCCTTGGGAGAAACAGAGTACCGAAAGCTACGGATATTCAGAAATTTCTGAAACTTCGGTATTGTTCTCTCATCGGCCTCTCGTGAGGGGTTCGATGGTGTGCCGGGAAGCCTGGTCGGCGGCGTGATCTCTCATCAGCGACGAGACAAGAAGGTGACCGGCCATGACCCTGTTCAGCCGTTCGTACGGCGTGCGCTCCGCCCTACGCCGTCCAGCCCGCGTCCGGCGTAACGTGGGGATCCCGGCCGCCGGGCCGGCCGTGCGGCTGCTGGTCGGCCCGTGGCCCCATGGCGGCAGGCTCCACGCCCGCGAAGGACAATCGCGCCATCGAGGCCAGAGCCGACGTGCCGACCTTCACCACCTCACCCCTCACCGAGGATGTCCAGGCCATCGGCCCGGTCCCCGTCCGGCCGCCCCAGCGCTCGGACAACCCGCACGTCGACCACTTCACCCGCGTCTGCGACGTTGACCCGCGGGCCGGTCGGTCAACGTGTGCGACGGCCGCATCCGCCCGCGGAGCCGGGTGACATCCGGACCGCCGACATCACCCTGTGGCCGACGGCCCACACCGCTTCCCGCGCGGCCACCGCATCCGGCTGCAGGCCTCCAGCGGCGCCCACCCGCGCTTCGGCCGCGGCCCCGGAACCGGCGAACCCCGCGCGCGCCCGGGAGCGAGCCGCCTCTTCGGAACACGGGATCCTCCATGACCGCCGCAACCCGTCAGCCCTCTGGCTGCCACTCACTTCAGGAGCATCGTGAAGCTACTCGTACTCGGCGGCACCCACCACGTCGGCCGCGCCGTCGTCGAAACCGCGCTGGAGCGCGGCGACGAGGTGACCACCCTCAACCGCGGGCTCAGCCGCGACCCCGCCCCCGGAGTCCGCGCCCTGATCGCCGACCGCACGGATTCCGAGTCCGTACGGCAGGCACTCGGCGACACCGAATGGGACGCGGTCATCGACACCTGGGCCTGGGCTCCCAGGGAGGTGCGAGAGGCCGCCCGCCTGCTGGCGCACAGGACAGGACACTACGGATACGTCTCCAGCCGTGGCGTGCACCGCTGGCCCTGGCCCTCCGGCGCCGACGAGTCGGCGCCCCTGGTCGACGGCGACCCCGGCAGTACCGACGGCACCGACTACGCCGCCGCCAAGCGCGGCGGCGAACTCGCCGTCCTGGAGTCCTTCGCGGGGCGCGCGTTACTGGCCAGAGCCGGGATGATCCTCGGCCCGTACGAGGACGTCGGCCGCGTCCCGTGGTGGCTGCGCCGCCTGGAGAAGGGCGGCCGGGTCCTGGCCCCCTCCCCCGCCGACGCGCCCCTGCAGTACCTCGACGCCCGCGACCTGGCCACCTGGATGCTCTCCTGCGCCGAACGCGGTCTCAGCGGCGCCTTCACCGTGACCGGTCCACCCGGCGCGACCACCCTCGGCGAACTCCTCACCACGGCCCTGGAGGTCACCGGCTTCGACACCGAACTGGTGTGGGCCGAACCGGATCTCCTCCGGAGGTACGGCCTGCCGCTCGGCATGGAGTTCGGGCTACGCCTGCCCGACGGCGGTGTCCCGAGCGGCATGCACGACGCCGACGTCAGCGCCGCCCTCACCGAAGGCCTCACCACGCGCCCGCTGCGCGCGACCCTGGCCGACACCTGGGCCTGGCTCCAGGCCGAAGGCGACCCCACACCCCGCACGGACGCGCCCTCTCCCGACACCTGGCTGGACGCCGCCGCCGAACAACGCCTGCTCGACCAGCTCTCCCACTAAGGACAACCGACTTTCATGCGTGCCGTCATCATCGGAGCCGGTATCGCCGGCCTGGCCACCGCCCTGCGCCTGCACCAGATCGGCTGGGACACCCTCATCGTCGAACGCGCCCCGGCCCGCCGCGGCGGCGGCTACGCCGTCACCTTCGGCGGCATCGGCTACGACGCCGCCGAACGCCTCGGCATCCTGGACGACCTGCGAGCCAAGGCGTTCGACACCACCGAACTCATCTACCACAAGAGGGACGGATCCCGCCGCTTCGCCCTCGACCGCGCCACCATCGCCGCCACCACGGGCCCGCGCTCGATCACCATCCTGCGCGGCGACCTCGAATCCGTCCTGTACGAGAAGGTCCACGACCGGACCGAGATCCGCTTCGGCACGACCATCACCGCCGTCGACCAGGACGACCACGCCGTCCGCGTCGCCCTGGACGACGGCAGCACCGAGGAGGCCGACCTGCTGATCGGCGCCGACGGCCTGCACTCGGCCACCCGTGCCCTGTTGTTCGGGCCGGAGGAGGACTTCCTGCTCGACCTGGGGCACAAGGTCGCCGTCTTCATGCTGGACCGGCGGCCCGCCGGTATCGCACCCGGCGCGACCGGCACCCTGTCGTCCAACGGCCGTACCGCGGCGGTCATCAGTGTCGGCGACGGCCGCAACGTCGCCTTCTTCGGCTACCGCGCCGACCACGCCCGTCCCGGCGAGGACGTCGCCACCCAGCTGGGACGCGTCTACGGCGACCTCGGCTGGGTCATCCCCGAAACGCTCGCCGGGCTGGCTCGGGCCGACTCGGTCTATTTCGACACCATCAGCCAGGTCGTGGCACCGACCTGGAGCAGAGGCAGGGTGGTGCTGCTCGGCGACGCCGCCTGGTGTGTCACCCTGTTCGCCGGGTACGGCTCCTCACTGGCCGTCGGAGGCGCCGACCGCCTGGGCACCGAACTGGCCGCCCACCCAGGAGACGTCTCCGCCGCGCTGACCGCGTGGGAGGCCGCCATCCGGCCCGAAGCCGAACGCAAACAGAGGCTCGGCCGCCGCGTCAAAGGCGTCTACGCCCCCGCCAGCCCGCTGCTGCTGTGGCTGAGCCTGCTCCCGCTGAGGCTGGCCTCCCTGCCTCCGGTACGCCGGTACATGACGCGCCGCTTCATCAAGGGCTGAGGGCCGTGAACACCTGGCCGGGTCGGCGGCCAGGTGTTACATTCCAGGCGTCTACAGGAACGCGCCCCACGGTGGGGCGCGAACGTCGGTGAGCCGGGAAGCCTGGTCGGCCCGCGATCTTTCGGTCGTGGAGCTAGGAGGCTGTTCCCGATGCGCCCGACCGCACCCCTTCTCGCATGCGGCACCGCCGCCGGTGTCCTCGTCCCAGTGTTGCTCCTGCTCGACGGCGCCACCCGGCCCGGCTACAGCCTCTGGCATCACGGCGCCAGCCAGCTCGGCACCGGCGAGCGGGGCTGGCTGCAAACGGCCGACTTCGTGATCGGCGGGCTCCTGCTGTTCGCCTTCGCCGCCGGGATGCGCCGTGCTCTTCCTGCCGGCCGGGCCGCGGTCTGGGCGCCGTTCCTTGTGGCCGCCGCCGCTCTGGCGATGGTCGTGGCGGGGGTCGTGCCCACTGATCCCGCCCTCGGCTACCCGCCCGGCCTGTCTGAGGTGGTCACCACCGCGGGCCGCATTCACGGGCTGGCCGGTCTGGTGCTGTTCGCCGCTCTGGCGGCCACGCCGTTGGTGCTGGCCCGAGGCCCACACGCCGGTGGTCGAGGCTGGGCGCTCTACTCGCGCTGGTCAGGTGCGCTGGTCATCGCCTTCGCCGTCGCCGCAGGCGTCGCCTTCCGACTGGACCTTCAGGGCGTGGTCCGGCCCGCACCCGCCGGGCTGCTCGAACACGCCGCCCTGCTGGTCGGCTTCACCTGGATCGTCACCGCCGCAGCCCACCTGCGCCGCCGTTACACCCGTGCGGAGGCGTGAGGTGGAGACCGCGTTGGAAACCTGCCCGGCCGTTACAGCCCACAGGCCCTGGTCGGTTCGTCGCCCTGTTCACCCTGGTGAACAGGCCTCCGCCAAGGTCACCGCCGACGCTGACCCCGCAGCTCGCCGAGCCACCCGCTGGCTCGTCGGCCTCGTCTTCCTGTCGCCGCCGGCCGTTCCGATCCTCCTCGCGGGCCGACTAGGGACCCGCTGAAACGATCAGCGGGAGCAGCGCACCGTAGAGGACGAGCAGGAGGACCGACTCCCGACGGCTGAGCCTGCTGCCCCGGGCGAGCAGGCCCCAGCTGATTCCGCTGATGCCGACCATGGCCACGACCAGCGCCGGAGCCACAGCGGACGGCACACCGCCGGAGGAGAAGGCGACCACCGCTCCTCCCACCAGACTGTTGACCAGATTGCTGCCCAGCAGGTTGCCGATGACCAGGTCACCGTCGCCACGGCGTTGCGCCTGGACCGAGGTGACCAGCTCGGGCAGCGAGGTGCCGAGCGCCACCAGGGTGAAACCTACGACCTGGGAGGACACTCCAGCCCGGATGGCGAGCTCGGAGACGTTGGCGACGAGCAACTGCGCCCCCAGCAGTGTTCCGCCCAACCCGACGATCGTCCGGGCTGCCTCGACCACCAGGCGGGGCCGTATCGCGGCCCCAAGGTGATCCGTGGTCTCGGCGACCAGGGCGTCTCGCGGGTCCGCACGGGCGAACCTCAGGAGCATGACCACCGAGGCGACCATCGCCAGGGTGAGAAGGACACCCGTCACCGGGCCGAGGCCGTACGTCAGGGCCACCGCGAACGCCGTCACCGCGGCCAGGGACAACGGAGCCTCACGCCGCAGGATCGACGACCGTACGGCGAGTGCGGCCGTCAGCCCGCCGACGCCGAGGATCAGCGTCATGTTGACGATGTTGGAGCCGACCAGGCTCGCGGCGGCCAGATCCGTGTGTCCCCGGGCGGCCGCCGTGGCGGCCACGACCAGCTCCGGGGCACTGGTGCCGAATCCGATGACCACGACGCCGACGACGACCGGCTGGACACCGAGCCGCCCGGCCAGCCGTCCGGCGCCGATGACCAGATGGTCGGCGGCCAGCGCGAGCACAGCGAGACCGATCACACTGAGGATGGCGAGTACGAGCATTCGTTCCGCCTTTCCAGGGATGAAAGTGACATCGAAGGTGGAGCCGTCAGAAGGGGCTGTGGCGAACCGGGGCCGCTGTGACCGCTCCCGGCCACAGGGCGTCCCCGGGTTGCCGACGGCGCGGCGAACCCGCAGGGACCCGGCCTGCCCGCGACCGGCGCGGACCGGTCAGCCGCCCGTCAGATCTCGCCGCCGGAAACCGGCCAGACCCGCCAGGACCAGCGCCGCGGCGACCACGACCAGCCAGGCGAGAGGGCCGAACGTCGCCTCGCCTCCGGGAACCCGCGGCAGATGGGCGAAGGGCGACAGGTCCTGGATCCGTTCGTCGATCCCGAGCAACCTGCCCAGCTGGCCGAGCAGGACGAACGCCCCCAGCACCGCCCACGCGAGGCTGGTCAGCCGGGGTACGAACCCGAACAACAGCACCGCGACCCCGGCCATCACCCACACCGCGGGCGCCTGCGCCAGCGCCGCACCGGTGATACGAAGGGCCTGACCCGCGGGATCACCGACACGAATACCGTGTGCGAGACCGGCGGCCAGCCCCGCCACGGCGAGGACCGTCGTGGCGCCCCCAAGTGCCCACACCAGATGACCGGCCGGCCACCGCCAGCGGGACACGGCCGCCGCCAGGACCGGTTCGGCGCGCGCCGCGACCTCCTCGGCCCGTGGCCGCAACGCGGCCTGCACCGCGTAACCCGCGGCCACCATGCCCAGCAGGCTCATCACGGTGGCGAGGAAGGCGTCGACAACGGCCCCCGCGCCGCCGAACCCCGCCATCAGGGCGGCGAGCTGCGGATTGTCGTCCACGATGTCGCCCACGCTCAGGGCCAGCGCGCCGAACACCGCTCCCACGACGGCGAACGCGATCACCCAGCCCAGCAGCACGCCTCGGTGCAGTCTCCAGGCCAGGGCCGTCGGGCCGCTCAGACGTGGTGCCGCCGTCGCGGGCCCCCGCCTGGACGACAGCAGACCCGTTCCGACATCACGACGCCCGGCCAGCAGGTGGGCGACGGCCGACAGAGCCGCCGCGGCCACGGCGAACAGGGCGAACACCGTCCATCGCTCGTCGGCGAAGGCCCGCACCCGCTGCGCCCAGCCGAGGGGGGACAGCCAGGACAGCGTGTCACCGTCGGCCGCGTCTCCCGCCGCCCGCAGGAGGAAGGCCAGACCGAGTGCGGCGAGGGCGATGGCGTTGGCGGCGCGGGCCGTCTCGGTCAGTTGCGCGGTCAGCGCCGCGACGCCGGTGAACACCCAGCCCGTCCCCGCCACCGACAGGCCGAAGGCCAGCGCCCCGGAGACGGGCAGTCCCCGCGTGGCCAGACCGAGCGCGCTGAGCAGGGCGACGGCGAGGTTCGCCGCACCGGCCACGAGTACGGCGGCCGCCGGAAGCGCGTGACGGCCGACCGTCCCGGCGCCGATCAGCTCGGCTCGGCCGGTCTCCTCCTCGGCGCGGGTGTGCCGGGTGACGAACAGGACGCTCAACAGGCTGGTGAGGACGGCGGCGACGCCGGTCACCCGCCAGGCGGTCAGACCTCCGGCGGAGGACGGATCGAAGATCGGTCCGGTGAGCGCCCGCAGAGCCGGGTTGGCGCCGATGGCGAGCCCCAGCGCGAGCCTCTCCCCCATGGTCGGGTACAGCTCGACGATCGCCGAAGCGGTGGCCGTCACCAGCCCGGGGATGACGACGACCCAGATGGGCAGTCGCAGCCGATCGCGGCGGAGGGCGAGCCGAACCAGTGTGCCGGTGCCGGTGAGGGCGCTCATGCCGCGTTCACCCGGTAGTGCCGCAGGAACAGCTCCTCCAGGGACGGCGGCCGGCAGGCGAGGCTTCGCACGCCCGCTTCGCTGAGCAGACGCAGGACGCCGTCGAGCCCGTCGGGGTCGACCTCGAACCGCACATGCGGGCCGTCGACGACCAGGTCGTGCACGCCGGGAAGCGCGGCCAGCCCGTCCGGTGTACGGGCGAGTTCGGCGGTGACGGACGTGCGGCTCAGGTGGCGCAGCTGGGTCAGCGTCCCGCTCTCGACGACCCTGCCCTCACGGACGATGGTCACCCGGTCGCACAGTGCCTCGACCTCCGACAGGATGTGGCTGGACAGCAGCACGGTACGGCCGTTGTCCCGCTCTTCGGCTACGCAGTCGCGGAACACCGCCTCCATGAGCGGGTCGAGACCGGAGGTGGGTTCGTCCAGCAACAGCAGTTCGACGTTGGAGGCCAGCGCGGCGACGAGTGCGACCTTCTGCCGGTTCCCCTTGGAGTAGGCGCCGCCCTTCTTCGTCGGGTCAAGGTCGAAGCGCTCCAGCAGCTCCGCCCTGCGCCGCAGGTCGAGTCCGCCGCGTAGCCGCCCGAGCAGGTCGATGGCCTCCCCGCCGGACAGCGTCGGCCAGAGCACGACATCGCCCGGCACGTAGGCCAGCCGCCGGTGCAGTTCGACGGCGTCACGCCACGGGTGTCCGCCGAGGAGTTCGGCGTGACCGGAGTCGGCGCGCATCAACCCCAGCAGGACGCGCAGGGCCGTGGTCTTACCGGCCCCGTTCGGGCCGAGGAAGCCGTGCACCTCGCCCGTTCGCACACTGAGGTTCAGGCCGTTCAACGCGTGGACGCCGCCGAAACGCTTGGTCAGGTCACTGATGAGCACGGCAGGGCTGCCCGGCATGGGCGCCTCCTCGAAGCCGGTCCGATATGACGTTGCCGACCAGACTTCCCGGCGCTCCGACGTTGACGGTAACAGCGGCGAGGAGCGTTGACCAGAGCCTTTTCGCGGGAGTTCGTACCCTTTCAGGGCAGGCCGGTGAAGCGCTCGATCTGCTTGGTCTTGCCGGAGACGATGATGACGTCGCCGTAGGCCAGCACGGTCTCGGCGGTGGCGTAGGTGAACTCCTCC